>JAIQEZ010000006.1 GCA_020073545.1 Terriglobia bacterium | reverse complement strand
ATTCCGGTTTTTGCCTTGTCCGCCAACACACGGTCGATTGTCCTCCTCATCGGCACCCCTTCTACCACGTTTAGCATTGCCGCTTCGGCCCCCAGCACGTTCATGGGGAGCATTGCGCTAAACTGCAGTGGGGCGGCGACCTGTTCCTTTAATCCGACTTCGATCACGGCTGGGCAGACCAGCACGCTCACGGTGCGTAATCTTTCCGCGACCACCGCGAGCCCCTTGAACTTTACGGTCACTGGGACCTACAGTCAGCAGAGCGCCACAGTCGCCTTGACGCTCTTTCTAGCAGACTTCTCCGTGTCTGCCACCCCCTCCGGGGCTACGGTCGCGGCCGGTAGCTCGGCTACCTACACCTTGACGGTGACCCCGTCGAACGGGTTCAACCAAGTTGTCCTCCTGGGCTGCGCCAACGTTTTGGCCAACACGCAGCAATTGATCACCCCCCCGAACACCACCTGCACTTTTTCGCCCCCCGCGGTGACGTTGAGCGGTTCGGGAAATGCCATGGCCACGCTCACTCTGGCGACGACAGCCCAATCCGGGCTCTTCCGCTGGCGCCCCAGGAGTGGTATTCCGCCCGGGTTCACTTGGTGGACGCTACTTTTGGTGAGCTTGGCCCTCTTGACGGCGTGTGCCCTCCGCCTCAGCAGAGCCGAACCATGGTCCCGGCCGCATTTCACGCTTATGGTTCTGTGTGTCGCGATCATCCTGGTTGCTTTGGGGGCGGGGTGCAACACTTATGTGAACCCCATCAACATCACTCCCGTGGTGACGGGGACCCCGTCCGGCAATTACACCATCGCGATCGGGGGGACACTGGGAAACAACCCCAGCATTTCGCGCGCGACAACGGTCAACCTTTCGGTTGTACCCTGAGCAGGACGGCAATTTTGCGATCCCTCGTCGCGCCGCCGACAGGCGCCAGGCGAGGGCAAGAATCAGAAACGACTTTCCGAAACTGGATGATCTTCGAGGAGGCCCGTCGTGAGTGGAAGGAGCGGTAGTGCTAGCTGCGCCCTGGGCGCAAACCCCAGCGCGAACCCGAGAGGCCCGCGCTTCTCCCGTTGGCTGCTCTTGATTGCACTGTTGCTCGGCGCGGCCAGTGTTCATGGAGGCCCAGGGGTAACAACCCCCGTTGCCAAGCCTCTTTCTTCCGCCCAATGGGCCCGCCTTTACGCTGCCCTGCCCCTGAGTTTCGAGGCGAACCAGGGGCAGGTGGATGAGCAGGTGAAGTACCTGGCTCGCGGGCATGCTTACACATTGTTCCTTACCCGCGATGAGGCGGTGCTGAGGCTCAGGAGTCAGAAGTCAGTTGACAGTCGTCAGTTGCAGGGGATAACGGGCAGATGGCCACAGACAACCGACTCGGTCCTCCGCCTGGGGCTGGTGGGGGCAAACTCCAACGCCGCCGTGACGGGAGCAGACGAGTTACCCGGCAGGGCCAACTACTTCATCGGCAACGACCCGCGCAAGTGGCGCACGAACGTTCGCACTTACGCTAGAGTGAGGTACGAGAACATCTATCCTGGCGTCGATCTGGTTTATTACGGCAACCAGCACGGACAACTGGAATACGACTTTGTCGTCGCGCCCGGCGCCGACCCGGCAACCATAACCCTGGGTGTAGGGGAGCATGGGTCGCCGCAGCGATCGCCCCTACGGATTGCCGCTGATGGAGACCTCCTGGTCCCCCTGGAGGACGGCGAGCTTCGCTTCCACAAGCCAGTGGTTTATCAACCTGGCAGCGATCAGCGTTCCCCGTTCAGCATTCTGCAAAAGCAAAACGCTGGCCCTGGAATTTGGCCCTCGGACTCCACATCCCGGACTGAGGTTGATGGCCGCTACGTCCTCACCGCCTCCCACCAAGTCCGCTTCGAGCTGGGAGCTTATGACCCCACCAAACCGCTGGTCATCGACCCCGTCCTGAGCTACGCGACCTACCTGGGCGGCAGCGGCGGCGACATCGGCTACGCCATCGCCGTCGACTCCTCCAACGACGCCGTCGTTACGGGCACTACCAACTCTACAAACTTCCCGACGACCACGGGCGCAGGACAGATCGGTAGCCGCGGCAACGGCGACGCGTTTGCAGCGAAACTTAATTCCACTGGAACAGCCCTGCTTTACTCCACTTACCTCGGCGGTCAGGGTTCAGACTTCGCGTACGCGATTGCGGTGAGCGCAGGTAATGCTTTCATCACCGGCACTACCTCCTCCACGGACTTCCCCGTCACCTCGCCGGGAACCTCGACAACTCCCTTCCAGTCAACCCCCGGAGGTGGGGGCGACGCCTTCGTAGCCGAACTCAATACGACGGGAAACCAACTCGTTTTCTCCTCGTATCTCGGGGGGAACGGGCTAGACATCGGTTTTGGAATCGCGGTCGATTCCTCCGGCAACGTGTACGTCACCGGTTCAACACAATCGACGAACTTCCCGACCCTCAACGCCCTGCAGACATTCATCAACGGCTCCACGGACGCCTTTGTCACGAAGGTAGATTTTACCGGCGAGCAGGTCCTCTATTCCACTTATCTGGGAGGAACCCAGGCGGACGTCGGCCAGAGTATCCAGGTTGATACCTCAGGGAATATGTATGTAGCTGGATATACCTTTTCAAGTGATTTTCCCCTACAGAGTCCACTGCAACCCACTACGGCTGGCGGGGTGGATGCCTTCGTCGCGGAAATCGCCGCCGCTGGATCGCCCTTCATTTTTTCGACCTACCTGGGCGGAACCGGCGACGACCGCGCCTACGGGCTCGCCCGGGACGCCTCCGGCAACATTTACATTACAGGTGCAACTTCCTCCGCGGATTTTCCCACAACCAGCGGGTCCTATCAGACCTCGAACCACGGCGGGGTAGATGCCTTTGTCTGTAAGTTGAACTCGGCGGGCTCCCAACGGGTCTATTCAACCTACCTCGGCGGCAGTGACACGGACCGAGGCT
This sequence comes from Terriglobia bacterium, assembly GCA_020073545.1. Taxonomy (GTDB): domain Bacteria; phylum Acidobacteriota; class Terriglobia; order UBA7540; family UBA7540; genus Bog-366. The sequence goes on along the minus strand of JAIQEZ010000006.1, from coordinate 69,822 downwards.
TGGCGATCGCCCTGAGTTCGTCGGGAAACGCGTACGTCACGGGCTCCACGCAATCCAGTGATTTCCCCACTTCCAATGCGGTCCAGTCTATCCTGGGAATCAGCGCGGGCGTCTTATGCGGAAGCAGCCCCTGTCCCGATGCGTTCGTCACCCAGTTGAACGCTGCGGGTAACGGCGTGGTCTACTCCACGTACTTAGGGGGAAGCGGTTATGACTCCGGCCAAGGTATCGCGCTCGATAGCGTCGGGGATCCCTACATCACCGGCAACACCCTCTCCCCGAACTTCCCTGCCACCTTTACGCCTACTTCCGCCTCCACCGTTGCCCCGTACCAGGCGAGCCTGGGAGGCCCGGCCGGCAATGCTTTTGTGGCTAAGATTGATTCTGCCGACGCACCCAACATTGCCCTGGTGCCCAACAGACTGAACTTCGGTACCCAGACCCTGGGCGTCCGCAGTGGCATACAGACGGTGACCGTCATCAACCCCGGCACCCAACCCTTGCTGATATCCCAGATTGCGGCCACTGGGAGCAACACCGACACCGTGAACGATTTTGTGGAGACAGACAACTGTGTCGGCACACTTTCTCCGGGCGGCGCTTCCTGCACCCTCAATGTCACTTTCACCCCTTCGACGGCCGCTCAGGAAGTCAGTCAATTTACCATCACGGATAATGCATACAACATAGCAAACAATACCCAGACGATTGCCGTCTCGGGAACTGGCACGACGATCGCCACGGCGGTCACGATTCTGCCCACCAGCCTCTCGTTCCCCAACCAGACTGTGGGGACCGTCAGCGCCCCCCAAAGCGTCAGCATCACCAACACCGGAACCACCACACTGAACATCACGAACATCCTCACCAACAGCTCTGATTTCTCCCAGACCAACACCTGCGCGGCCCTGCTCTACACCCTGAACGTGAATCAGAGCTGCACCGTCAGCGTGACATTCAGCCCCACCGCCAGCGGTACACGCAGCGGCGCTTTGAGTATCTACGACAACGCCACCGGCAGCCCGCAAAGCGTCGCACTCTCGGGAGTGGGCGTCGCCGCCTTCTCGCTCAGTTCCCCCAGCCCCAATACCGCCGTGCTGATTGGTAGCACCTCCGCGAGCTTCACCATTTCCGCCTCGTCGAGCAGCGGTTTCACTGGAAACATCACCCTGGGTCCCGCTTGCCCTACGAACCTCACATGCAGCTACAGTGCGAATCCCATCTTCGCCGGTCAGAGCAGCACCCTGACGATCAGTAGCCTCACGACCTCGCTCCCCAATCCTTTCAACTTCACCGTGACTGGGAGCAGCGGTACGCAGTCGGCCTCCGTGCCCCTTAATATTCTGTTCCAGGACTATGCGCTTTCCGCCACCCCGGCGCTCGACACCATCACCTCGGGAACTGCCGCCGTCTACACGGTCATCGTCAACCCCCTCAACGGCTTCAACCAGCAAGTGCAGCTTTCCTGCGCCTCGGGAATGCCACCCGACGCCACCTGCACCTTTTCGAACTCGACGCCGACTCCCAACGGGGGTCCCACGAGTGTCACGCTGACGATCAACACGGTGAAATACGTCGCTCCCACGCTCACTCCGCCTCGCTACCCCCCTGGTAGGATCCCTCCCCTGATTTTTGGCGTCCTGAGCCTGCTGGGCCTTGCCTCCCTGGCGCTCGCCTCCAGACGCCGGGCGCGCCCCAGCCCACTCGGATCGGCTTGGCTGGGCGCCCGGCTGGCCACGGTCAGTCTCATCCTGGCCCTCAACCTGGCGCTGGGAAGCTGTCGTCCGCCCGCCACTGGAAGCGCCGGGACCGTCACGGGGAACTACACGATTACTATCAGTGGCACCTTGGTTTCGAATACCGCTGTCGTGCGAAACACGACCCTTAACTTGGCAGTCACGTAGGTGGGGGAACGCGTGCGCCCGCTGGACGTCCGACGCCTCACCGTGGTGGGCCGAACCGCGGGCCCCCTGCGTTACAGCTGCCGACGATGGGCAGCGACAAGGGCTTGACCCAAACTGAGGCCACCGTCACCGCAGGGCACTTCGGCATGGGTGAATACCTGGAAGCCTTCTGCTTCGAGGTGCGTGCTGGTGTGTTCGAGAAGAAAGGTATTTTGGTAGGAACCCCCACTCAGACAGACCCGTGCGAGCCCGGTGCGCCTACGCACCAGCTCTGCCGCCCGCACCAGGACATCCGCCAGACCCAAATGAAAACGACGGCTGATTACCCCGGCGGGGACTCCCTCCCGGAGGTCCTGCACGAGAGCCAGAAACAGGGGACGGGTATCGATGACCCAGCCGCCACTCGCGTCGCGAATCGCGAAAGGATAGCGCCTGTCCTCGCTCACTCCTTCCAAAGCTGCTTCCAGTTCGATGGCCGCCTGGGCTTCATAGTTGACTTGCTCCCGAACTCCCGCCAATGCCGCGACCGCGTCAAACAACCTGCCGCAGCTTGAGGTCAAGGGGGAATTAACTCCGCGCTCGATCAGCCGCAGAAAAGTCTCGGTCCGGTGTCGCTCGAGACGGCGTGTGAAAGGAATATCAAGCCCCCAGAAGTCCCTGCCAAAATGGTGAAACAGGTAACTTATCGCCATGCGTCGGGGCTCCACGATAGCGGCTGCCCCTCCGGGCATCGAGACATAATCCAAGTGGGTGAGGCGCTGGAAGTCGCGATAGTCTGCAACCAGAACTTCCCCGCCCCAGACGTTTCCGTCCGGTCCGTAGCCGGTACCGTCAAGGGCGAGACCGATGACGCTGCCCTCGAGATGATTCTCCACCATGCAGCTTGCGATGTGCGCGTGGTGGTGTTGAACCCCAACCCGGTCCATGCCCTCTTTCGCCAGCGCCCAGCGCGTCGAGAAATAGTCAGGATGGAGGTCATAGGCGAGCAGCTTGGGTTCAACCTCCAGGATGCGCTCGAGGCCGGCAACCGTCGATTCGAAAAACCTGTAACTCTCGAGGTTTTCCAGATCGCCGATGTGCTGACTCAGGAAAGCCTCGCGGCCCCTGGTCAGGCACACTGTGTTCTTCAGTTCCCCGCCCACCGCCAACACCGGGGGTAACTCCTCCTGCAAAAACACCGGGGCCGGCACATAGCCGCGGGACCGGCGAACCTGACGCGGTCGCCGGCCTTCGACGCGCACGACAGAATCATCACAGCGCAAAAGGATCTCGCGATTGTGAACGAGGAAGTAATCCGCGATGTCCCGCAGGCGGTTGACCGCTTCCCGGTTATCAATGGCGATGGGCTCCTCGGAAATGTTGCCGCTCGTCATCACCAGGGCCGAGAAGTGTTTCTCGGCAAAAAGCAAGTAATGCAGTGGCGTGTAGGGTAGGAAAACTCCCAGGTCGCGGTTGAACGGCGCAACGGATGCCGCGATACGTTGCGGCTGCTTTTTCTGCAAGAGCACGATGGGATGCGGGGCGGTTTGGAGCAGGTTGCGAGAGATTTCTTCCAGCCAGCAAGACTCCTCGACGCACTCGAGATTTGCCGCCATAACCGCGAACGGCTTTTCCACGCGCCGCTTCCTTTCGCGCAAGCGCGCGACCGCAGCCTCATTCATGGCATCAACAGCAAGGTGAAACCCTCCTAGGCCCTTGACCGCGACGATCTCGCCCGCGGCTAGGAGCTCGACGGTTCGGGCAATAGGGTCAGGGCTTTCCAGCCGTCGCCCTTCGCCGTCCCACAGCTCCACGCGCGGGCCGCAGTTCCAACAGGCGTTGGGTTGGGCGTGGAAGCGACGATCTAATGGATCGTCGTATTCGCGCTGGCAATTCGGGCACAGGGGGAAGACCGCCATCGAGGTCTTGGCGCGGTCGTAAGGGATGTCGCGCACGATCGTATAGCGCGGACCGCAGTTGGTGCAATTGATGAAGGGGTAGCGGAACCGCCGGTCCGTGGGATCGAACAGCTCGCGCCGGCAGTCCTCACAAATAGCTACATCGGGAGAGATCAAGGCGCGGCGTCTCTCCCCCGCGCGACTCGGCAGGATGCGAAATTCCTCGTCGTGGTTCGAGGGATGATCCGTGACCGCAATGTTCGTAATGCGGGCCAGAGGGGGAACTTCTTTCGGCAGTCGCGAAAGGAAGATCGCAATGGCCTCCGGGGGTCCTTCCACCTCGATGGAAACCCCCGCCTCGGTGTTGGTAATGAAACCTGTCAGTTTGGTTTCGTTTGCAAGCCGATAGATGTAAGGGCGGAAACCCACCCCCTGGACGATCCCGGCTATTTCAATGGCTTTGCGCACTCTCATCAGCGACCGAGCGTGGGCAGCTTGGCAGTCTCAGCCCTGAGAATCTCGCCGCGCTTCTTGATCCACTGGATCCACTGATCCAGGCCTTCTCCCGTCGTGCAGGAAACCTCCAAAATCTCCATGCCGGGATGAATGCTCCTGGCATGTTCGCGTGCCCGCGCCATGTCAAAAGAGACGTAGGGAAGTAGATCAATCTTGTTAAGGACGAGCAGTTCGGACTTCAGGAAAATGGCAGGGTACTTCAGAGGCTTGTCTTCTCCTTCTGGAACACTCAGCAGCACGATCTTCGCCGCCTCCCCGAGGTCGTAACTTGAGGGGCAAACCAGGTTCCCAACATTTTCGATGATAAGAAGATCCAGGTTCTCCAACTGCCAGTCTGCGAGCGCTCGTTCCACCATGCGGGCATCCAAATGGCACGCGCCTCCGGTGGTGATCTGCCGGGCAGGAAAACCAAAGCGCGCCAGGCGGCGGGCGTCGTTGTCAGTCTGAATATCTCCCGTCAGCACGGCGACACGCGCCTCTTTGGGAAGTCGGCCCAGAGTCAGCTCGAGCAGAGTGGTCTTCCCCGCCCCCGGAGAGCTGATCAAGTTCAAACATAGAATTCCGTGCTCGCGGAAGCGGTCTCGCAGGCGCGCCGCCACTCGATCGTTCTCACTCAGAACCTTCTTCTCCAGCGGGATTCGATCCATCATTCCTCCACTTCTAAGTAGGCGAGATCCAGTTCGTCGCCGCCCGCCATGAGCGTCTCAGGCCTCGCGCAGCGTGGGCAAGCCAAGCCTTCGTCCTTGACGTCGAAAGTGAGATCGCATGGGGGACAACGCTGGCGCCAGGGAACAGATTCAATCTCCAGCGCCAGGGGATCCAGATCAGTTCCCTGCACGAGGGCACCGAAGCCGAAGCTGAGCGCCTCCGGCTCCACTCCCGACAAAGCTCCAATGCGAACTCCCACTTTCCTCACCCGGACGCCCGGCCGTTTTTCGGCCTCCTTGCGCACGGCGTCGAGAATCGCACTGGCAATGCTTAGTTCATGCATGGCTTAACAGTCCGAAGTCCGAAGTCCGAGGCCGGCACGCGGTCGGTCCTTGGGTTTCGGACTCTTTCCTCCTTCTTGATCTGCCTTCCCCGTTCCCTGCTCTTCCGACTTCGGACATCGGACTTCGGACTCGTCTCAGCAGATGCGGGGAAGCTGGTCACCGGAGAGCATGTCCACGATGCGGGTGGTTCCCAGCGAAGTCCGCATCGTCACCAAGCCCGGATTCGCCTCGGTTATTCGCCCGATGATCTGTGCCTGCTTCCCCAGGGGATGCACCCGCGTGGCGGACAGAATTCGCTCCGCTTGGCCCGCATCCACGACGGCCACTAGTTTCCCTTCATTGGCGACGTAAAGCGGGTCGAGCCCGAGAAGTTCACATGCGCCTCTCACCGCCTCCTGAATGGGGATGGCGGATTCTTCCAACACCATACCCACCCGCGACTGGGCGGCAATTTCATTCAGCGCGCTGGACAGCCCGCCGCGCGTCGGATCGCGCAGGCAACGGATGGCTGGGCTTGCCGCGAGCATTGCCGCCACCAGCGTGTGAAGCGGCGCGCAGTCACTCGCAATGGGACTCTCAAATTCCAAACCCTCGCGTTGCGAGAGAATCGCCATGCCGTGTTCGCCCATCGACCCACTGAGGATAATCCGATCCCCGGGGCGCGCTTGATCCGCAGACAGATTGATGCCAGGAGGCACACGCCCAATCCCCGAGGTGTTGATGAACAGCCCGTCGCCCTTCCCTTTTTCAACCACCTTGGTATCGCCGGTGACCACTTCCACTCCCGCCTCTTGCGCTGCCCGGCTGAACGACGCCACCACCTGGTGGAGCGTGTCGAGCGGCAGGCCCTCTTCGAGAATGAACGCCGCACTGAGAAAAAGGGGCTCGGCTCCGCCCATGGCCAGGTCGTTGATGGTCCCATAAACGGCGAGCGAACCGATGTCTCCCCCGGGGAAGAACAGAGGCCTCACGACAAACGAATCGGTTGTAAAAGCCAACCGGACTCCGTCCACACTCACCAGGGCCTGGTCGTTCAAGCAGTTCAGAGCCGGATTCTGGAAGGCCGGCAGAAAGACTTTTCGCAGCAGCTCGGCGCTGAGCCGGCCTCCACTGCCATGCCCCAGCAAAACCTTGTCTTGCGCGGGCAAAGGAGCCGGGCATGTGAATTGTTCCAGAGGATGCTCGTCGTCACTCATCGAACGTCTCACAACCTCCCGGCGGCATGTCGGCGATATTGATAATAAGCCGCGCAGGCTCCTTCCGCCGAGACCATGGGCGCTCCGAGCGGGCGGGCGGGAGTGCAGCGCCCGCCAAATGCCGGGCAATCCAGAGGCTTCTTCAAGCCCTGCAGTACTTGGGCACTGATGCACTCGGCGGGCTCTTCCACATCTTCCGCCGCGATGTCAAAGACTCTCTCAGCGTCGAAGGCGGCGAACTCGGCGCGCAACTTCAAACCGCTGCGAGGAATCAGCCCGAGGCCTCTCCACTTGCGATCGCAGACCTCGAACACCCTTGCCATGATCTCCTGTGCCGGATGATTCCCTTCCCTGGCTACGGAACGGACGTATTGGTTCTCAACCTCAGCGCGGCCCCCCTCGAGTTGGGCCACCAGCATGGAAATGGCTTCGAGCAGATCCACCGGCTCAAATCCCCCCACCACCATGGGAACATGAAAAACTCGGCTCAGCTCCGCGTACTCCTCATAACCCATGACCGTGCAAACGTGACCAGGAGCAATAAACCCCTGGACCCGATGCTGCGGAGACTCGAGCAGCATCCGAATGGCCGGGGGGACGAGAACCTGCGAGGCCAGCATCGAGAAGTTCTTCAAACCCTCTCGCGCTCCCTGCCAGACGGCCATGGCGTTGGCGGGCGCCGTCGTCTCAAAGCCAATCCCCAGAAAGACCACCCGGCGCTCGGGGTTGGAACGCGCAATCTTCAAGGCTTCCATGGGCGAGTAGGCGACGCGCACGTCGCCGCCGCCCGCCTTGACGTGGTAGAGGTCCGAATGCGAGCCGGGAACTCGCAGCATGTCTCCGTAAGACACCAGCGTGACGTTCGGCAGGGAGGCAATCGCAATCGCCTTGTCGATGATTTCGAGCGGGGTGACGCAAACGGGGCAGCCGGGTCCGTGAACGAGTTCGATCTGCGGAGGGAGAAGTTCATCGATGCCGTAGCGCATCAGGGTGTGGGTCTGCCCGCCGCAGATCTCCATCAACACCCAGGGCCGTGTGACGCGCCGCGTAATCTCGCCTAGCAAAGCACGCGCCACGGTCGCGTCGCGATATTCGTCGATGTACTTCATTGCTGTCGGTCACTTCTTTGTAGGGGCGCTGTCGGCAGGCGCATCCAAGCCTTCGTCTGCCAGGGCGCCCATCTCCCGGAGTAACTGGAAGGTGCGTTCGGCCTCTTCCGCATCAAGCCGGCTGAGAGCAAAGCCCACGTGGACAATGACGTAATCGCCCACCTCGGCCTCCGGGACAAAGTCCAGGTAGACTTCTCGCAGGGCGCCGCCGAAATCCACGCGACCTACCAATGCACCGTCGCGTTCCTGTTTCTCGACAATCTTCCCTGGAATCGCCAGACACATAGTCGCTCATCTCATGGCGGAGACTTGTAAGGCTGGAACAACTTCGGGGGGAACCTGACGCTCAAATGACTGTGAACCGGTCTGGCCCGCAACGGGCTGACACGGCCGCAAGGGCATGCTGCAAATCGTGCGCGGAGTTGCCGTCGGGATCGGCCCCGGTCGGTTTCCAGCACCGCGCTATCTCGTGGACCAGTTCGACCACGAGCCCCACGGCCGATTTCACCGCTGCATGCATCTCGCCACCGAGCGTCATGCAGTCCACCGCCTCCACCGCCAGAATTATAACCTCCTCTGGGACAGGAAGGAGCAATTTCCTGGCCAACTGAAGAGTTTCAAAAAGTCCGACGTAGTGCGGTGAAGGGGCAGACTGGGACGTAATGTCCGCGTTTCGGACCACCAAGAGGGTTCCAGGAGGGACGGTCGTGGTTTGAATGCTATCCACCACGACCAGAAGTTCAGCATCAGACAGATAGTCGATCAGACGGAAGCCCGCCTCGGTAGTGAAGACCACTTCCATGTCTGGGAGTCGCTTTCGGAGCTCTTCCGCCGCGGCCAGACCAAAGGCGTCGTCAGCGAGGAGCTCGTTACCCAAACACAAAATGCGGATCTGCGGAGTCATGAAAGTTGGGGTTAGGGATTCGGGGTTCGGGATTCGGGCGAAATCCGAACCCCGATTCCCGAGACCCGAATGATCTTTCCATCCCAATCCCGTCGCAGCGTTGTCTGCACATCGCCTCGGTGGTCGTGGACGCGGACGAGCAGGGGCATACTTCCGGGCAGAGAATGTGTCGCGCAGCCGTGGCAGGGGTCGTAGGCTCGGAAAGCCATCTCCACCATGTTCAAGATGCCTTCCGAGACGTTTCCATTGGATATGAGTCCCTTGGCGGCCTTCTCTACACTCATAGCAATGCGCGCGGCATTGTTTTGGGTGGCCACGATCATGTTGGCCTTCTGGATGATTCCTTTCTCATCCGTCTGGTAATGGTGAATCAAGGTGCCGCGGGGGGCCTCCACGACGCCTATACCTTCGCGGGGCGCTTCAGTGGGTAAAGCGCGTATTTGCGAATCTGTGATCTCAGGATCCTCGGCAAGTTCTTTCAGGCGCTCGGCCGCGTAGAGGAGCTCGATAACGCGCGCCCAGTGGTTCGCCAAAGTGTGGTGAACCGGCTTGCCGCCCAGTGCGGCGAAATACTGCTGGTACGCTTCTTGCGCGAGGGGCGTGGCCATGCCCTCCGCGGTATTCAGTCGAGCCAGCGGCGCCACGCAGTAAACGCTACTCTCTGATCCCTCCGTGAAACCTTTCCAGCCCAGCGGCTTGAGGTAAGCGAACTTCACATAGCTCCAGGGCTCCACATGCTCGGCAATGTAGTCGAGATACTTCTCCGCCGCGAACTTCTTCCACTCCTTCCCTTCCGGCGTGACCACGCGGACCGAGCCATCGTAGAAATTCACGCGGTTGGCCGTATCGACCATTCCCATGTAGTAGGTGCGATGGGTGAAAGCGTCGGAGCGGATCAGGTCCACGTACTCGCTATTCTGCAAAACCAGTTTGTTAAAGGTTTCGAGGGTGAAGCTCGCGAAGTCGACCGCCTCTTTAGCGACCTGCTTAATCTTCTCCTGCTCGCTGGGGCTGATGTGTTTGGCGACTCCCCCCGGCAATCCCAGCACCGGATGGACGGGTTTGCCGCCGATCGCCGTCATCATTTCGCGCAGCTTGCGCCGCATGCCGATCACTTTCTGGCCGACTTCCACCCCAACTTTGGCGATCACGCCGAGGACGTTCCGCTCCGCGGCCGGACTCTTTGGTCCCACGATGAAATCGGGACCACCCAGGAAGTACACGTGAAGGGCATGGTCTTCGGTGACGAAGGCGGAATAGAACAGCTCGCGAATCTTCCTGGCAGCCGGCGGCGGCGTGACCCGGTAAAGGCCGTCTAACGCTTTCGTGGACGCCATATGATGGGCGGTGGGACACACCCCGCAAATTCGCGAGGTGATCTGCGGCATCTCCTCGGCGGGGCGACCCTGCACGAACTTCTCAAACCCACGCAACTCCGGGACCTGGAAGAAGGCTCGCTCGACGCTCCCGCGCTCGTCGAGGAAGATCTCGATCTTTCCATGGCCTTCCAGACGCGTGATGGGATCGATCGTGATCCGCCGTCTAAGGTCCTTCGTTTCGGGCATTGCGATTCACCTCATGAAAGAAAGTCCGAAGTCCGAGGTCCGAAGTCGGAACCAGCGACAAAATCCGAACGCCTAGGTCCGAACTTCCAGGTCCGGCGTGCGGAAAGCGAGCAAACTCGCCAGACTCTTTACGTCAAGTTCGTTGACCCCTGCGGAGGTAGGATATAAGTCCGCTGATCAGCGAAGCTGCTTCCGCGGCCAGCTTGTAGAGCCGGTCGAACTCGTCGCGGGTGACGTAGCCAACATCGGAGGCAACATATAGCAGTGACTGCACTTCGGTGGCCGAGCCTTTGGCAATATCCAGGAAGTGTGCAAATTCGCGGTCACTCTTCCGGGCGAATCCCTCCGCAATATTACTCATCGAGGAGATTGCGGCACGACAGAGTTGATCCCGGAGTCCGAAATCCCTCTTGAGTTTCCCGTCCTGAGAGGTTTTGTAGATTTCACGCACTAGCTCTCTGGCTTTCTGCCATGCCTGAATCTCTTCAATACATCTCATGGTTTCCGCTCGCCCCGACTCGAACCCCTAGGGTATTGGACGATGGGTGGCACACGACCATTGGCTTCGGACCTCGGACTTCGGACTCATTTCGTCTTCAGCGCTTCATCGATCTTCTTGCGCCGCAGCAACGAGGCCGGTAGGCTATACCGATAGAACGTTCCGACCGGGTCGGGAACTGTATGCACAATCTTTTCAATCTCTTCCGGATCGTTGCTGTCGATGATGGAAGAAATGGCTGACAAGGCTTTTGCCCCATAGTCGCGAACGCGGCTGGTGGGACCGAAACAGCCCGTGCACGGCATGTTGCCTTGCGGGCAGAGGGCCTCGCAGCCGCTGCGCGTCGCCGGTCCCAGGCACACCACGCCCTGCGCCAGCACGCAGGTCGCCTCATCGATGACAGCATCCTGCGGTCGCTTGAACTCCTTCAAGGTGAGCTTTTCGGGGCGTGTGTCCTTGCGTGGACATTCCTCGCAAAGCGCGCGGTCCGGAGCGAGCACGGTTCCTTTCGGCGGCAGCTCGCCGCCGAGCAGGACGTGGACCGCATCCCACAAGAGCTTCGGAGTGGGCGGGCACCCCGGCAGGTAGTAATCCACATCAACCACCTGGTCCAACGAGCACACGGTTTCAAACAATCCCGGCAAACTCACGGAGTATCCGTTCTCTTTGTAAAGGGTCTGGGGGAATACTTTCTCCGCATTCACCGTGGACGGCGACTCACAGTAAGAGGATTGAAGAATGCCTTCCCGCGACGAGAGGTTGGCCAGCCCGGCGATCCCCCCGAGCTGTGCGCACGAACCCAGCGCTACCAGCACCTTGGCCTTCTTACGGAGAAGGTGCGCCATCTCTTCCTGCTCGGTAGTGCGGACAGCGCCGTTCACGAAGGCCGCCAAAATGGAACCGTCCGGCAGGGCTTCCACGTCGTGCCGTTTGAAGTCCAGGGCAACGGGCCAAAAGACGATATCGACCGCGGCGACGACGTCGAGGACTCGCTCGTCAAGATCCAGAACGGTCTCCTCGCATCCCCCACACGAGGCGCACCAATAAAAGGCGACCTTGGGCTTGGGGTTCTTGGGGACTGCGGCAGGTTTCGTCATCACGCCGCCACCTCCTCCGGAAAGTGCTCGGCCTTGATCTCCAGTCGCAGCGGGCCCAGCGCCCGTATCTTTTCCACCATGTCGTTCACCGCCACTTTCAGCCGTTCGGCCTCCGAGGCCGAAATCCATTCCAGGCGAAAACGCTCGTCTTCAATCCCCATTTCTCTTAGCACGCGCCGGAGCATGCGCACGCGCCGCAGGGTCTTGTAGTTGCCTTCCTGATAGTGGCAGTCGCCGGGGTGGCACCCGCCGATCAGGACGCCATCTGCGCCACGGGCAAAGGCCTCGAGCACAAACTGTGGGTCCACGCGGCCGGAGCACATGGTGCGGATCACCCGGATGTTGGGCGCGTATTTGATACGCGAGGTCCCCGCCAGGTCCGCGGCCAGGTAGGTGCACCAATTACAGAAAAAGGCCACGATCTTCGGCTCGAAACTGTTCTGAATCGCCACGAGCGATTCCGGATTGCTCATTGGTCTTTGCTCCCTTGTTTGGGCTTTCTCTTGATCTGTGTTTATCCGTGTTGATCCGGGGCTCTTCTCAGGCATTAGCCAAGACCCCCCGGATCTCTTCGAAAATCTCCTCGTCTTCAAAGAGGTTCTGCTTGATGGAGCCCGACGGGCAAGCCGCCACGCAGGTCCCGCAACCCTTGCATAGTACTTCGTTGATATGCGCTATCTTCTTGTCCGCGAGGAAAGTGATCGCCGAGTACGGGCAAAGGGGAATGCAGGTCTTGCAGCCGGAGCACTCCTCTTCGAGGATGTAGGCCGTGTTCGGCTCCATCTCCACATAGCCGGTGTCGATCAGGACCATGGCCTCGGCCGCGGCAGAGCCAGCCTGGCCCACCGCATCGGGAATGTCTTTGGGTGCTTGGCAGGCGCCCGCAATAAAGATGCCGTCAGTAAACGTATTGACCGGGGCGAGCTTGGGATGGCGCTCCAGGAACCAGCCCTCCGAGGAGCAACTGATGTTGAAGAGCCTGCGCACGTCTTTGGCGTCTTCGTGCGGGACGAGGCCGACTGACAGCACCACCATATCGACCGGCACGCGTCGCACGAAGGAAATGAGCGTGTCTTCGGCGCGCATCACCAGTTTCCCTTCCTCTTCCGGCGTCACGGCCCAGTCGGTGACCTCCGCCACGCGGCCGCGGATCATGTGGACGCCTTCTTCCAGGAGTTTGTGGTAGAACTCCTCGTAGGCTTTGCCCGCCGCCCGCATGTCAATGTAGAAGTTGTAGACTTCCGCTCCCGTGCGTTCCTTGAGCAGGTGAGCCAGCTTCAGGCTGTACATGCAGCAGACGCGGGAGCACCACTTGTTGGTGTTTTCGTCGCGCGAACCCACGCAGTGGATGATGCCGATGCTCTGCGGCTTGCGGCCGTCGCGCAGAATCACTTCCCCGCCCGTCGGACCGGAGGCGTTGATCAGCCGTTCCACTTCCGGAGCGGTGTACACGTTGGGATAGACACCGTATCCGTAATCCGGGACCTTCCGGGCATCAAAGGTCTGATACCCCGTCGCCAGGATGATGGCCCCGACCTTGATCGTTTCCTGCTTGGGCTGCTGCTTCAAGTCCACCGCGTGCCGATCCCCGCAAGCTTCAATGCAGGTCTTCTTGCAGCGGCCGGTCTTGAAGTCGATGCAGGTCTCGGGATCGATGACCGGGATCTGGGGCACTGCCTGGGGGAAGGAGATGTAGATGGGCCGCCGCTTGCCCAAGCCCAGGTTGAACTCATCGGGGACCTTCGCCTGCTTGTAGACGCACGCCTCGATGCATTCCAGGCACCCGACGCACAGGTCCTCGTTGATATAGCGCGGCTTGCGCGTGACCGCGATCTCGAAATTCCCCACGTACCCTTGCACCTCGGTGACCTCGGAGAGCGTCCAGAGGGTGATGTTCGGGTGCTTTTTCACCGCTGTCATCTTGGGCGTGAGGATGCAGGCGGCGCAGTCGAGCGTGGGAAACGTTTTGTCGAACTTCGCCATGTTTCCGCCGATGGTCGGCTCCCGCTCGACCAGGTAAACGTGCTTGCCGGCGTTGGCGAGGGTCAAGGCCGCATGGATGCCCGCAATGCCGCCGCCCACAATCAGTACGTCGGGATGGATGGGCACACGCTTCTTTTCCAGCGGCTTGTGGAGCGCCACGCGCCGGATGGCGGCGCGCACCAGGGCAATCGCCTTTTCGGTCGCGCGCTGGCGGTCCTGATGCACCCAGGAATCGTGCTCGCGGATGTTGACCATCTGGAAGCAAAAGGGATTGAGGCCACCTTTCGCGACCGCCCCACGAAAGGTCTCCTCGTGCAGCAGAGGCGAACAGGAAGCCACGACGATACGGTTCAGCTTGAGCTCCACAATGTCCTGGCGGATGAGTTCCTGGCCGGGGTCAGAGCACATGTACTTGTACTCGCGCGACACCACTACTCCCGGCAGGGCCGCCGCGTACTCCGCCACCGCTTTGACGTCCACCGTGGCCGCGATATTCGTTCCGCAATGACAGACATAAACCCCTATGCGGAGATCACCATTCCGGGCGTCCATTCAAATCACCTCCTGCCACCGATCAACACGGATGAACACGGACCAAGAAACACGAGAAAAAAGCACAGATACTCCGAGAAGCAGCCTCTGCCTCGGTTTTTGCTCTCTCTGCTTGTGCTCTGCCATGGTCTGTGTTCATCCGTGTTAATCTGTGGCGCATTGATCCGTGGCCGGAAATCAGGCCGCCACCGGCTCAAACTTCACCAAGACTCTCTTGGCCGACACGATATTGCGTTCGAGCCCGAGTTCTTTGGCTGAAAAACCAAATGCCAGACCGAGAAGTTGCGTGAAATACACAACCGGCCTGGAGACCTCCCCATACTTCTTGCCGGCTTCGTCCTGAAAAGCATCCAGGTTGAACTGGCAGAGCGGGCAGATCGTGGAAACGACCTGCGCTCCGCGCCGCCCCGCTTCCTTCAAGAGAATGTGAATGAGGGAGAGTCCCACCTCGGGCAAAGTCCCCTTCTGGCTCCCCCCACAGCAACGAGTTTTCAGGGGGTAGTCGACGATCTCGGCCCCCACTGCCCGCAGCAGTTTGTCCATGGAAACGGGGTAATACGTCAGATCGAAAGTGGCGTAAGGGCGAACGATCTGGCAGCCGTAATACGGAGCCACTTTGAGGCCCGCGAGGGGCCTTTTGACGCGCGCCTTAATCTCGTCCAACCCGATGTCATTGATCAGGATGTCGAGAGGATGCCGGACCTTGGTAGTTCCAGTGTAGGTCAGTCCTGCTGCCTTGAAGCCATGGTCCAGCAACTTCGCAACTTTCGGGTATTCTTTGATGTAGCGTTGTGCCTTGTTGAGAACCAGATAACAAGCACTGCACGGCGCGAGGAGGTCGAGTTTCTTCTTCTCCGCCAGGGCCAGATTGCGCCCCGCCAGGGCAAAGGCGTTCATTTCATCGATGGCCATGTACGCCGTGGCGCCGCAGCAGTTCCAATCCTCCAGCTCCTCGAGCTCAACATCCAGCGCCTTGAACACCGCCAGCAGCGATTCTTCGTATGCCTTCCCCGTTCCTCGCAACGAGCAACCCGGGTAATAGAGGTATCGCTTCATGCCGCCACCTCCTTGTGCGTCTCCACGGCATCCAGCAGGGTCTGAAGTTGCTTGCGGTCGCGGATGGATTCGGGCACCAGCCCCATGCGTCCGCTGAAAAAGAGCTTGCTTCCCAGCTTGGACATCCCCAGCAGCCTGATGATCGCGGTCTTCAGGAAAACCCTCAAGATCAGCCAACTCTCCGTCACGCGGCCTTTCCTCCGAATCATCGCCCCGAATTCGCTGGCCAGGACGGGAATGGGGAAGCGTTTCGGGTAGACCCCGTCTTCGATCGCCCGTCGTTTCAGGGCATACATGACGTCGGTGACCCGAATGCGCCGCGGACATTCCACCGTACAGGAATAGCAGCTCGTGCAGAGCCAGATGGTGAAGCTCCCCAGAACGTCCCGCTTGAATCCTTCGCGCGCCATGTGGATCAGGCGCCGGGGCGTGTAGTCCATGTACGGCGAGAGCGGGCAACTTGCGCTGCAGAGTCCGCATTGAATGCAATTGCGGACGCGTTCTCCGCCGATAACGCCCGCGACCCATCCTGCGAACTGCGGGTCCCGTTCAACCTCGTACTTGATCATTCTCTTCACCGCCATACAGACTCCCTCCCAGGGTTCACGGGCGAAGCTCGACCACGGTTTCCCTTGCTGGTGGTGCGCTGAGCCGCGAGCCATGCATGGCAGGACTCACAAATTGGGGCCGTGTCCGCAGCCGTTTCAAACCTATACCCTCGTCAAGGCAGGCCGAGCGTGGATAATTAAGCAAGGTACGCGCCAAGGGTACACAGTTGGGACCGCCCCCGGCGCCCGCTTTCCAGGCAAAAAATGTCTGAACACTCTGTGAGAAATATCAGCTTCCCATGTGCCTAAACTCGGACAAAGCTGCGATCAACTGCTGAATAACTCTACGAGTCTAAGCGAGCTTGATATGTGCTGTCCGAGGTCAGGGAAGTCATGATTAATTCCGCAACCGGCTCTCCGGTCCTCCAGCCGCTCAAGCTTGTCCGACTGAGAGGCAGACTCTGCCGGCAGAACAGAGTTAATGTCCTCGTCCTTGGGTCAAATCACTCGATTCATTCACAGATGCAGCGACAATCTGTCTCTTGGGACGGCCGCCTCCCTGCCGCGGAGTTGACGGGTAACCTGGAGCACTCGGGGAATCACCCACCCGTCCGCACCAAAACTGGGATGGCCTCTGAGAATTCGAGAAAGGGGCTGCCCCGGGGCGGGTAACTGTGATGGCCCGACCAGAGAGGAGACTCGCTATCCTGCAGTGCTGCCTGAAGTTGGGGGAAATGTTCGATCACCACTTCCAGGGCCGCGTCGACCGGAGCCGTGCGCCGAGTCCCCTGCGCGACACTCTCCAATTCGACCCCCAGGAGCATGAGTCGCGGGACTTTTCGCCCCAAGGCAAGCGCCAGCCTTAAGACCTCATCCAACCCCCACCCGTGGCTCGAGACGGACCCCAGCGCCCGCGGCACCACTTCGCGTGCGGGCAAGAGAACCAAGTGAAGAGTCCCCGGAGGCGCGCCGCTCAGGACTGCATCGACAAACAGAATGATGTCGGCGCGGTCAAAGAGCTCCAGCAAACCGAGGCCTCCCTCCGGCAGCGCTCGGAATTCATATCCGTAACCGCGGCGAGGAAACGTAGGAGCGCAAGGCCTTGCGCCCCTACCCGACAGGTCTCGAAACTCGCACCCGCAGCTGCCGCGGGCCCGCAGGCGGCGAACGAGTTCAAGCCCCACATTGTCGTCGCCCGCGAAAGGGTTCCCGCAGCCCAAGACCATCAGGCGCGGGCGCCCCACCGCCGCTTCTGCACGGCCGCCGCTCGTCACGTCACCGGCCACGGTCGAACCTCAGCTTTAGGAAATGCGTCGAGCAGGAAATACATGGGTCGTAACTGCGAACCAGGTTTTCGGAGACCCGCGCTATTTCCGCGTCGGGCTGATTCAGCACGCCCGGGAGCAACTGCCGGAGATCGTCTTCCATCCGTCGCATGTTCTGGGAGGTCGGTGGGACAATCTTGGCAGCTTCCACTAAGCCCTGGTCATTGATGCGGTAGCGGTGATAGAGAAGCCCGCGCGGCGCTTCCGTGGCTGCGCACCCTTCTCCGGCATGGACCTGAATTTCCGCGCGGCTCGCGGCTGGCTCCCGGTAGGCATCAATGATGCCCAGCGCTTCCTCGAAGGCATGCACCAGTTCGACGGCGCGTGCCACGATGCTCATGAAAGGGTTATGGCACGGCCACGACACTCCGCAGGAACGCGCGGCTGCCTGGGCACGGGGTAAGAGTTTGTCAAAGTTCAGATTCAAGCGCGCCAGCGGCCCCACGAAGTAGCTCGAGCCTCGATCGGCGCGCACGGAGTGCAGCGCGGTGGAATGCGCCACGTGCTCTTCCAGAAAAATCTGCTCATACTCGACGGGATCAATATTCAGGCCCACGGAGGAGATGATGCGCCGCTCGTTCATGGGGTACTCGGTGGGATGCGAGACCGAAACAAACTCATACTCGGGTGTGAATTCGGGGAAGGTGAGGCCCGAAACCCACGTCACGGTTTCCTGGGCAGCCTCCAAGCCCCAGAGGAAGTCCTCCCGGAGCTTCTCAAGCTCCTTCCGGCGGGGAACTTTGTAGAAGCCCCCTACGCAGACAGAAACCGGGTGGGTGGCGCGTCCACCCAGAAGATCCAGCAGGCCGTTGCCGATCTTCTTCAAGCGCAATCCCCGCTCGACTTCCTGGGGGTGGTCGGCGGCCATCGCCACGGCGCTCTCATACCCCAAGAAATCCGGCGCGTTGAGGAGATAGATGTGCAACGCGTGGCTTTCTATCCACTCTGCACAATAGAGCAGGCGGCGGAGCATACGGATCTCCGGGCCGGGGCGAACGCCCAGAGCAGCCTCGAGGGCGTGCACGGAACTCATTTGATAGGCCACCGGACAGATGCCGCAAATGCGCGCGGTGATGTCCGGCACTTCCTGAAAATGGCGCCCGCGCAGGAAGGCCTCGAAGAAGCGGGGTGGCTCGAAGATATTCAGCTTGACGTCACGCAGTTCCCCGCCCTCCGCGCGTACATAGATGCCACCTTCGCCTTCCACACGGGTCAGGTACTCGATCTTTACGGTTTTTTCGCCTTTCGCCATCTCGCCGGCCATGAAATCACCACCTTTCAGAGAGGAGGGGTGGAACTAAGGCATTGTGACGTAACAAGCTCTCCACCTGGATCGATGAACCCTCTCATTCGCTTCCCCCTCTGTCGCCGTGGCGGTGGAGGGTGTTCCCGCCCTGCGGGATGCCCTTTCGCGGACCACTGATCGCTTTCCTAAGACTGGGGGAGGGCGGCTTCCTGCTGCTCCACTCCCGGGTTAGGGCGACGTCTTCGCGAGCTTGTCCCCCGCCGAGCGAAATACCTCCGCATAACCGGTGAAGCCGCGCAGCATGCGGATGAGTTCAGCCCGCGGCGTACCGTTCTTCAGCAGGAAACCGGCGAACGAATCCGGGTTGGGACTTTCCATCGGCCCAAAGCAACCATAGCAGCCGCGATTGTAGGCGGGACACAAGGCGCCGCATCCGGCCTGCGTAAGGGGACCCAGACACGGGATTCCCCCTAAAACCATCACGCAGGACGTGCCACGCCGCTTGCACTCCAGGCAGACCGAGTGGCGGGGGAGATGGGGCGCACGCCCCACCAGCAAAGCCGTGAGCACCTCCAGGATTTGATACTTGTTGATGGGGCAACCATTGAGTTCAAAATCCACAGCCACGTGCGCCGAAATCGGCGTGGATTGTTCCAGCGTGTTGATGTAAGCGGGCGTGGCATAAACCGCTCGCACGAATTCGCCCACATCCGCCCAGTTGCGCAGGGCCTGGATTCCTCCTGCCGTGGCGCAGGCGCCGATGGTGATCAAATACTTCGATTGCTCGCGAACCTTGTGGATTCGCTCGATATCCTCCGCCGTGCTCACGGAACCCTCGACGAGGGTCACATCATAAGGGCCCTCCAACGTCTGCGAACGGGCTTCCAAGAAGTAGGCGATCTCCACTTCACCCACCAGGCTCAGCAGCTCATCTTCCAGGCTCAGAATCGCCAACTGGCAACCATCGCAAGAGGAGAATTTGTAGACCGCCAGCTTGGGGCGCGTTTCCGGCGACATCTTAGAAGTCCTCCTTGCCAAAGAACGGCTCGATGACCGCAAAGTTGAGCACCGGACCCTGCTTGCAGATAAACGTGGGCCCGAACTGGCAGTGGCCGCAGAAACCCACGGCGCACTTCATGTTGCGCTCCATGGAAATAAAGATGGATTCTTTGGGAATACGCCGGGCCAGGGCTTCGTAGATCACGAAGCGCATCATGATCTCCGGCCCGCAAGTCATCACCAGTGTCTGCTTGGGATCGACCCGGATGCGATAGAAGAGCTGCGGCACCACGCCGACCTGCCCCTTCCAGTTTTCATCCGCCAGATCCACCGTGATGTGCACTTCGATGCCGCCCTGGCGCCAGCGCCCGATCTCCTCGTGGTAAAGCAGGTCGGCGGGCATGCGCGCGCCGTACAGGAGCAGGACGCGGCCATACTGATCGCGTTGGCGCAGCACGGAGAGGATGACCGGCCGTAAGGGCGCCACGCCAATCCCCCCCGCCGCCAGTACCAGGTTCTTCCCTTGGGCCCTTTCGAGTGGCCACGCGCTCCCATAAGGCCCGCGGACCCCCACCAGATCCCCGACACGCAGGCGGCCCAAGGCGCGCGTCACGCTGCCCGCGCAGCGGATGGTGTGTCCCAGCACCTGCGGCTCGCCCGGATCGGAACTGAGGGAGATAGCCACTTCGCCAAAGCCCGGCAGGTAAAGCATGTTGAATTGTCCGGGCGAAAACCGGTAGGCAGCCGCCTCGGCGGGATCCACGAATTCCAGGGAAAACGTGGAAATGCCGTTGGCCTCCGGATTAATCCCCTGAATCACGGCCGCATGCGGCAGCATGGGGTCCAGCATGGAACGCCGATCGAGAGTTGGAATTGCGATGCTCATTTGATGGCCTTGTCGCGAATCGCCTGCACTTCTTCAGTCAAATCAATTCCCACCGGGCACCACGTGATGCAGCGCCCGCAGCCGACGCAGCCGGAGACGCCGAACTGGTCAATCCACGAGGCCAGCTTGTGAGTTAGCCACTGGCGATAGCGCGAGCGGATCGTGGGACGGATGTTCCCGCCATGCACATGAGAAAAATCCAGCGCGAAGCAGGAATCCCAGACACGGGTCCGCTCCGCCGCCGTGGCTTTCAGATTGCTGTGATCTTCGACGTTTACGCAGAAGCAGGTGGGGCAAACCTGCGTGCAGTTCGCGCAAGACAGGCAGCGCGTGGCAACCTCATCCCAGCGCGGGTGCTCCAGGTTGTTGTAGAGCAAACCGGGCAAGTCGTCGGTGCGCATTTGCCGTTGCATCTCGCGGCCGGCGCGCTGGCAGGCCTGGGTGGCCCGGCCCAGGTCAAAAGCCGTGGCGGGCGCCCAGGCGGTGTCGCGCAGCATTTCCGAACCGGCTTCCGAGCCGACCTCCACCACGAAGGTGTCGGGCAACTCCGTGAGCGCCAGGTCAAATCCACCCGCGGCGCGGGGGCCCGTCTTCATGGAAACACAGAAACACGTTGAGGCTGATTGGGTGCACTGCACGGCCAGGATGAAAATGGGCTCCCGCCGCCGCGCGTAGTGGGGGTCGCGGAATTCTCCGGTCATGAAGACGCGATCCTGGATGGCGATAGCGCTCAACTCGCAGGCGCGCACTCCGATGAAGGCATAGCGCGGAACCAAGTTCTGCGCGGGCTGCACGCGCCAGTTGCCGTTTTCCTTCTCCACGGAAAACAGCTTCAGCCGCGCTGGAAGCAAGTACTTCTTCCACGATTGCGGGCCACAGCTATAAGCAAAGTACTGAGGTTCCCGGGTCCGCTCCAGGCGATAACCTCCTGGTGCCTGCAGGTCGCTCCAGCCCACGGGAAGCTCGCTCATCTGCGTGAGCTCGTCCAAAACGATAGCGCCTTCGCGGACGGTCGGGCCCACTAGTGAGAAGCCCGAGACCCGCATGTTGTCGAAAACCTTCTGCAGCGAGGCCTTGGATACCACCACACTGGCGGCAACCCGAGGAAGGCTGGGTTTCATAGAGAATCTGCCTCCTAGTGCCGTTCCAACTGGACCCTGGCTAACTTGTCACCTTCCCACCTGCAAACGCCGCGGCAGATACCAAGGGCGCATCCACCCGGCGCTCTTGACAATGTGGAGATATAGGCGGGGGTCCCCCTCGCCAATAGTGTCCTGCCCAGCCTTGAACTGAAAAGTCTCGGCAAGCGCCAAGAGCTTCTCCTGCACCCGCGGCGAGAACCTAGCCGGAAAGCCCCCGCACAACGATGCACGTTCGGCCATAAGCGCCTATCTCCGTTCCTTTCGACATTAGTTCTGCAACCCTTGAGCCAAATCGCTGTCTACAAGGGCATCACGAACGTAAAGGAATTAAGCGGGTTAGGCTGAACGCGGAAGACAAAAGGGGCGGTGTGAGGGACGCAATCGGCCAATGTGTCGTTGCCTGCCGATGCGTTGCGACGAATGCCCCAGTCACTCGTGCCACCCTTGCGGCATTTCAAAGTCCAGAAAACTAATTGCCCGAAGGCACAAAACGAGTCCCGCAATCCCCAGCTTGGCGGTTGAGGTCGACCACGGCCGACCAAAGGTGGAGCGAATCGGATCCCAGGCTGCTGCCACGCACTCCTGTCTCGCTTGGCGAAACGCGCTGAAAGGGGCTTGAGTTCTCTCCAACTTCCGGTTATAAACGGCTGCGACCAACGTGAGAAAACACCCCCTCGTTGTCTCGAATCCCGCGAGGAAGGAAGGCATCATGAGCGACGAGATCAATCGGCGAGATTTCCTGAGACGTGCCGCCCTGACGTCGGCAGGCGTAAGCCTGTCGATGTGCGGGCTAAGCAGCGGCAACGTCCTGGGCGCGAACGACCGCGTCCGACTGGGCGTGATCGGCGCCGGCCGCCAAGGCGTGGACAACATGCGAAACTTCATGCAGCACGGTGTGGAGGTTGCGGCCATTTGTGATGTATTTCAACCCAACCTGGACAAAGGGCTGGCCGCGGCGGGTGGCAAGGCCAAAACCCTCAAAGATTTTCGCCAAGTGCTCGACGACAAGGAAATTGACGTCGTCATCGTCGCCACCCCCGATCACTGGCATCCGCTCTGCATGGTCATGGCATGCCAGGCCGGCAAGGACGTTTACGTGGAGAAGCCCATCTCGGTGGCGGTCGAAGAAGGCAAGAAGATGGTGGAAGCCGCGCGCAAATACCAGCGGGTGGTGCAGGTGGGACTCTGGCAGCGCTCAAACCTGCACTTTCAGAAAGCCGTGGAGCTAATCCAGAGTGGCTTGTTGGGCAAGGTCAGCTTTGTGCGCACCTGGAATTACTCGAACATTTGCCCTGAGGGCATCGGGAATCCTCCCGATTCCGACCCGCCTCCGGGACTCGACTGGGACATGTGGCTGGGCCCCGCGCCCAAAGTGCCCTACAACTGGAACCGTTTCGGCGTTGGCGATCGCTGGTCCACGTTCCGCTATTTCTATGACTACGCCAACGGCTGGCCGGGCGACTGGGCCGTTCACCTGATGGACATCGTGCAGTGGGCCTTGAAGGTCGACGGGCCGACCACCATCACGGCGTTGGGTTCCAAGTTCTACCTGCAAGATAACAGCGACACTCCTGACACGCTCCAGATCACCTGGGAGTATCCCACTTTCGTTGCCACCTACGAAAACCGGCTGTGTAACGGCAACTCTCTGCACAAGCACGGCTACGGGATCGAATTCAACGGCACCGACGGCAGCATGTTCCTCGACCGCAGCGGCTTCCAGGTTTTTCCGGAAATGCTGGAGGAACGCGACTACCGAGACCTGCACAGGTCGGAAGGCAAAAGGGAACACCGAGAACTGGGCAAAACACCGATGATGAAAATGGAACAGGTGGACGACGGACTGTTCAACCACGTCGGCAACCTGCTCGAGTGCCTGCGCACGCGCAAGACGCCGCAGACCGACATCGAGTCCGGCCACCGCAGCAGCAGTGCTTGTCTGCTCGGTAACGTCGCCCTGCGCTCGAAAGAGCGCCTCGAGTGGGACGTGGCGGGCCAGAAGCTCACCAAGGGCGGCCCGGCGGCACAGAAGCTCTTGAGCCGCGAATACCGCGCGCCCTGGAAGCTGACGGTGTAGCCGAGTCGAAAGTTGAGGGTCGAAAATCGATAGTTGCATGGGCGACCCTCGCCTTGCGCCATGTAGTCCTAGGCCGTGTGCCTGCCCTTTGGGAAATCAGCCCTGTCGCCGCGGAGAGGGCTGAATCATCCCTTGTCGGCGCGCCTTCACCTTTCAACCTTCAACTCTCAACTATTCTCAGGGAATCGCCGTCACGTAGATGGCGGTGCTATCGACGCTCGCGGTGGGAACGATGAACGCCGTGGTCTGTCGGGAATCGCCGGTGAGTGAGAAGAGCGGTCTTCCCGGCGCGGGCTGGGTGATGGGCTGGAAATCTTCGGGGGTAGTGAGCCGATTCAACTGCCCGTCGCAGTAGCAATAGAGGCCGAGGTCGTTGGGGGCATCCGCCGGAGCAGCGGCAAAGATCATGTCGCCGCGCGGGCCGATGGTGAGGCTTAGAATTCTTCCCACGGGCTTTTCCGGCAAGACGCCGGGTGTTTGTTTGGCCAGCACGGGCTTCGAGGGATCGCCTGCCATGAGCGCTGTCTGGAGGCTACCGTTCTCGAGGAAGACCAGCAGCATTTGCATGGGCGCCACGCCCCCGCGCGCTGCCAACACTTGCGTGGTTTCGGTAGGCTCGGGAGGTGGCTTTAATTCCTGAAAGGTCTGGATGGCGATGGCGCGGAAGAACTGTTCCAAGGCCGCCTCGGGCGAGGCGCCGTGCCGGAGAAACGCCGCCTCGTCGTGGCTAAAGAAAAACGGCTCGAGCAATTCCTTTTTGGAGAGCTTCATTCCCGCCGGCAACTGCAACGGCTGCAAGCCGCGCGGGCTCCACAGAAACAGCCCGCTGCCTGCGCCCTTCCCCGACCAGCGCGCCCCAAAAAGCACGTTTCCATCAGAGGTCACGAGCGGCGCCGAGAACTCTTCAAACTTCGCCTCCGGCAAGTCCGGCGGCGCATCCAGATTGGTCGCGAGCGCCCGAGTCTTCGAATCCTCTTGCCGTACTACAACCGTCTTGGGCGCATCGTCATGTTCCGAAGCCAGCGTGGCCGTGAAGGCAATCACCCCGGCGTCATTCATGGTCGGCGCGCTGAAAGCGTCGTACGAGGTCCTGGGAACCGGCGCAAGCAACCCCTGAAAGGCCGCCACCGTGAGGCTCACGCCGCTCGAGCGCACCACGGCGCGCAACTCGTTACGCGGGCTGCGCAAGCTGGAGAGGAAGATGATGTCGCGGTTCCCGTTCATCGAAAGGTTCGAAAACGGGCCAAAGGCGAAACCCGCGTGCCCGGGCACTCCCGTGCCGCTCGTGAGCAGCAGACGTGTGCTCGCCTGCGCGAAAGCCGCAGGCGTACCTGCCCAAGCCAGCCACACCAGGAGCGCGCACGCCGTTGCCGCCTTCCCGCCCGATCTTAATCCGATTCCAGCCACGCGACTCAGACCGCCTTTCTCGCCTTTTTGTCCCCGGGACAGCAGCGCAAAGGGCGTCCTCGCCCGAGCGCCCGCCTCCCGCTGAAACAGGAGCGTCCTGGCAAGCTAGCACCGAGCTTTCCTGGGCGTCAAGGCGAATTCCACCCCTCCTTGCCGCCTCACCAGCCAAAGGCAGCCCGGGCCTGCGCGGCCGAGGATTCGGTCTTTCACCGCTCAACTTCCGACTCTCGGGTCTCTGTTTCCTGTTTTCTGCCTGGCGGGCGGCGTATCCTAGTCCCGTGCCCGCCTGGTTAGGTTCATTTCGGAAGCGTTTGCAGTCATCCAAAGCGCCGTGTGGGCAGAGCGGGTTCGGGAGTTCTTTTGGCGGTCACGGGACTAGCCGCGTGATCTAGCTTTGCGAGCGCGGGTTGTTGTTGAAATCTGCGGCGCGCTGCGAGAGAATCCACCCTGGACTGTTGAGGTACACAACCACCGCGCGGTGCCCCCTGCCGCTGCACCCCGCGGGGCGAGTCGTAGGCTCGCCCCCACTGACCTCGAGAGGATGGCCCAGCATGAGAGCGCGCATAATCTGGATGCATTGTATGCTCGCCGGATGTCTGATTGCAGGCTGGCCAGGCCCCGCCTCGGTCTCACAAACCACGACCGTAGTCGAGAAGGGCGCGAAGGTCCAGCTTGGCAAATGCGAGATTACGGTCACGGAGATTTACTTCTGGCGCGACTGGATGCCCATCGTTTCTCATCCCGGGCCGGATGGCGGCTCACCCCTGCACGCCAAGATTAGGCTGCGGATGGACAACTCGCGAGGCGACGCGAACAAATTCTCCTTCAAGGCCGTCGTCGTGGACGCCAACGGGCAATCCTACCCTGTAGCCCCCAAAGTCCTCCCCAACTTCCGAGTTCTACCCGATGATGTCGCTAACGCCTACCGCAACTACGATGAAAAGACCAAAGAGGATGCTATCGCCAAGTACAATGTGGAATGGGACGGCGCGCTCAAGTCAGGCGAGATCCGGGCGGTTGAACTGGCCATAGCGGAAGGGCCGTATTTACCTGTGGGGAGCCTCATCCATATGCAGATCACTTGGACGGACCAAAAGGGTGATTCGGTGGCAGTAAAGACCCCTGAGGCTGAGATCAACCGGACCGACTGAGCCCTCTCGGCGAACCCTGCCCGGCCGGAGATTTGGGCCTCCAACTCTCCACGCCCCGATTTCTGCCACCCGCAACCTAGCCACTGCCTATCCCGACTCTGCCGGGACTCGGAAAAGGCGCTCCCGGCTTTCTGCCTTCTGATTACGGCCCCTCCACTCCTGCACTACCGTCTTTGCCGGACACCCGGTGTCGGCCGCTCCTGCCGGTGGGCGTACCGCGACATCCTGAAGGCCCACCCGCATGCACCCTGTTGGCATAAGGGCTCCAGCGAAATCTCGTGGCAGGTCAGCGAGACAAGAGAAATCCTTAAAGTCCGTTGCCCCCCCCGCCGATATAAAGGCGTTCGGAGAGTGCCGTGCGCCCCCTCGGGGCGGGAGGTGACTGTGGCGCGTTCAATTCCCTGGACCCAGATTGCCCTCTCGGCGGGGGTCGCCAGCGTGATTGTCTGGCGCGTCCCGTTCGGGGGCCTGCGGGCGGCTTTTCGCAACTTGGAAGTGGGCAGTCTGCTGCTGGCCGTCTTCTGCTTTCTGGTCTTGCTCTTTCTGCGCGCCTATAAGTGGCACCGCCTGCTGGCCGCCGTGGGCAAGGTCCATTTACGGCAATCGCTGCGCTCGCTGTTTGGCGGTTTCGCGCTGGGATTGATTACGCCCGGGCGGCTCGGAGAGCTGGCGCGCTGCGTTTTCGTCCGGGAGGAAGAACGCGCCCAGGTTGCCCTCCTCACCCTGCTAGATCGGCTGCTGGATCTCTGGTCGCTGTTCACCCTGCTGGGAGCCAGCCTGTTTTTCCTAGTGCGCTACCCCGCCGCCGTCTTAGGAGTTGCCGTGTGGCTGGCCCTGCTTCCCGTGGTGATGGATTTTCCCCGGCTCCTTGCCCGTCTCTTCAAACTGGCGCCAGAACGCTGGCGTTCCCGCTGGCACCTTACAGAGGCAGTGGCCGAACTGCCGCACGTTCAGACGCCCCGCTACGCGATCCTGGCCTTGGGCGCCATGTGGGCGGAACTGGCGTTGTTTTTCTTCCTCCTCCGTGCCTTCTTCCCCGTAGGCTTCACCACTGCCGTCGCCACCTACCCGTATATCGTGCTGGCGGGAGATTTGCCGCTCTCATTCAGTGGCATAGGGGTGCGCGAAGGCGTGGCCGCCCTGCTGCTCTCTCCTTACGCCGTGCCCTATGGCGCCGCCGTGGATGCCGCGCTCCTGTGGTTTGTCTTCGCCATCCTGCTGCCGGCCGTCCTGGGTATCGTCTGGCTGGTCGCCGAACGGGCAAGGTCCCGCGTCCGGGAGTCCGACATTCCCGTGCCCGACATCAGCCGCCTCTGGAGAACCGCGCGGCCACTCGAACCCCCCAGCCCCCTTCAAGGGGACAGCGTCGCCCCCGGCTTGGGGGCCGGGTGAGGCGGACGCCCCAGCGCATCTCCCGTCAACGGTGTTGTTCTGGCCGAAGCGCCGCGCCTTCTTGCGGTTTCTCCTGGCCCGCGGCATGGAGCAGGCGACAAGTCTCATTCATACCGCAACGCCACCATCGGATCGACCTTCGTCGCCCGGCGGGCGGGGATGTAGCTGGCCATGAGCGCGACCGCAGTCAGGATCAGAGACACCGCGACAAACGTCAGCGGGTCCCGGACCGTTACTCCATAGAGCAGGTTTGACAAGAATCGCGTTAGCGCCAGCGCGCCGGCGAGACCGAGTGTTACGCCAACAAGCGACAGCGCCGCCCCGCGGCGTAATACGAGCCCCATGACATCCTGCCGCTGCCCTCCGAGCGCCCTGCGGATTCCGATCTCGTGCGTGCGCCGGGTCACGGAGTAAGCCATTACGCCGTAAACCCCTACTCCCGCTAAGACCACCGCCATACCGGCGAAGATGCCCAGGACTAGCGCGTTAAAACGCTGTGGTGCGACGGCCTGCGAAAATCGCTGTTCCATGGTGGCAACGTCATAGACGGGCTGATTCCGGTCCACCTCTTGTACCTTACTTCGTACTGCGGCGGCGAGCGATGCCGGGTCGGAAGTGGCGCGGACGATCAGCGTCATGGACCAAAACGTCCCCTGAAGAGAGCAGGTGAAAACCTCGGCGGACGGCTCGGTAGTAAGAGGCAGGTGCCGCGTGCTCCGCACGACGCCCACAATCGAGTACCAGTTGCCCCCAGGTCCGCCGAGTCGAATGCGCCGCCCCACCGGGTCCTTGTGTCCGAAGAAGCGCCGGGCGAAAATCTCGTTCACTATTACAACACGGCGAGCTGAGCCGTCATCGTCGCCAGTGAAACCTCGCCCGGAGATAAGCGGAATCCGCAGGGCGTGAAAGTACGATGGGCTGACGGTGCATCCGTGCACGCTGCTGTCCATCCCCAGCGGCATTGGCCGGCCTTCGACCTCCCAGACGCCACCAGGCATGGCGTCCGTTAAGGGCGGAGAGCTTGCCGCAGCAACAGACTCGACGCCAGGCAGACCCCCGACGCGTTCGAGGACGCTCTGGAAGAAGGGCGTCCACTGAGCAGGTTCCGGGTATTTTTCAAGCGGCAGCACGACTCGCTCGGTGAGAAGATGCCGCGGGTCGAAACCGGGGTCTACAGAAGTGAGACGGACGAAGCTGCGGATCAGAAGACCCGCGCCCGTCAGCAGGATCAGAGCCAAGGCGACCTCTGAAACCATCAGCAACGCGCGCAGTCGCTGTGCAGCCCCCCCCGTCGTTGTGCTCGGTCTCGACTCCTTCAGCGTTTCCTCCAAATCCAGCCTGGAAGCGACAAACACCGGCGCCAGACCAACTGCGATGCCGGCGAATGCCGTAATCGCAGCGATAAACGCAAACACCCACGGGTCGAAGCCTACGGTCTTGAGGGCGGGAATGGTAGGCGGCCCCAAGCGCTTAAAAAGCGCCACGCCGCCGGCCCCCAGGATCAGCCCGGCCACCCCTCCGAGTACCGCGAGTGCGAAACTTTCAACCAGCAGTTGTCTCGCCAGCCGCCAGCGGCCCGCACCGATCGCGGCACGCACGGCAAACTCCTTCTCCCGCGTGGCGGCACGAGCGGGCTGCAAATTCGCGACGTTCGCACACGCGAGCAGCAGCACGAATCCAACTGCCCCCAGCAGAATCAACAGGAGAGGTCGTACGTCTCCCACCAGGTGTTCGTGAAGAGCCACCATTCTCACTTGGCACTCGGCGTGCACCTGAGCAAAACTCGGCGGAAGCGCCTTGTCGGACCGTTGGTTGATCGTGACTAGGTCAGACGTGGCCCGATCTAGCTTTACTTCGGGCTTTAGGCGCGCGATAACATTGACCGCCCCAAACGAGGGGGAATCCCAATTCAAATTCGGGGCTAGACCCTAAGGGGTGAATAGTTCCGGGCTCCAGTCAGCGGGGAAATGGAAACTCTCGGGCATAATTCCGATAACGGTGTAGCCTTTTTCGTTCAGAGTTATCATTGTGCCGACCAGATTCGGATCGGAGCGGAAGCGCCGCTGCCAAAGCGAATGGCTCAACATTACAACGGGCGGACCTCCCGGCCGATCTTCCTCAAAAAGAAAACTTCGTCCCAAAGCCGGGCGAACACCGAGCATGGGGAAGAAGTTCCAGGTCACGCCGGTCGCGTCAATGCGCTCCAGTTCGCCATTGCCACTAAGGTTAAGCCCAAGCCGGCCGAAATCGTAAGCGGCCACGCTCTGGAACACATGGTTTTGCTCACGCCAATGCAGGTAGTCCGGAATGGGCACTACGGTGCCTACGACGCTCGAGACGCGCGAGTCGAATTCTGTGATCCACACCAGACGGTCAGGGTCGCTGTAAGATAAACGGGATTCGCTGTAAGGTAAGGGGTGTATCAGTACGGTACTGACCACGCTGAAAATCGCCGTGTTCGCGCTAATCCCAAGTGCCAGCGTAATTACAGCGACTGCCGTGAAGCCGGGGTTACGCCGCAGTTGGCCCAGGCCGTAGCGGAGGTCCTGTACGAGTTCGGTGATAAGCTGCACACGCCAACTGTCCCGGCACTCTTCTTTCACCTGGTCAAGGCCGCCGAATTCCAGCCGCGCCCGCCGGGCGGCTTCCTCGCGTGGCAGGCCCGACCGGACGTACTTCTCAACCAAGTTTTCAAAGTGCGTACGCAGTTCCTCGTCCAACTCCGCTTCCATGTCCCCACGCTGGAATAGAGCCCGTAACCGATATAGGAAATCACTCACCACTATGCGCTCCTAAGCAGTCTCCAGGATCTGTCCAACGGCAGAGGTGAGTTTCCGCCAGGCGCTCTCCTCGGCCTCAAGCTGCTTCCTTCCGCTTTTCGTCAACTCGTAGTATTTTGCACGCCGGTTGTTCCCCGATGTCCCCCACTTAGCCTTGATCCATCCGCGCCTCTCGATGCGGTGCAAAGCCGGATAGAGAGACCCCTGCTTGATGCACAGCACGTCTTTTGAGATTTGCCCAATGCGGTCAGAAATCGCGCAGCCATGCTGGGGTTCGAGAGCCAGTGTCTTGAGGATCAACAGGTCGAGAGTCCCTTGGGGTAAGTCGATACGCTTGTCTGCCATAAGCTTCCCTTTCGCTTCTACAGGAAGCATCTTACAGGCCCTTATGTCGAAGTGCAAAGGGAAAGTCAACGAGGGGCTGCCTCAACTGGCCATGGGAAGGCAGCGGTTACAGAGCGCAACACGAACTACAGCCGATTCGTGAACGCAGCCCGACCGATGCAGCACGCCGTCCGGTCGTCGCGGGTGCAGCATTGGCACTGACAGGGCCATCGACCCGTTGCGCATAGACGGAGCAGAGGCGTCCCCCGTGACAACCACGAAGGTTTCCCGCGGTCGAGGAGTGACCGGGAACTGAGCCCGCTTGCCACCCCGCGAGGCTACCGCTGGAAAATCAGGAAATACTGATAGGGAAGGAAATCAAAATCCTTGACCACGTGGAAGCCCGCCGGCTTCACTTCCTCGATCATGTCCTCTTTGGCGATCTTCATCGCCACAGGCGGGCCGACCGGCAAAGGTTTTTTATGGAAGTCGATGTTGACCAGCCGCCCACCGGGCCGCAGGGCGCGAACCAGCAGCGGATAGTATGTCGCGCGGTCAGAAATATGATGCAGCGTGTCACAAATGAAAATCATATTGACCGAAGAAGCCGGCAGTTGGGGATCGTGTGGTTCGGCGAGAACAAGTTGAATGTTCTCGAGATGCGCTTCTTTCGCGCGCCGTTCGATGTTGTCGAGCATGCCGCGGTCAACGTCCACCGCATAGACTTTGCCCGCCGGGCCGACCGCCTGGGCAAATCTCAGGGTGAAGTATCCCGAGCCCGCGCCGAGGTCCGCCACGGCCTCGCCGGCTTTCAGGCCGAGCTTCTCGACCACTTCGTCGGGCTTTTGCCACTCGACGCGGCTGGGGTCCTCAAGGGCACGAATGTAAGCGCTGGTCGATTCCGGCGGATGGTGCTGCTGTGGCGCGACCTGCGCAGCGGCCGTGCAGGCCATCACCACGCTGGCAACAAACCAAGCGAATTTCCGGAATTGGCTCATAAAGCCTTTCTGGGCGAGCGATCTCCCCGGTCAGCGCACGTACTCGACACCACAGAACCAACCCGAGGTGCCTTCGGCGGTCCACACGATTCTTCCCTTGATTTCCGGGGGGGTCTGGCTCTGGGCATAGGGCAAGGTGATGCAGACCTCGTCGCTGGTCGAATAGCGCTGGCCACTGACAAAGCAGAGGCCGGTTTTGGAGACGTCGCGCGTCTGGGCGATGCCAGCAACGCCCCAACTGTTCTGGACGCGGAGTTGCATGGTGAGCTTCAAGCGCCGCTTCCCCCGCCGCTCCACGGCGGGCCAAGCAGCAGGTTTCCCCGACCGGCCAAGAATCTCCGGCGTCACGATCTGGTCGCTGGGCATCCAGCGGGTGGTCTCGTTACAGCGATCACAATGGCGGGAAATGAGGCCCGTGGCCAACAGCACGTCATACTCGATGCTGGAAAGCGTGCTCTGCGTGGCGGTCTTGCAGGCGCCACATTCAATTAGCAGCTTCGGCTGCGCGCCGTCAGCGTTCGGGACAAACCCCACTCCCCAGATGCGGCTCTCGGGGTTTATAGCCTCCACGCCCCACTCGCGCCGGTTCCCGAATACCTGCTGGAGGGCGCCGACCACGCGAAACTCCTCCTCCACCTCATTTTCGAGGTTCTTGACCAGCACGATATCGTCCGGCAGCAAAGAGTGGGTCAGACTGATGCGCGCGCCTTGCTGATTGACGCTGACGGTGACCGTCTCCTCCGCGAAAGAGACTCCCCCGGCGTCGTTCCCAATCACTCGGATCCGCATCGGAGTCAGGATGCGTTCCGTGCGTCGTCGCTCCAAGGTGGTCATGTGTCGCCAGAATAACAGAGGGGGCTGTCGGAATCCGTTGAGTCACCACGACGCTCCCGACAGACTGCCTGCGGTAGGCAGGTCACGCCCGCGGGGCTTGGCAGGTACTATCACGGTTGCGCAAGCACCCCCGGCCCGGCTTCGAACCCCCCGAGCCTGCTCTGGCAGGCTCAGATTTGAAAATACCTTATCACTCACGCCCTGTCAATCTGCTGACGGTGGCAATGTCAAAGCTCCTTAGCAATGTCCCCTTTCTTACCTCATTGGCTGAGGCTGGCGCGGTAAGTGCCTTTCCTTTCAATAACATTCTGGCTTCGCCTCGATTATCGCGTAACCCCTTTATTTTCAAGCACTCATCCAGATCGATGGTTTTTCATTTGCTCTTGCCCTTTGTTTTCAACAAGTCATCCAGATCGTCCTGCATTTTTAACATCTTTTTGGGTCAGTGCCCCGTTTCTGACCCTGATCAGCACATTGGTGAGCCGCGCGTTCCGCCGAACAGCGGCCAGTTGGCGCAGAGTCATCGTCGGTTTCTTGACCAGGGACATGGGAACCTCCATGAGCAAAGACGCGTTCAGCAGTCAGCGTTCAGCCTTCAGCCTACTGCTTACTGCCGACTGATCTAGTATGGGCAGCGCCGACCCGTTGTGTAGGTCCGCGGTCTTTCGCGTCCGGCCCCAGTGCTCACCCTTGTAGACTAGCGCCATGCACCGGGGGCTTGTCAATAGGGGTTAATATGACTTTTCCTACCGGTAGGAAAAATCGTGAAGGAGGGGTATCTAATTGTCCGAAATCGTCCCTGCGCTTGCTCATTCCGGTCCCAGTTCAGGAGGGGGTCAGGGGGGAGTTGAGCAATCGTAGCGCTGGCGTCTCCGGTTTCTGGAGTTCGATGGACTCCACCGGAGTCCTGAAATCGGACTGGCCGGCTGGCCGGCGGGACGCTGGCGCTACTGCGGCGCTCGCTCAGCCCCGCCAGTACCGTTCCAAGTTAAGGCGTCTTGGGATTGTTTTTGTCTCCTCCCTCAAGTCACGGCCCGATGGGTGGCAGGAGTTGGTCCGAAATAGTTGGAACGGCACGAGGGCCGATAGATTGTGGCCCACGGGCTCCTTTGACCCGTCCGCCATTAAGATCGGCGGACCTTCGGCCGTGCCCGGGCGACAGCCGCGGGGAAGCCATGGCCCATCCCCCTGAGCGGGACCGCCACTCCGCGGCTTGCCTCCGCTCGCTTCTTTACTCCATGCTGTGCTTTGGCCCGCCGGATGAGAACGCGAGGATTTGAACCTGAAAGCTGCCCCGATGCATTGGGGCGGTTCTTCCTCAATTCGCGCTTTCGAATCCACGGGCAAACTGGCAATCGTTGACCGGCAGCGGCGCATTGGTTACGCCGCTGTCGTGCGGGAATACCCGTTCACGCTGGACCATCGCCAGGGAGTGGGAATCTGCGCCGTTGGGGCAAACGTAATACGGGGATCCTTCGTCGCTCCGCAGGGCGGGACTCCTCAGGATGACAGCCGGCGCTCCTCACCCGCGCCAGCACCTCGACCCTTGCCAACTCCCTCCTGCTCATCTCGATCCGCCCCAATCTGACGTCCTTCCGGAGATCACATTATTGAGTGCTGCAAACGATAGTGACAACCGCTGCTGTAGCGGCGGTTTGCGACCGCTGGATTCTCGGCGCTCCCCGCCCAGGCCTAGGGGCGCATGGCCATGCGCCCCTACAGAGAATGGGTGGCACCATATTGTGCAGGCGTCAGTAGGGGGACATTTCTATCGAAAACAAAAGGGGACATTATCATCGAGGTACACCATCTGCTGACGGTCGCGACTGGCGCGATTCCTCGCAATACGGCCCTCTTGGCCGCTAGGACGCGCAGAATGTGCAGGTTACGCACCAACGTCGCCTGGGGTTCGCCGCTATGAAGTCGCACTTGCACAGACAAATGTCCCCACGAGGCGTCTGAGGAATCTCCAATGTTGCAGGCAGGTCAGTTTCCGGAAAACGCTCCCTTCAAGCTTCCGGCGCCGCGCCGGTACGCCGCTTCCCTTTCGATTCTCCCTTGGGAAGCTCAGGAGCCCCTTCCAGGGCGGGGGCAGGTTGATTCAGCAGGGTCATCGCAGCGGCTTCACTCGGGGCGATCGTGAAGAACTGCGTCAGCTTTACGTCGTCCAGAATCTTGCGCACGTGGCGATTCGGATTGGCCAGAACGATTCGGGCGCCGGCGTTCACCGCCGTGACCCGGGCACCGGCCAAAAATCCCAGACCCGTCGAGTCGATGTAAGGCACGTCGGCGAAATCCAGGACCACCTTCTTGGTTCCGGCGTCCATCAGGTCCTTCACCTTTTGCCGGAGATAGGGACCGTCACTGCCGGCCAGGAATTTCCCACTCAAACTTAACACCGCTGCATCCTCTTTGAAGCGCATCGTGATTCTCACCATCTCACCTCACTGCTGGAATCCCTCACGTGAACTCCCGGAACACGCGACCTGCCGCTCACAGGATTCATGGGCTTATCGACCGTGGAATCAGACGTGGCCCAGTCCGTCATGCTACGAGAGGGAACGAAGCTGTGTCAAGTGCATCACCGTGAAGCGAGGTTAAATTTGGATGAAGGGCGAGAGGCAACTTGGCGGTAGAAAGGCTCAGGCAGCGCGAGCCTGTGGGGACGAGCTCCCCGCAATCACCAGTTTCATTTCACACTCGTCGCCGAAGCTGCTCGTCACCTGAAAGCCCACGTGACGGTACACTCGCAGAGCGGCCAGATTCGAGAGCTCGGTGGTCAGAAACACCTCAGCAAAGCCACAGCGATCGGCAAATGCCACCGCCAGCCGGGTCAGCGCCGTTCCCAACCCCACGCAACGGTAGTCCTGATGAACGAAAATGGTGAACTCTACTGCCGCTTCGGAGATCGGGCAAAGAAGGGCATGCGCGACCACGCGCGGGCCATCCCAGGCGAGCAGGGCGCGCGATTTCTGCTGCAGCCGGTCCAGCCACTGCGCGATGCGCGGCACATCCGGCGGCGGAAGCCCCTGCGCGGTGCGCTTGGGCTCAAAGCCCTTGTACATCTCGACCAGCGGGCGGAAGTCGTCCAGCGTGTATTCCCGGACCTGCAAAGTTCTCCCGGTGCGGGTCTGAATCTCGACGGGCGCAAAGGTCGCATCCGAGGGGAGCGTCATAGATAGCCGAACGACCTTCGGCACGAATGCTGCCAAGCCGCTGAAGAATTTGTTGGATGTGCAAGCAAAAGGCGCCGACAACTCGTCAGTTATGACGGGCGCCCGCTGAACAGGGTGTCTAGATGACCTTCATTTTGAGTGAAATCCCGCAGTTCGAAACCTACGGGCCGTGGCGGCCCCCCCGGCCGCTTCAAATTCCCCTCGCTGAACCCGGCGCAAATCTCCCCCTGGTCGGGCCATGAGGCGACCCGCTGCAGGAAGTTTGCTTGCCATTCCTGCGCGGAGGACTATAATAGCCCGCGACAACACGCTTTTATCGAGTTTGTCATCCCCGCAGGATCCCTCGCCGTCCGCCGGATGTACGATCAGGAAGGTGTGCACATGAAAAAAACCATTTCGTTCAATCTCAACGGTCAGCGTATGAATCTCGATGTCGATCCCAGCCGCACGCTCCTCTGGGTCTTGCGCAATGACCTGGGACTGACCGGCACGAAGTATGGTTGTGGAGAGGGCCTCTGTGGAGCCTGCACTGTGATTATCGATCGCAAAGCCGTGCGCGCGTGCACGCTCCAGGTCAAGGAAGTAGCCGGCAAGGGAGTCACGACCATCGAAGGTCTGGCCAAGAATGGAGAACTGCACGCGATCCAAAAAGCCTTTGTGGAGCATGACGCCTTGCAGTGCGGGTATTGCACTCCCGGGATGATCATGAACGCTTACAGCCTGCTGCTGACCACCCCACAACCTTCCCGGAGCCAGATTATCGACTCCATGGACGGCAACCTCTGCCGCTGTGGAGCCCACCGGAGAATCATCGCGGCCATCGAGACCGCCGCGAAACAGATGGGAGGAGCGCCACGATGAGAAACGACGACGGCAGACCGCAAAGCACACATGAAGAATATCTGGCGATGGACTTCTCGAATGACCCGGGCGAGTCCCTGCCGGGCCTCGCACTTGACCGCAGGCAGTTCCTGCAACTGGTGGGCGGCGGGATTCTCGTCGCCATCTCCACCCAGTATCTCGAGGCGGTTCCGCAACGCGAAGGCGGGCGCGGTCCTAGGCATCCGCTCCCGGAAGATTTCAACGCGTTTCTCAGGATCGGCGAAGACGGGCGGGTGACCGGCTACACGGGCAAAATCGAGATGGGCCAGGGAGTGATAACTTCCCTGCCGCAAATGCTGGCCGATGAGTTGGACGTTCCACTGGAATCCGTGGACATGGTGATGGGCGACACGGACCTCTGCCCCTGGGACATGGGAACCTTCGGTTCCATGACCACGCGCTTTTTCGGGCCTCCCTTCCGAGCCGCTGCCGCCGAAGCTAAGGCCGTGCTAGTTGAACTGGCCGCCGAAAAATTGCAGGTGCCAAAGGACCGGCTGAGGACCAAGGCTGGCATTGTCTACGAAGAAGCCGGGGAAAAACGGGTAACGTACGCCGAGCTCGCCAAGGGGCAGAAGATACTGCGGCACGTGAAAGGGGCCAATCCGGAAGAACCCAGCCAATTCACCCTTATCGGCAAACCTACCTTAAGAAGAGATGCGGTTGAAAAGGTTACGGGCAAAGCCAAGTTTGCGGGTGACATCCGCGAGCCGGGCCTGCTCCATGCGCGCCTTCTGAGGCCTCCGGCGCACGGCGCCAAGCTCACTCATGTCGATGTCTCCGCGGCGCGAGAGATCCCAGGCGTCCAGGTGATTCAAGAGGGGGACTTGGTTGCCGTCCTTTACGAGGTTCCTGACGTGGCGGAACAGGCCCTGGGGAGCATCAAGGCTCAGTACGACCGGACGGAATCTAACGTGGATGACAAGACCATTTTCGATCACCTCCTCAAAGTGGCGCCGCAAGGCCAGACCGTTGCGGAAGGGGGAAACCTCGCGGAGGGAGAGAAGGCCGCACGGCAGGTCGTCGACCAGACGTACCTCAACAGTTATGTCTCTCACGCACCCATCGAAACGCATACGGCCCTGGCGAAGGTCGAGGGTAGCAAGGTGACCGTCTGGGCATCCACCCAGACACCCTTCCCCCTCAAGGAGGCGGCTGCATCGTTGCTGGGCCTTCCAGCGCAGAACGTGCACGTGATTCCGTCGTTCGTGGGCGGGGGCTTTGGAGGCAAGAGCAACAATCAACAGGCCCTGGAGGCTGTCAGGCTGGCGAAGCTCGTGGGCAAGCCTGTCCAGGTCATGTGGACTCGCGCGGAGGAATTCTTCTATGACACGTTCCGCCCCGCCGCGGTCGTCAAGATCAAGGCCGGAGTTACGGACGCCGGATTGATTTCTTTCTGGGACTATGGAGTCTATTTCGCGGGAGAAAGAGGGTCACAGCAGTTCTACAACGTTCCGCACCATCGGACGGTTGCCTATAGCTCCGGCTGGGACGGCGGACCCGGTGCGCATCCGTTTGCCACGGGACCCTGGCGCGCTCCCGCCAACAACACGAACACGTTTGCCCGGGAGTCGCACATAGATGCCTTGGCCGCAAAGGCCGGCGTTGATCCCGTTGAGTTCCGGATGCGGAATTTGAAAGATGAGCGCATGCGACGCGTGTTGCAGGCCGCCGCCGACAAGTTCGGCTGGACACCTGCAAAGGCTCCGAGTGGACGCGGGTACGGTGTGGCGTGCGGCATCGATGCCGGCACCTACGTCGCCCACATCGCCGAAGTCACGGTTGACAAGGAAACCGGCCACGTCAGGGTCAAGCGGGTGGTCTGCGCTCAGGACATGGGACTCTGCATCAATCCCGAAGGCGCCAAGCTGCAGATGGAAGGCTGCATCACTATGGGCCTGGGTTATGCCCTGACTGAGGAGGTTCAATTCCAGGGAGGCGAGATTCGTAACCGCAACTTTGATTCGTATGAGTTGCCCCGTTTTTCCTGGGTGCCCGAAATCGAGACTGTCATCATCGACGCGAAAAACTCCCCCGCGCAAGGCGGCGGAGAACCAGCCATCATCTGCATGGGCGGACTCCTCGCGAATGCGGTGTTTGATGCCACCGGTGCCAGGCTGCTGCAATTGCCGATGACACCCGAGAGGGTTAAGGCGGGAATGCCGCGGAGCTGACCGGGAGCATGACGACTCGCGGCCCTCTCCCGATTCCGCAGAGGGGGACTGCTGGTTTTGCCAGGGCGCGGCGGAATTGGCCCCAACGGCTGGGGTCGCAAACCGTGCCGCTCTATTTCCGAATCACTGACACCACCGGGCACAGCGCGTTGCGAATCACCAGTTCGGACGTCGAGCCGAAAAGGACGGTGCCCACAAAGCTGCGCGGCTGCGCTCCCAACACAATCAAGTCGGCACGCGAACGGCGTGCCTCGCTCACAATTTGCTCTGACGCTCTACCCTCCAAGACTGCCTCTTTCACCTCGCAGCGGCTGCGCACCTCCGCCGGCAGCCAGTCGCAGAGTCTCCGCACCGGGTCGCTATCTGCGTGATGCCCGGCGTGCTCCAGCACATGCATCGCCACCAGTTGCGCACCGAGCTTTTCCGCCAGTCCCGCGGCGTACTCAAACGCCGCGCGCGCCAACTCGCTGTAGTTCACGGGGCACAGGATACGCCGGATTCTCGCCAGCCGCGGCGAGGGTTTGATGCGCGGCCCCACGGTCAGCGCCGGCACGCTCACCTGCCGCAAGACGCTCTCCGTGACCGATCCCAGCCGGATGCGCGCCAGTCCCGTCCTCCCGTGCGTTCCCATCACCACCAGTCCCGCGTGGAGTTCCTTTACGACGCGCAACACTGCCGCCACCGGATCTTCCTCCAGCAACAAAATCGTGTGGTCGACGTCTTCGGGCAAGTTTTGGGTGGCAAAATCGTTTACGTATCCCCACGCCGCCCGCGCGCTGCGCCGCAATTGCGCGTTTAGCGCCCGCGTTTGTGCTTTGGTGAAGTACACGGGCGCTTCCAACCGCTGCGCGTGCAGCACCACCACGCGTCCCCCAAAGGCGCGCGCGATACCTCCGGCCACCGACAATCCCGCCGCCGAATGCGTGCTGAAATCCGTTGGGCAAAGAATTATGTCGAGTCTCGGAGTGAACATCGCTCCTGCCTCCGGCGGAAACCGACAGGGACCTGCAGGGCGCAGGGCCGCATGCGAGGGCCTTGCCTGTGCGACGCTCCATCTTCGCATATCAACCCATTCGCTTCAATCTGGGGCCGCGCTTAGCGTCCAGGCAGGACAACATACCGGCTGATGGCGTAGCCAAACGCGGCGCCAGCGAAGACGTCGGAGGGGAAGTGTGCCTGCAGCGTGACGCGTGAGAAGCCGATCAGGCCCGCGGTGCCATAAGCGACCCAGGGCACCCAGCGGTGGCGCCCATAGCGGAGCGCAAAGACCGTGGCGATCGAAAATGCTGCAATGGTGTGTCCAGAAGGAAAGCTCGCGTCTGCGTTCAGGGGTGGCTGGTAGGACTCAAACCACGTGTCCGAGTAGTTCCCTCCCGGCAGGATGTCAATTGGGCGGCGGCGGCCAGTAGAATTCTTGAGAACCCACATGAGGATCATGGCATCTGCCGCAGCTTCTCCAGCCAGCAGCGAAGTCTTCGTCGCGTAGGAATCCTTGCGCACCAAGCCCAAGGCATAGAATGAAACCGGAACGAGCGTGGTAACAAGCGCTGTGTTAGTTCCGCTCAAGCCACGGTTATACCCCGCGAAGGCCTGGGTACGCCGAAAGTAGGGGGTGTCATGTGCGTCGAGCGCCACCAGGCCTCCTAAGGCAGCCGTAACCGCGAGCGCGGGCTTCCAATGTTCGCCGTGAGCTAACTTGACGGGAAATGTCCAGATGCTTTTCTGGTCATGAAGAAGGTTGGGTGCAAGAGATTTCCAGGTGGTGGGCCTTCCGGTGTCGAGGGAGACGCGCTGTTGGGGGGATTTCGAGGTGGACTCGCCTTGTGGGTCCTCAGGTGCGGCGGCGAACGCCGGCGCGCCCGCGAGCAAACATACTGCTAGTAAAATGAGTTTCCCTTCCCCTGCCGCCCTTCGAAACATCCCAGCTCCATGTTATGTCATCGGACGCGGCTTGGCAACCAAGCTGGGATCCGGGTAGGCGTCTGGAGCTGTGGAGACTGCCGCTGGCCGGGGACTGGGCACCAAAGACACTCCGCCGCCGACTCCACGACGTCTTACCTTGCGAGGTCTTGGGAAAAGTTTCGCCTACTCGGGACAGGACCGTTTTGGTGGGATCCCGGCGTTACCCAATGTCCAACTTCGTGTACTTGCTGTTGGTCGCACTGCCTCCGCTGTTCTTAAGAACTGCAAAGATCGCTCCACAGATGACTAGACCACCGAATACTGCAATGATAACCATGGGTTCGACTCATCCCTCCGAAAAGTATCTTCCACTGACACAGGCACCCCGGGCAAGAAAAAAGTTCCAAAATCTAACTGGCCGTTAAGTACGGGAAGGCAAAGGCGGGTGACAAGACAATGCGTGCGCGGGTTTGTCCACTTCGCGCGATTGTGCGTCCACGTCTGCGTGGATGAGCGGTTCAACCCAAAACTGAAAATCCGGAGCATATTCGGCCGGCAACGCGTTGGCCGCCTCGCCCGCGCAAATCGCAGGTTCGACCTCCGTCTC
Source organism: Terriglobia bacterium (assembly GCA_020073545.1). Taxonomy (GTDB): domain Bacteria; phylum Acidobacteriota; class Terriglobia; order UBA7540; family UBA7540; genus Bog-366. Next base: position 28,725 of record JAIQEZ010000006.1, on the reverse strand, counting down.
AGATGAGGGGCCAAACTGGTGGCTGACTCACCCGAAAACCCCAGTGATGACCCGCCGGCAAGCCTCGACGGCGGGCCGAACCCACGATTTGCGCACTGGCCGGTAATCGCCGGCTGGCTATTTCACCGTAAAGCTGGCGGTGACCTTCAGCGTGCCCCACTCGATACTGATGACGCCGACCTCGCCGGCTTCGGCGAGCGTGATGGTTACCATCTCTACGGGCTCGGCAGGCTGCGATTGCTTCAACGGCGCCGACACCAGGTCCTGCGCCGCATCATGCTGCGTGCCCCACTGGCCGTGCTGTTTGTTGAAGACCAGCTTCCAGGAATTATCCGCTTGCTTCTGCATCCACAGGCTATATTCCCCGGCGGGCACCGTGACGTCGCCGAAGGCAAGATCAAGGCCGGTGGTAAAGGTCGTGGACTTGTCCGCGCCCAGCCGCCAGACGTCTCCCACCTTCAACTGGCTGAGCATTTGGTCCACGGTGCGCCCTTTCAGCGAGGGCCGCCCGTACTCGACCGAAACGGCTTTCCCCTTGAGCGTAAGGTTCGCTGTACCGCGCGGGTTGCGCTGCGCGAGAGCCGAGGCAGCAAGGGCGATCACCATCGTCACACTCAATAGCACAAGCGTAACTTGTCGCATGTCATCCTCCTGAGTATTTACACTAGCAGTGTTACCTTGTAGTTTCTATCGCGACGCCAGCCATTCTAGCGCCTGTTCCCAAAACTGTTCGTAATACTTCCACTCCTGGAAGCCCGCGCCCCAGTGCGGGGCGATATCGGAGGCGAAGGCCATCGACCGGCCCTTGCCAAACGTCCAAACCACCACCAGCGGGTCACCTGTCTCCTTGATACAGGCCAGCACCTGCGCGCCTTTTTTCACCTCCAGGCGATTATAGCCGTTGAAAATGGGGCCAGGCGACCACTCGATGCCCCGCAGGATGGCATTGTCCGGCTGCTTCACTTCCACCCTCACGCCCTCCGGGGTTTCCATGCGATCGTCATTCACCGCCAGGCAATTCACCGGCAACGCTTCTTCCACAGGTGTGCCGTGGTAATTCCCCGCGTTGTGGCGACCCGTAAAGGTGGAATAGCCGCCGATCATGACCAGGGCCCCGCCCTGCCGCACAAATTCCCGGATCGACTTCAGCCGGTTCGGCCCCATGGGCGCCCGGCTCGAGCGTTCCGACGGGTAGAGCACCAGCGAATCGCTGTCCACGTCGCTCAGCAGCACCACATCGTAGCGGTGCAGCGCCTCGGGCGTTTCCGGGAATTGTGCCAGCGCGTCCCACCCCGTCAGGTAACTCACTTCAAAACGCGGGCTCTTGCGCCAGGCATTCAGGATCTTCTCCGCGGCCACCTCAATTTGCACGCCGCGCTGGTCGTAGGAAAAATTGCTGCCGGCGCTTGCAGCGCCGAGGGTGACCGATGAATCTCCGACGTAAAGGATTCGGATTTTGCCCGGGGTTTGGGCGAACATGGAATCGCCTGAGAGGATTGCAGCCATTACCACCCCCCAAATGCACATCACTGTCTTCGGCATTGCCAATGCGGGTCTCCTAGGAATGTCCCCGCCGGGACTCGGATATGACGCCAGCGGAGCGCGCACCTGCCCCGCTGGCAAAACCAGACCGCGCGCCAGTGCCGGAATCGTTCCCCGTGTCTCTGCCCGCGGCCCAACGCCACACCTGCAAGACAGCAAACCGAGAACTTACGCGAGGGTGGCCTTCTTACCGTCCCAAAGGACTTTGCGGCTGCCGGCGCGGTACGACAGGTTGGCAAGGTGAGCGCCCACCGCCGCGTTGTGGCCTTCCAGGCCGGATTCCTTGGTTTTCTTTCGTGCGCGCACGCACTCGACGAAAGCTTTTACGTGCAGGTCGGTCGGATCGCCAATCACGTCGTAGTGCTCGTTCGCTTCCGGCGCCGTGCACGTCCCCGGGGCCCACTGGTGGTCGATGCTGACGTAGTTATTCTGCTTCACCCACTCGGCCTGCATCTTTTGAGGCCACGTGGCTAAGACCCAACCCGAATCGTCGAACGGGTCATCGGTGTAGAACGAGAGCGCTGCTTCGCTGACCTGGATCGTGCCCTTCGTCCCCATAAAATACGCGCCAAAGCCCTGGCTGGAGGAATTCAGCGTCAAGGAAACGTTGTAAGTGAAATTCGGGTATTCGAACAGCGTCTGCACCACGTCGGGCACTTCCGTCTCCGGGTAAATCTTCTTCCAGCGATAGCTCCCGCCGTAGGTGATGGCACTGCGCGGGTAGGTCTCATTCATCAGGAAGTGAAGGGTATTCAGGTGATGCACCACCAGGTCGCTCTGCAAGCCGCCGGAATAATCCCAGTAGCACCGCCAGCGGAAATAGCGCCGCGCGTCAAAGGGCCGTTGGGGCGCCGGGCCCAGCCAACTCTTCCAGTCGATGGTCTCTTCGTTTCCATCCGGGGCGATGGGATAGAACCACGCCCCGGAAGGCGTGTTACGGTTTTCCCACGCCTTCACCAGCGTGATCTGCCCACAGCGGCCTTCGTCGATCCATTTCTTCGCAAGTTCCGTGAGCGGCGAGTTCACCCACTGACTGCCGATCTGCAGAATGCGCCCCGTGCGTTTTTCCGCCTCGATGATCTCGGAGCCATCCTCGATCGTGTAGGTCATGGGCTTTTCGCAATAGACGTCTTTCCCCGCGTCCATCGCGTCGATGATCATCTTCTTGTGCCAGTGATCGGGCACGGCGATCAGCACCACGTCAATATCTTTGCGGTCCAGAATCTTCCGATAATCACCCGTGGTTTCAAGTTTTTCGCCAAACAGTTCCTTGGCGCGAATCAAGCGGTCCTGGTAAACATCACACGCCACCACGAGTTCCACGCCCGGCGTCACGGTGAAGCTGTAAGTGTCCTGCAACGCCCGTGCGCCGATGCCGATTACGCCCAAGCGCACCTTATCGCTGGGCGAAACCGAGGCGGGGCCCGGCGAAGACGCCCACAGCACTTTCCCGCCGCTGCGCAGGGCCACCGTTCCGGCCGTCGCCGCAATTCCCGAATGACGCATGAAATCCCTGCGATTCATGAAATTCATCGATCAATCCCTCCCTCACTGAATCTCGCAGCCCCCCGCAACGTCACAATCTATCTGCGAATGCTTGAAGATTCACCCCCCTCGAAGCGAACCGCGATTATACAGCCGCGCCGCACGCCACGCCACATGTGCAACGAAAGGGTTTACTGTCGCGAAACCCCATGACAAGATGGCGGAGCCGTGCCGGAACTTCCCGACATCGTCGTTTACATCGAAGCGCTCGAGCGGCGCATCCTCCACCAGCGGCTCGAACGCGTCCGGGTCGCGAGTCCGTTCCTTCTGCGCACCGCCAGGCCGCCCCTCCAGGCTGTGGAGGGCAAATCTGTCGAGAGGCTTCGGCGCATCGGCAAGCGCATCGCCCTCGGCATGCAAGAGGATCTCTGGCTGGTGTTGCACTTGATGATTGCCGGGCGCCTGCACTGGCGCGAGGCAGGAGTGCAGCTCGCTTCCAAGCGCGCCCTCGCCGCGCTGGATTTTCCCCACGGCAGCCTGCTCCTCACCGAAGCCGGCACACAGCGCCGCGCTTCACTGCACGTGATCCAGGGCGAAGAAGCCCTGCGCGCACTCGATCCCGGCGGCCTGGAGGTTCTGGACTCTGATCTTGGCACTTTTGCGGCTCGCCTGACCTCGGCAAACCACACCCTCAAGCGCGCCTTGACCGACGCGCGCCTGTTCAGTGGCATTGGGAACGCCTACTCCGACGAAATCCTCCACCGCGCACAGCTCTCGCCCGTCGCCATGACCACGCGTTTGAGCGAGGAAGAAATCGCGCGCCTCTTGGCCGCGGCGCGCACTACGCTGGTGGAGTGGACGGAGCGGCTGCGCGCCGAATCCCAAGGGGACTTTCCAGAAAAGGTGACCGCTTTCCGTGAGGGGATGGCCGTCCACGGGAAATACGGCCAGCCCTGCCCGCGTTGCGGAGCCAAAATACAGCGCATCCGCTACGCCAGCAATGAAACCAATTACTGCGCACACTGCCAGACGGGCGGCAGGCTGCTCGCCGACCGCGCCCTATCACGTTTGTTGAAACAGGATTGGCCCCGCACGTTGGAGGAGCTGGAGTCGCTGATTCGCAGAAATTATTAGTCGCAATGGCGAATGCTCCCCTACCTCGCCATCCAGCCGCCATCTACAACGAGTATTGTACCGTTCACGTAATCCGAAGCCTGCGACGCGAGGAAGACCGCCGCGCCCTGCAAATCTTCGGGTGTTCCCCAACGACCCACGGGAATGCGCGCCAGGATGGCGGGATTCCGCTCCCGGTCTTCCTGCAACGCGACGGTAGTATCGGTGGCGATATATCCCGGAGCGATCGCATTGACCTGCACACCGCGACCGGCCCATTCGTTCGCCAGTGCCTTGGTGAGCTGGGCGATACCGCCTTTGCTGGCTGCGTAACCGGGAAGGAGGATTCCCCCCTGAAAGGCCAGCAAGGAAGCGATAAAGATGATCTTCCCCGAGCCACGCTCCACCATCCGTTTCCCCAACTCGCGGCTAAGAACGAACTGGGAATTCAGATTCACTTCGATGACCTCGTCCCAATACTCGTCCGGGTGCTCTGCCGCGGGCCGGCGCAGGACCGTCCCGGCGTTATTGCAGAGAATGTCGATCACCGGGAAATCTGCCGTCACGCGCCCGACGAATTCATAGACGGCTTGGCGGTCTCGAAAATCGCACCGATAGGCCCGAAACTTGCGGCCCTCCCCAATTACTGCCTTCTCTACTTCACTGCCGGTCAGTTCGAGCGATTTGCTCACGCCCACAATGTCCGCGCCGGCTTGGGCCAAGGCCACCGCCACCGCTTTGCCAATGCCCCGCGTGCATCCGGTCACCAGCGCGACCTTACCGTCCAGTTTGAAACTATCCAGAATCGTCATCGTGGTTTGTCGCGAATTCAGAACTCAGATCCCGCCCGCAGAGTGGGTGGTAGGTGTGCGCCTAAAAAAGTTCTCAAGACTCCGCCCAAGGGCGCCGGGCCACCCAAATCAGTGGTCGCGGCTTTCAACCTGATGAAGGAACTCCGTAAGCTCCTCAGGCAACGGCGCCCCAAACCTCAGCGGCTGGCCCGTGCGCGGATGCTTGAAAGCCAGCTTGGCGGCATGGAGAAATGTGCGCGGCAGCGTTGCTACTTCCCTTCCCTCTAGGCGCAGTTTCACCGGCGCGCCATAAGTCACATCACCGGCCACGGGATGACCCGCGGAGGCCAGATGCACGCGGATCTGATGCGTGCGCCCGGTCTCGGGCTCGGCCTCGACCAGCGTGAAATGGGCAAACCGGCGCACCACCTGGTATCTGGTCAGCGCTTGACGCGCGGCAATCCCGCCTGCCTTCATGCGGGTGCGGCGCAGCGGGTCGCGGCCCACCGGTTTGGAGATCTGCCCGCGGTCATTTGCCACGCGGCCGTGGACGAGCGCCACATAGATCTTGTGCACTTCCCGCGACTTGAACTGTTCACTAAGGCGGCGGTGGGCGGCGTCATTCTTGGCGACAATCACCAGCCCCGAAGTCATCTTGTCCAGCCGGTGGACAATACCCGGCCGAAGCTCACCCCCCACGCCAGACAATGTCGCGACGTGATGTAATAGCGCATTCACGAGCGTGCCCGACTTCACGCCCGCGCCCACGTGCACCACCATACCCGCAGCTTTGTTCACGACCAGCAGGTCCGCGTCTTCGTAGACAATGGCCAGCGGCAGATCTTCCGGCGTGGCGCGCAGCTCTTGGCGTTCCGCGTGCACCCTAATGCGCGCCCCGGTCGCGATCTCTTCCCCGGCCTTGCGCGCGGGCGTCGCGCCGAGAGTCACCAATCGCTGGCGGATCAAGCGCTGAATCTGGCTGCGACTCCAGTCCGGCATCCGCCGCACGAGGAATACATCCAGGCGCTCGCCTGCCGCTTCAGGAGGAACAACGAACTCTCGGGTCTGCGCCATAAGCACTCAGGATCCGCAGCCTGGGGAACTGCTCGTTGGCCGTGCCGCAATTTTCGAGGTTCGAGTTCGAACCGTCAATCCGAAAAGAGCACTTGCAGAATGAGGAAGCCCGCGCCGACCACGATGGCGCTATCCGCCAGATTGAAGGAGGCCCAATGATAACTGCGGACGTAGAAGTCCAGGAAATCCACGACGCGCCCCATTCGAATGCGGTCCAAGAGGTTGGACAGGGCGCCACCCAGAGTCAAAGCGAGTCCCAGGCTGGTCTCCCATCCGAGGCGGCGCGTTCGCCACACAATTCCCACCACGGTGATGAGCAAGGCAGTAGAAATGACGATCAGCAAAACAGTCTTCCAGGTTGCGGGGGATTCAGAGAAGAGTCCGAACACTGCTCCGGCGTTCTTGGTATGGGTCAGGTTGAAGAATCCTGGCACTACGGGAATCACGGCGTATTCGGGAATGTGGTGTTCCACAAGCGCCTTGGTCGCTTGATCCCCCACGAACACCACCGCCGCGATCGCGACTGAAAGGATTCGTGAGAGTGTTCCGGCTCGGGCTGGAACGGGTGAGGACATAGGTAACGTCACGTACCTTCTCAGAGCAAATCGCTTGGTCGGCGCAGGCGCATGCCCTCAAAGGCGGCCGACACGCGCTCCACTAATCCAAAATCCAAAATCGCAAACCTAGAATTGCTTTGCCAAAGGCGTACCTCGTACCGCCTCTTTAGCCTGCCGCCTCAATTTCCTTTAGCGCGGTCGAGCACCGCTCACACACCGTGGGGTAGCGCGAGTCCTTCCCGACCTGCTCGGAATAATTCCAGCAACGTTCGCATTTCCGGCCGGAAGCCTTCTCAATCTTCACACTCAGGCCCGGCAGTTCGGTCACGCCTGCTCCCTCCACAACTTTATGGGTGATCCCCACCTGCGAGACGATAAAGAGCCCTGGCAAAAGAGTACAGTACTCTTCCACGAGAGGTTGCAAGTCTCCACTGACCGAGAGGCGCACGCAGGCCTCCAGCGAACCCCCGATGAATTTCTCCTGGCGCGCCACTTCCAGCGCCTTCAACACTTCGTTACGCACGGCGATCAAGCGCGGCCAATTTTCCAGCCGCTGGAGGTGCTTTTCAGGAATCCCCGCCCGCAGGTCGGCGGGTGCAACGAACTTGGCCAAGTGGACGCTCTTCTCGCGCAGATGAGGGGCGGGAAGGTGCGTCCAGACTTCGTCCGCAGTGAAGCACAGGAGCGGAGCCAGGATGCGCACCAGCGTGTCCGCAATCCGGTAAAGCGTGGTCTGTGCAGCCCTGCGGCGAACGGAGCGCGCGGGCGAGGTGTAGAGCCGATCTTTCAAGATATCAAAGTAGAATGCGCTTAAGTCCACGCTAGCGAAGTCATACACGCCACGATAGACCTTGTGAAACGCATAGTCATAGTAGGCGGCCTGTGCCCGTTCGAGCAGTTCCGCCGTGCGCACCAACACCCAGCTATCGATCTCCTCGAGCTGGCTCGCATTCACGGAGTCCTTTGCTGGGTCGAAATCGTAGAGGTTGCCCAGACAGTATCGAAACGTGTTGCGCAGCTTGCGATAAGCCTCGGAGAGGCGGGTCAGCATCTCCGCCGAGATCGAGACATCCTCACCAAACTCCACGGAGGCGGCCCAAAGGCGCAAGATCTCCGCCCCATGGGTCTTAATGACCTCCAACGGTTCAATCACGTTGCCCAGCGACTTCGACATGGCGCGGCCTTCCGCGTCCAGTACCCATCCATGGGTCAGCACCTGGCGATACGGCGCCGAACCGTGCGTGCCCAGGGCAACCAGCAGCGAACTGTGGAACCAGCCCCGGTATTGGTCACCCGCCTCCAGGTACACGTCGGAAGGCCAGGGCAAATCCGGCCGGCGGCCAAGAACCGCATAGTGACTGGAGCCCGAGTCAAACCAGACGTCGAGAATATCGGTCTCTCGGCGCAACCTCGTCCCACCGCATTGCGGGCAGCGAGCCCCCGGGGGCAAAAGCTCAGCCTCCGAATGTGCGTACCACGCGTCAGCGCCTTCCTTACGAAAGAGTTCGAGCGCGCGCTGGGCGAAACTCGCATCCAGAATGGGCTGCTTGCAGTCGTCGCAGTGGAACACGGTGATGGGCACACCCCAGACGCGCTGGCGCGAGATGCACCAGTCCGGACGCTCGGCGAGCATGTTGGAGATGCGTTCCTCGCCCCAGGCTGGCACCCATTTCGTTTTCTTGATTTCCTCCAGGGCGCGCTCGCGAAGTCCCTGGTGGTCGATGTTGATGAACCATTGGTCGGCAGCGCGGAAAATGATGGGATTGTGGCATCGCCAGCAGTGGGGATAAGAGTGCGTGAGCCACCCGGCCTGTCCCACCAGCACGCCTCGCGATTTCAGCAACTCGACGATGGGCTCGTTGGCATCGAAGACTTTCTTGCCAACGTATTCCGGCAGGCCCTCCGTGAGTCTTCCCGACTCGTCCACCGGACAGTAAACCTCAATGCCGTATTGCACGCCGGTCTGATAGTCCTCGCGCCCGTGGCCGGGAGCGGTGTGCACGCAACCCGTCCCGTCCTCGGCGGTCACGTAATCGGCCAGCACTCCGATGATTTTGCGATCTAGGAACGGATGCTGAATTTGAATTCGATCCAGCCGTCTGCCGGGAAGGCGTCCCAGGATGCGGGAAGCCTTCAGCCCCGTCTCCTGCAGCACCGGCTCGTGACGCCGGCTCTCCAGGATGTAGGCATCGTCATTGCCATCACCCACGACCACGTACTCAAATTCCGGATGGAACGCCACGGCCATGCTCGCGGGCAGGGTCCACGGGGTCGTGGTCCAGATGATGACCCAGAGCTTGCGCCCTTTGAGCGCAGGGTCAAGCGTGGCCGGATCGGTCAGGACGGGGTAGCGCACGTAGATCGACGGGCTGCGGTCTTCTTCGTATTCCACCTCGGCTTCCGCCAGCGCCGTCTTGTCGGCAATGCACCAGTAGACAGACTTGCGCCCGCGGTAGACATAGCCGCCGCGCAAAAAAGCCAGAAACGCTTCGGCAATCAGCGCTTCATATTCAAAGTCCATCGTCAGGTAGGGCTTTTCCCACTCGCCGAAAACCCCCAAGCGAATGAAATCCTGCCGCTGCAAGTCCACGTATTTTTCCGCGTACCGGCGGCAGGCGCGCCGAACTTCCACGGTGGTCATCTGGGCCTTGCGCGGACCCAGCTCTTTATCCACATTGATCTCGATCGGCAACCCGTGGCAGTCCCAACCGGGCAGGTAGGGTGCGTTGAAGCCCTCCAGCGTCTTCGCCTTCACAATAAAGTCTTTCAGGATCTTGTTGAGCGTGGTCCCGAGATGGATGCGTCCGTTCGCGTACGGAGGGCCGTCATGCAGCGTGAAAATCGGCGCACTCTGACGCGCCGCACGAATCTGACCGTAGAGATTTTCCTTGGTCCACCGGGCAAGCCACTTGGGCTCGTTCTGGGGCAGGTTCGCCTTCATGGAAAATGAGGTCTTGGGCAGGTTGATCGTGTGCTTCAGATCCAGGCTCTTCTGCATGCGTCCTCCGTCGTGAGGATAAACTAGCCATTATAGAGAACGCGGGAAGGAAGTGTCTAGCAAAGAGGGTGGCAGAGGCGGACGGCCATGGTTGATTCCGTTGCAGTGCCAGCGTTCTGACTACCTCGACAGCCGGAGCCGGGATGAGCGGCAGTTGCTCCTACTCGTTGGACGGACCTCACGGATGTTCCTTCTGCATAGGAGGGCCGCGGGCACGTCGGGAGGTACGCAGACCTCCACCCTGGTCTTCGGCAACGGACATGGCCTCGAACCCGACCCACCTGCGGAGGACCCGGCTCGGCCCTACGTTCTGGTCTGTTGCTGTGTGGCGCGTGCAATCCAGACCGCAATGCCCCAGACGATCAGGCCCGCAATGAAGCCCTCGGGCACGCTAGCCCCCAGAGCGCCCAAAAGTCGCACGGGAACGTGACCTCCGGAAGGGTCGAAAAAGTGTGTGCTGTGGAATGGCACGAGCGCAGCAAACAGTGTGGCGAGGTAGACCCACAAGCGCCACGTCCATCCCAGCACCAGAGAGGGCACCAGGAGCTTCCGTGCTTCCGTCACACCCAGTCGCGCGCCCACCCCGCCCAGGTAGAAAGCACTCAGAAAAATCAGCACGGTCGAGCTCCAGGCGGCGCTGCGCCATGCCTCGACTCCCATCGCTTCCGTCCAGTAACGCATGAGGACGAACGCGCCCAGCATGGCGCCGGGAGCGACCGTGACCGGCCAGCGCCAGAGCAAATGGACCACCGCCATTAGCAACAAAATCACGATGAAGAACACGCCGAGCGCGATCACGTGTCCAACCAGGTGCCGACCCAGTTGAGCCCAGTTGCCGTAGTCTTCCTTCGCGGCAAAGTGGCTCCGCTCCAGGTGAAACACCGCGGAGATGACCGTCGCCACGATGATCCAGGCCCTGGTCCACGCCGACAGGAGCAAGGCAGGAAGCAGGAGTTGGGGAAACTTCTGCATGCCACCTCGCAGCGGGGCCACGGCAGCCACGTAGATCGCGACGAAAAGCATCCCCGCGGTGCCGGAAAAGTAACGGGCAACGTCGGGGGACAGGCCAGCGAGTTCCAAAACAAAACGTACGATAACCAATGCAGCAAGAAAGATCATCGCACGATGCAGCAAACGTACAAACGGTGTCCGCTTGATACCTTCAGATTCAGAGGACATGGCCACCTCCTTCGATTTGTCTGCAACGATTTGCTTATCCATCTATGTCAATGCTCTCTGCGCGGAGGGCCCGTGCACAATGCTCTCTTCGGGTGTATTTATCATCCCATAATGCTTGCTTAAGAGTTAATGCTCTGGTGTATCGACTTACTTCAACATTTCCACCCTTTTCGCTTGAAACTCCGAACCCGCTTTCCAGGTCGGATAGGTTTTCGCATTTGCGATCCGATAGCCAACCTCACCCAGGAGTTGTAGATCCTCGACAGCGCCGCGCAAGTCCCAGTAAGGCTTCACCTTGTCCGAGGGTTTGTGGTAATCCTCTGCGGTGAACTTTTCCCGCATCTCGAGTCCCCACCCCTCCGGCTTGCCGACATAATCCGCGCCCTCGCTCGGATCCAGCGCCGGCACTCCTTGTTTGGCAAAATTGAAGTGGTCCGAGCGATACTAGTAGCCTTTCTCCGGCTCGGCATCCGGCTTCACCGCTCTTCCCTGCTCCGCCGCCACGGCCTTGACGACATCGTCCAGCGTAGACTGGCCGAGCCCGATGACTTCGATATCCTTGGTCGGTCCGAGCACGTTCAGCCCATCCATGTTGATCTCAGCCAGAGTCTTAACCAGCGGGTAGAGGGGATGCTCGGCGTAATACTGCGAACCCAGCAGACCCTTTTCCTCGGCCGTCACCGACAGAAACAAAATCGAACGTCGCGGAGGGGGCTGGATCTCGGTGTACGCGCGCGCGATTTCCAGCAAACCCGCAACCCCCGAGGCATTATCGACTGCCCCGTGATAGATCTTGTCGCCATTGACCTCCGGACCGATTCCCAGATGATCCCAGTGGGCAGTGTAGATCACATACTCGTCGCGGAGCTTGGGGTCGGCGCCCTCCAGCTTGGCAACGACATTTTTCGACTCAATGGTGCGGATACCGTTCTTGAGCGCGAGCGAAGCCTTCACTCCCAGGTCCACAGCCCGGAAGTCGCGGCTGACGGCTGCCTTCTCCAGCGCATCGAAATCCTTGCCGGCCATGGCGAACAATTCCTTTGCCTTGTCGTAAGTCATCCAGCCTTCAACCACGCTGCGCGACATCCCCTTATCGGCCGTCACCAAGCTAAACTGCTCGCCGGTATTGCTATTCTTGACCACACCCCACGGATATCCCGCGGGTCCGGTCTGGTGAACGATCAGGCACCCGGCAGCGCCTTTTTCTGCCGCGATTTCAAATTTGTAGGTCCAGCGGCCGTAGTACGTCATCGCCTTGCCTTTGAACGTCTTCTCATCCAGCTTGGAAGGATCATTCGGGTCCGGGACGGGTGGGTCGTTGATGAGCACCACCATGACTTTGCCCTTTACGTCCACGCCCTTGTAGTCATCCCACGTGTACTCCGGTGCCACGACGCCGTAACCAACGAAAACCATGTCGGCATTCATGCTGACCTGTGGCTCCTCCCGTTTCGTCCAGGCCACGAAGTCGTCGGCGTATTTGAGCGCCATCTGCTTTCCGCCAGCGGGATCGGCCAACACCAATTCGGCGGCCGGGTCAGCCGTGATGCCCACCATGGGCACATTTTGGAAGTAGGCGCCGTCGGGGTTCCCGGGCTTCAGCCCCAATTGCTTGAATTGCTTTTCGATGAATTGGGTGGCAAGCTCCTCACCCTTCGAGGCTGGCGCGCGTCCTTCATATTCGTTCGAGGAAAGGATCTTGATGTTCTCGAGCATCCTTTCGGCGCTCATGCCGCTCCAGGCGACAGGTCCGGTGGCGCCCCCCAAGGCGAGAAGAACTCCGAAAACCAGGGGCGCGGCTGCGGCTAAGGAAATCAGGTGCTTCGTGTGGTCCATAAGCATAGTCTCCGGGAGAATGTCCCCAACGCATGTTACTTGAACGCGTGAAGTCTTTCAACGCGCCTCGTACAGAGTGTCGTTAGATAGAAAACGATACCGTCGTCACTCGCGACCGGGGGGAGTGGCCAACGATGTAGCGCAGGGCCTGCTTTCCGCTGTGCTGTGGCAGAAGGAGTTCCGGAGTGGAGCTACGGTCAGTCCACCTGACCGTGGGCATTTCCCGAGATTACTGGGCTTGACGAGCGGCCACCTTGGGGCTGTTCATCTCTTCATAGCGGGCCAAATGGGGATACAGAGGAGTGACCCGGAAGGGCAATTTCTCGCTGGGGTCCACGAGCGCCACGGCCTTCCGATTCGGGAAGGTGATGCTCCCATCCCAGGCGTTTACCTGCACCCTGGAACTGAGAGGCAGGGCCGCGATCTGGTCCAATCTCGTCTTTTGGAGTTCAGGGGCGCCACCCATGAGCGCCGCCATGCGGATCGCACCATGGCGTGGGGCCAGTCGGTCGCCCATGTGGGGGCCGAACAGGTGAGGCATGCGTGGTGCTGCCGCGGCAGCCGCCCGCAGGAAGAGACCGGCGCTACCCAGTTTATCTTTGTAGGGTGAATTCCGCAGGAACTCCAGGGCTTTAGCGTCGGCCGCCGCTTCCTCCGGCATCTCGCGGGCCAAATCCAGCCTGGCCAGGAGTTGTTCATCGGCGACGAGCAGACGATCGTTGAAGGCATACTTCGTGTCGAGCTTGTGGCCGAGCACCACGTGGCCCAGTTCATGAGCCAGCACCATGGCCAAGCTCGGCTCGTCGGGCAAGACGTCGAGGAGACCGCGGCTGAGTACGATGGTGTAACGCAGGGTGAAGGACTCCAGGGAGGACGTCAGCATCACACGGCAATGGAGAGGAGGCAAGTTATCGAGGTGATTGGTGACAACCAAGTTGTTCAGTACCGTCTCCACCACCTTGTCAACCGGGCCGGCAGGCGCAATCAGACGAGCTCTTTCCAGCCGGTCCAACACATTGCGCTCGGCCTCCATTTCCAGTTGGCGTTTGCTTTCGACCGGAGACAGGTCCCAACTGGCATCACTGCTGTCGTGAACAGGGGCCGGAGCGTCCACCAGGATCTTTGTCCACTCCTCCTGCTGATGCGGGGCAGTGAGATCGTAGCCCCAAAGGCGAGTATTCGACTTGAAACGGAGCGTGCCGCCCAAATCCGACTCCTCGCTGTAAATGTACGCAGGCAGCCACTCACCTGCCCGGAGATTCTCGCGCCAGGAATCGAAATGGACATAGGCGTTGAAACGTGGAGGGTTGACTCGTACGCCGTTCAGACGGACGACCGCATAGTTACGGTCCTCCACCCAAATGCGTCCATTGAATGCCCCCACCCCGGCTTTTTCCCGTGGATGGACGTCGATGGCCAGACAGCGCACATCCCCCAGGAACTCCCACCCGACAGGATCGAACGCATAGTGCTGCTGATCGAAATTACGCGCGTCCACCATCGTGGACGTCGCGAAGCGGTTCAGGAAAAGGTGGGGGGGGAGAATAGGCGTCGCGATAATTTCAAGGCCACTGCGCATCCAGTGGAGTGGGTTTACCGGAACAAAGGATATTTCCTCCGCCTTGCCGAAATCCATACGACCCAAGAAATGGGCGTCGTTCGTGGCAGTATCCCCCAGTTCGGGATCCGGGAGATCGAACTGCAGGTAGGTCTCGACCCGAGGAGAATACTTTTTCAGATTCTCGGTGTATTGCTTCTCACCCGTGACGATGCGGTCAATAATTCTCTTCACCCCGGCGGACTGAAACTGCTGCTCGTTCGCAGCGGGGCCCCGGGATTGGCAATACCCGGCGAAAGGAAGAGCCATAAGCACACCCATTGCCGCCAGTAAGGCCGGGGGCGCGGGGGTGTATCCAGTGCGGGCAACGATCATGATTTTTCTCCAATTCCGATCCCGGTTAGCGCCGTTCCAATTTGTTCCGGCTAATCCGCGCAAGCCCGATGGGGTGTCGATGCTGCGCAGGAGAGAAGCGGACCATATTAGCTTCACTAAGTTGGAATGGCACTAGGCCAACCGGAATGCGATGCGCAGCGTGGCCGGAAAATCCGCCGGCTTGCCGGCCTGCTCTGCCGGCTTGAAGCGGATCTGTGAAGCGGCTTGCTCCGCCATCTGGTCTAACCCATGCCCGAGGGACTTCACCACGCCCACCACCCTGAGGGTGCCGTCGGCTTGGAAGACCACGGACAGCACAACCTCGCCTTCCACGCGCAGTCGCCGCGCTTCCTCGGTGTACTGTGGCGAGGGCTTGAAAAGGACCTCCACAGGCTGGGTTTCCGGGGCAGGAGGCGCCGCGCGCAGCGACTTCACGGGTGCTTGCGTCGATTCAGGCGCGGCACCGAAGACGCCTGTCTTCACAGCGGCAGGAGCGCCCCCGCCAGGCCCCCGACTCACTCCAATACCCACGCCACCACCCCCGAATCCCGTGTCGGCAACGGTTCGCGGGCTTCCCTGCAACCCACCGATTCCGTTTCCTCTGCCGGGGCCTGCCGCCAAATCAAAAGCTCCAAGCTTGGGCACGTTTCCTGGATTCCCAGCTTGTGCTCGGCCCGGCAGCCCCTCAGGATCGCCAAAACCACCTGTCTGTACCTGCTTTAAGGGAGTCCTCTCGCTCACCGCGTGTCCCTCCACCTGACCAAAGAGACCCGGGTGAACAGTTGGGCGTGGCCGCGAGGGGGGCGGGCTGGGTGGAGCGACAGCCGCCATTGACTGCAGCTGTCTACTCACGTTCGGGACAGGAAGCTTGGCGTGGATCTCCGGCTCTTCGATCCCTGGAGCGTCAACAGGGAGCACTGGCACAACGGGGGGCGCGAGGGGCTTTGGCGGCTCGATCTTCCGCGCCACAGCCCTCGGCAGTGGGCAGGCCTTCAACATGGGCCATTCCTCGGCTGGGGAAGGAAGGCTTATGAGTACATACCGATTGACGTGCTGCGATACTCGGTACGGAAACCATACACCCGCCAGCACAAGCAAACCAATACCTGCTGTCTCAACAGCGCACCCTATCGCGAAGGAGATCCTCCGGCGCTTGAATTCCTCAGGGGAGATTTCCAGTAGACAGAAGCCCTCTACAGTCCGCATGCGGTCGGATCCCAGCCTCCCTAAAATTAGATTGTCATTAAGTTGCCCTACCCCCCATGCAGGTCTACGCACGTGGGTCTCCAAATGTACCACGGGTTTGTGTTTCAGTCAGTTGGAATGTGGTGTCGGATTCTGGTCGCTTGCTTTCAGGAAAAGATTACATGGGTGGGATGTAAAACCTCACCAAAGGTACCGGCAACCTCGCCTCACTCTGAGTCGGAACGCATGATTGCCTAATTTCTCGAATCACTCCCCGGCGGGAAGACCCGCCAGGAAATCCGTAACCGCCTTTTCATAAGGTTGCCTCGCTTGGTTAAACCCCTCACCGTGACGATGCCCGGGCAGGATGACGATCTTCTTCAGCGGGCTCCGGGCGTGCGCGTAGAGGGTCTGCGCAATGGAGGGCGGCATGCGTCGGTCGCCTTCGACGGCGACAAAGAGAATGGGCCGGTCACCCACCCGTTCCACAGCCTGCACAAGATCGAAATCCGCAGGCCGGAAGCCGCCGCGCCACGCCGTCCAATAACCAACCTCGTCGGCAATCGGAAACGCCGGCAGATGCAGGAACAGCGTCAGGTGATGCCGAACGGTGCCCATCAGAGAATCGAAAGAGCTGTCGGAGATCACTGCCGCAACGTCCGGCGTTTCGGCCGCCGCCATCAGCGTCGCCGATGCACCCATCGAAACTCCCCACAGAATGACGGGCCGGGCGGCCTTCTCGCGCTTGAGCGCAAAACGCACGGCGCCCTCCACGTCCCATCGTTCCTGATAACCCAACGTAGTAATGCCGCCGCCACTCATGCCCTGATGGCGGAGATCGAACAACAACCCGTTGTAACCGAGGCTGTGCGCGAACACGGCGTCGGGCAGCATCTCGATTCGCGTGCGGTTGAGCCCGTGGCAATAAATGATCGTGCCGCGCGCAGAACCTTGAGCAGGAATGTACCAGCCCTTGAGCGGGATTCCATCCGGCGAGTGGAAATCCACCCACTGGAATTCGAGGTTATAGGATTTCGGCGTCTTGCCGTCATTCGGGTCGGGATAGTGAAACTGATGGTAGGCGGCCATCTTGCTGAAGAACCAAGGGACGAAGATTAGGAAAAAGCCAGCAACCAGTAGCGCTAGAATCAACAAAACATTCCGCACCGTCTTCCAGATTCTTGACCGGGACACCACATTCTCCTCCTGCTCTGATCTCACCTTGATCAGCATTCCCTGAGTGTTGAAGGTTCTTCCCTCCGAGAACCGCCCAGGCCCCGTGCCGCCGCTCTCACAAGCGCCCCTCTGCGCCCCCCGGTTCGACAATGTGTGTTCCCAGGAGGATGGCCACCACGGCGGTCATCACCGCACACAGCGAAGTGACGGCGACGTACCCGTACTGCTGGAAAAGTACTCCGCCCGCGTAAGCGGCAACTCCGATCCCAAGCTGCGAAGAGATATTTCGCAGCGCGATGAACGAGCCACGTTGCGCGGCGGGCACGAGCTCCGTCATCAGCGCAGTCAACGGCCCCTGTCGGAACGCCGCGCCCAGGCTGGCGAAACCGAAAACCACCAGCAGTCCCAAACCCCACGGGAAGAACGGGACGAAAGCCACCGCTATCGCCAGCAGGATGTTGCTGGCGATCGAAATGCCGCGCTTACCCCAGCGGTCTGAGAGAATTCCCCCCAGGGGAGCGCTCCCGACGGCCACGACACCCCCAAGCATGAAAACCCAGCCGATCGTCCGAGTGGGAAGATCAAAGCTGCTGTTCAGCCACTGGCCAATATAGGTGAGAAAACCCACCAAGCCACCGGACACCAGAAAGGCAATGGCAAGTGCCGCCACCGTATCACGCCGCGAAAGGAAGGAACGAAAAGCCTCGACCGCACTTCGCAACTTGGCCGTGGAGGGCAACGGGTCCAACCGCTCCTTGGGCAGGCTGAGCGAGACGAGCGCAGTCGCTACCGCCAGGACCGCGAAGAACAGGAACGCCTGGCGCCAGCCGAAGCGGTCGGCAACCTGGGCGGCAATCGGCACACCCAGGATGGGCGCAGCAAAGTAAGCGGAAGAAATCAGTCCGATGGCGCGACCGCGCACGGTGTAGGCGAACCAGTCCGCGGCAAAAGTGATTGAGCACGTGGAAAGCGTTCCGGCGGCCAGGCCCGTCAGAGCGCGTGCGAGCAATAACTCCACGAAGGTCCTGCTCTGCGAGGCCCCCCAGGAAGCCACGGCAAAAAACATAACTCCGGCCAGCAGAAACCGTCGCCGACCGTAATGATCCGAGAGTGTCCCCGAGAAAAACGCCGCCACCGCCGCAGCCACCGAATACGCAACAACCAGCAATCCCGCCGTCGAAAGACTGATGCCGAGCGAGCTCACCAGCGACGGCAAGAGCGCTGCGATCATCTGGTTGTCAGCCAAGCCCAGGAAAAGCAGGAGGAAGAGATTGGCAATCACCAGCCAGTCCACTCGCGGTCCTTGGTGCGCGCGGGCTTCGGAAGCAATCCGCAGCCGGCGTCTGGCTTTCAAAGGATATCAGTGCCCGGGAAGCTTACGGGAAAACCCTTCGACCCTTACTCGAAGTGATGAAGGTCGAGCTCGATGGCAGCCTTATCGGCCATGTCCATGGCGCTCGCGGCGCCAATGCCTATGGCAATCACAATGGCATCGCTGATTTCCTGCTTGGTGGCGCCAACTTCCAGCGCTTTCTTGATGTGTCCTTCCAGGCAGCCCTCACACTTCGCCAGAAGGGAACAACCGATGGCAATCAGTTCCTTGGTTTTCAGATCGAGCGCGGAAGGAGTAAAGTAGCTTTGCTTGTAAAAGGCTTTGTAGATTTCGCGCACACGCGGCTCGATCATGCTCATCGAAGCCGGGGGATCTTTCTTGCCCTCAGGCCCGTCCTTCGCCATAGGGAATCCTCGCTCCTTGGAGTCAAGACGATTGAGCTTCAAATCCGTTTCAGCAGTCTACGGCCTATTCCAGCACCCTGTGAAACCGGGGAGCGCCTGGGACCGTTGCCTTACCCGAGCCGCGCGGCCAGTTCGTGGCCCGAACCCTGGCGGCGCGCGTCCCCGGAGCAGCTCCCGAAATCAACCTCCGCGCGCAACTGCAGAATACTAGCACAGGTTCTTCACTCTAGAGGTCGCAAGTGGCGGCAAAGGTTGTTCGTTGGGGATCTCTCCCTCCTGTTGGCTTTGCCGCTTGGATGCGCAATGCCCTGTGGAAAGGCTTCCTCACGACGACACCTGTGCAGTCTCCATCGGCACCGCAGGAAGCGAAGTAATCAACTCGGGAATCTCAAAACGGATGGCGGTGCCCTGCCCTGGCCGGCTCTCGATCTTGAAAGCAAAGTCCTGGCCGTAGAGCACCTTCAGCCGCTCGCGAACATTGCTGATGCCAATACCACTGTCGAAAACTTCGCTCTGCCTCTGTTCCGGAATGCCCACGCCGTCGTCGATGACCTCGATCATCAAACGCCCATTGCCACGCTTGGCTCGCAGCGTGATCGTGCCCCCCTCCACCTTCGGCCCAATCCCATGGCGGATGGCATTTTCGACCAGCGGCTGCAAGATCATGCTGGGTACGACCATGTCCAGGGTTTCGGGCTCAATTTCCTTGCGGATCTGAAGTTTGTCGCGCCCAAAGCGCACCACTTCGATATCCAGGTAATCGTCGATAAACTCCAGTTCCTGTTTGAGGGGCGTAAAGTGAATCTGGGCCTTAAGTCGGCGGCGAAGAATATTCGCCAGCTTCAGCAGCACCCTGCGTGCGGTGTCCTGATCGAAGCGCGTGAGCGACGAAACCGTATTTAGGGTATTAAAGAGGAAGTGGGGATTGATCTGGCTGATCAGGGCGTCCATGCGCGCCTGCAACAGCATTCTCTCCTGTTCCTGCAGTCTCCGTTCGATGCGCGTGGTATTCCAGATGCGCACCGGCAGGCCGACGCCGATCAGCGTGGCGAGCACGATCAGCACCCGGGTGGAGGCGTGCGGCGAATCCGGGTAGAACAACCTGCCGTGGGCCATGTGCCCCACCGTCATGCGAAGGATTTCCAGGATGACGCAGATCAGCCAAAAGAGCACCTGCCAGTCGATGGCTGGGTGCCTGAACCTCTGCTTGATCGATCGATACAGGCTTAGATCAATAAACGGCGAGAACTTCCAGATCTCTTCCTTGTCAGGACATACCCAGCGTGCCGAACCGGCGACCAGAGCAAAAAGCACGGCCATGGGTGTGGCCAAGATTTCGTGGCCAATCAGCACAGCAGGCAGGCTGACCATCGCTGCCACCACCAAGCCGACGATTGTCCCCCCCAGCAGTCCCGCCAAGACGGTAACTTCCAGGCTCAGGTCCGTGGTCGGATAGTGCGCGAGCAAGCGTGCCAACACGCCGAGCATAAAGGGCACGCCCAGAAATGCGGCAAACTGTAACTTCTCTCGCGGTCCCCGTTGCTCGATAAACAACAGGCGTCGGAACTTTCCGAAGCGCGCGACAAAACCCGCCAACAGGGCGATGACCGCCAACTTGATCAGCAGGTCAACAAGCGTGAAAGGCGGAGGGTTGTGGGTGATCGGGTTCATTTCAAGAGTCGAAACACTCGGCGCGAAGCCTTGCTCCCGCAGGCGGGACCCCTCGACGTTCCGGGTCGCCCGGTCTTATTCCCTGCCCCGGAAGGGCGCGGTGAGGACAAACTTGCCGCCGCCCACAAAGTGTACCACTTCCAAACGGTCGTTGGCCTGGATGATCGTCTCGCCCCATCTGGACCTAGGGACGATCTCCAGGTTCCGCTCCACCGCCACGCGCTCAGCGGGCAACTTGAGCCAATCGAGCAAAGCGGCTAAGTTCAGCCCTTCGGGGACCTCGCGCAATTCTCCGTTCAGATGCATGGCAATCAACGGGGACTCCAGGTCAGGAAGGACTCGCCTGTTGAGCAGGGGGGTTGATCTCGCCTGCGCGAATGCGCGCGATAACCTGTCGATGCTGGTCTTCGAATCGGCGCCTCAATTTCTCATCACTGAAACCGGGAGAGTTCAGCAAGTCCTGGTAAGAACTCTTTAACTTGTGGATGACGGCGCCCTGCGTGTATACCGTGGTTTCGATCCCCGCGTTTTTCCGAGGTTCTGTCTGAATGTGATATACCACGCCGTCGCGTTCGATGTCGGTGTTGAACCCCATCACCATGGTTCGCGTCCTAGGGCTGGCCAACGCCCTGATTGAATACGTCAAATGTTACTGACTCCACCCCACGCAGGCAAGAAAAAACTTGACACTACTCGGAGCCGCCTCGTATAGTTTTGGGCTTGGGGCAGACACGCAAAAGTCCCCGTAAATGACTGCAATGGCTGGACTTTACATCCCTGTTTTGCTGCATTTTGTGGCGGTTGTGGTGCTCGCTTCGGCCCTCCTGGGGTTGTCTTGGTGGGTGGGGGTGAAGCGGCCCACGCGGGAGAAACTCTCTCCCTATGAGTGCGGGATTCCTCCTGTCGGCAACGCCCGTGAACGCTTTTCAGTCAGCTTCTATCTGGTGGGGATGCTCTTCATCCTGTTCGACGTCGAGGCGGTGTTTCTTTATCCTTGGGCCGTAGTTTTCAAGAGCCTGAAGTGGTTCGGCTTCGTCGAGATGTTCTTGTACATCGCCATCTTACTAGCCGGGTACATCTATATCTGGAAAAAAGGCGCTCTGGAGTGGACCCGCTAGTGCCGTTCCAACTTGTTGGCCTAGGTTTTGCACGTACGTTCTGATTAGCCTCAAGGACGGGTGGAGTCGACCCGGCAGAGGTGGCCGCTGCGCTTGGCTTACTATGAAGCCTGTTGGCTCGAAGCGGATGGGCGCAGGCGAGAGCGATACCTGAAGACCGGCAGAGGGAAAAGTACTTGCGGCAAAGGCTGGCAACCTGGCTCCTGGAGAATCGCTCGAAATAGTTGGAACGGCGCTAGCTTCTTGGCGACCGCCAGGGCCACCAGGCTATCGCGCGGAAGGATCTGAACGAGGAAAGGCTCGTCCTTCGCGCGCTTGTTGGGATTTTCGTGCAGAGACGAGAAGCCGGAGCGTGCAGCAACAACTCCGACTGCGCGCGCGGACGAAGCGAACCTCTCGCCCTGCATTCTGAACCAACCTCTATGGCCGCCGACCTAGCAAACAATTTGGCTTTCAAGGAATTGCAGAAATATGACCCGGAGGCGATTGAAGATGCGCGCGCTTTCCGCGATGAGGTAACGCTCTACATCCGGCCGGCCCATCTCATCCGGGCCTGCGAATTTCTCCGCGATGAGCCTGGGCTCAAGTTCAGTTTCCTCGCGGACGTCACAGCGTTGGACCTTTACCCCCAGGAACCGCGCTTCGAGGTTGTGTATCACCTGCTCTCGATCGAAACTGCCGAGCGGCTGCGCCTGAATATTCGTGTTTCGGGCCAGAATCCGCGCGCCAACACCGCCGTTCCCGTTTGGCCTTCCGCCAACGCCTTTGAGCGCGAGGTGTTCGATCTGTTCGGAATCGTCTTTGAGGGTCATCCCTTCCTGCAGCGGCTTCTGCTGCCCGAAGACTGGGAAGGCCACCCGTTGCGCAAAGACTACCCCACTGAGGGTTATCGATAAATGCCGGTCACACTGGAAAGAATTCCGGGCAAAGCGGAACGGGTCATCCTCAGCATGGGCCCGCAGCACCCCTCGACGCACGGGGTGTTGCGGTTGGTGCTCGAGCTGGAGGGTGAGACCGTCGTGCGTAGCCTCTATGATATCGGGTATCTGCACACCGGCTTCGAAAAATCCTTCGAGAGCATGACCTATTCCCAGGGGATTACCCTCACCGACCGCATCGATTACCTCGCCCCACTCTCGAACAACCTGGGATTCTGCCTGGCGACGGAAAAGCTGCTCGATCTCGAAATTCCGCCGCGCGCGCAGTGGATTCGCGTTCTGCTCACCGAACTGACGCGTATCCAAAGTCATTTGGTGTGGCTGGGCACCCACGCCATCGACATCGGCGCCATGTCGGTCTTCCTTTATTGTTTCCGCGAGCGCGAGGATATTTTGCACATTTTTGAGGCCGTCTCCGGCCAGCGCATGATGACCAGCTACTTCCGGATCGGGGGGCTGGCGCTTGAGCCTCCACTGGGCTGGCTGAAGCACGTCGAGAAATTCGTGAAGATGTTTCCCGAACGCATCGACGAATACGAGGCCTTGCTCACGAAGAACCCTATCTGGCTGCGCCGGACGCAGGGCGTCGGGTACATTTCAGGGGAAGACGCCATCGCCTACGGCCTCTCTGGCCCCTCCCTACGCGGCTCCGGAGTGGACTGGGACATCCGTAAGAAGCAACCCTATTCAAACTACGACAAGTTCGATTTCAAAGTCGCAACTCACCCCGCAGGCGACGTGTACGCGCGCTACCTGGTGCGCATCGAGGAAATGCGCCAGTCACTCCGCATCGTACAGCAGGCCATGGAAGGCTTGCCGGACGGGCCGGTCAAAGCCAACGCCCCGCACATCGTCATGCCCGAGCGCGAGAGCATGAAGACTTCCATCGAGGCGCTGATCTATCACTTCAAGATTGTGACCGAGGGCTTCCATCCGCCGGTCGGTGAGGTCTACCAGGCCATCGAATCGCCGCGCGGCGAACTGGGGTTCTACATGGTCAGCGACGGATCGCCGAAACCCTTCCGCTGCCACGTCCGCGCGCCCTCCTTCGCCAACTTGCAGGCTTTGCCGAAGCTGATCGAAGGGCGATTGATCGCCGACGTCGTGGCTTGCATCGGGACCATCGATATCGTACTGGGAGAAGTGGATCGCTAAATGATTTCCCAAACGCTCAGCAGAAAATTCGATCAGATCATCACGCGCTATCCGCTGAAGCGCTCGGCGATGGTGCCTCTGCTTCTTTACGCTCAAGACGAAGTCGGCCATGTGAGCGACGAAGTCATCGCGGAGGTCGCGCGGCGCGTGGACGTGCGGCCCATCGAGGTCACGGAAGTTATCTCTTATTATTCGATGCTCCACCGGCAGCCTGTCGGTAAATACAACATTCAGGTTTGCACCAACATCTCCTGCATGTTGCGGGGCGCCGACGAGCTCTTCGACCACTGCTGCCAGAAGCTTGGAATTGGACACAAGCAAACCACACCGGACGGCCTGTTTTCGCTCGAAGAGGTCGAGTGCCTGGGAGCTTGCTGCGGGGCGCCAGCGATGCAGGTGAATTACGACTATTACGAAAACCTGACTCCGGAAAAGGTCGACGCGCTCATCGATGAGCTGAAGAAGAAAGAGCCACGTTCGAAAATTTGAAAGGGGACCGGACACGCCCCCCGGGGGGTGCAGTTCCCTCTTATGCCTGGCTATGACAATCCGATGGGCAATAGCCCGCTCGAGGTGAAGGTCATCAGCAAGCGTTTTGCCCTACCCAACTCGGCCTCCCTCGACGTCTATCTGCAACATGACGGGTACCAGGCCTTGAAGAAAGCCTTGGCCACGAAACCCGAGGACGTCATCAACGAGGTGAAGAACTCCGGCCTGCGCGGCCGCGGCGGCGCCGGCTTCAATACGGGCATGAAATGGAGTTTCGTACCCAAGCAATCGGCCAAGCTCAAGTACGTGGTATGCAACGCGGATGAGAGCGAGCCCGGCACTTGCAAGGACCGCCCCCTAATGGAGTATGACCCACATCAGCTCATCGAAGGCATTATCATTTCGGGCTATGCTATTCAAGCGCATCAGGGATTCATCTATGTTCGCGGCGAGTATCGTTACCTCCTCGAAATCGTGGATCGTGCATTGGCGGAAGCCTACGCGCGCGGCTATCTTGGTAAGAATCTTCTCGGTTCCGGCTTCGATTTCGACCTTTGCACGCACACGGGAGCGGGCGCCTACGAGTGCGGAGAAGAAACTGCGCTCCTGAATTCCCTGGAGGGCCTGCGCGGTTACCCCCGCATCAAGCCGCCCTTTCCTGCGGTCTTGGGCCTCTACGGCGGGCCGACCGTCATCAACAACGTAGAAACGCTTTCCAATATTCCTCACATCATCCTGAACGGCGCAGGCTGGTACGCCAAGCTGGGCTCACCCAAGAACGGCGGCACGCGCCTTTTCTGCTTGAGTGGCCACATCTCGCGTCCAGGAATCTACGAATTGCCGATGGGCTTTCCCCTGCGCCGGATGATCGAGGAAGTCGGTGGCGGCGTACCGCGCGGCAAGCGGCTCAAGGCCGTGATTCCCGGTGGCTCATCGTGCCCGGTGCTGACTGCCGAGGAAATCGACGTGGCTATGGATTACGACTCCGTCGCCAAGATCGGTTCCATGCTGGGCTCCGGCGGGGTCGTCATCATGGATGAGGACACGTGCATGGTGAAGGTTGCAGGCCGCATCATGAGGTTTTACGCGCACGAATCCTGTGGCTGGTGTATTCCCTGCCGCGAAGGAACTTCCTGGCTGAAGCGTTTGCTCGAGCGCTTTCATTCGGGCGGCGCACTTCCCGACGATCCTGACACGGCGCTGGACGTTGCTTACAACATCCTGGGCAAGACCCTCTGCCCGCTGGGGGACGCCGCCGCGATGCCGACCATCAGCATCCTCCAGAAGTTCCGGCACGAGTTCGAAGAGCATCTAAAGCTCGGCTACTGCCCTTATGAGAAGAAGGCAGTGAGCGTCGCATGAAAGACCAGACGCACAAATCGCAGTTCGTCATCCTGGACTTGCCCCCCAAGCCGGAGAACCTCCACGTCCCGGGACCCTACACTCGCAGTCCGAGCCTTTCTCCACAGTTAAACCCCGCCGCTGAACCGGTAAGCGTGACGATCGACGGTAAAGAAGTGAAGGTCCCCGCGGGGACGCTGCTCATTGAAGCCGCCAAGCAAGCGGGGATTGAAATCCCCTCGTACTGCTATTATCCCGGCCTCACGCTCCAAGGCGCCTGCCGCATGTGTCTGGTGGCGATTGAGAAGATGCCCAAGCTCCAGACCGCCTGCACCACGGTCGTCGCCAAGGGCATGGTCGTCCACACGGAGACCGAGGAAGTAAAGAACGCCCGCAAGGCGATGCTGGAATTCCTGCTCACCAATCACCCGCTCGATTGTCCCGTCTGCGACAAAGGCGGCGAGTGCGAACTGCAGGATGCGGTCTTCCGCTATGGCGCGGCGGAGACGCGCTTCATGGAACCGAAGCTCCACCATGAAGAACGGAAGTTTTCCAGCCTGGTTTATTATGATTGGCCCCGGTGCATCCTTTGTTATCGCTGCGTCCGGGTTTGCGACGAGGGCCTTGACGTGAATGCTTACGGCATCGGCTTTCGCGGCGCGCACAGCGAGATCATTCCGAACCGCGGCGAGAAGCTGGAGTGCGAAGAATGCGGAATGTGCATTGACGTTTGCCCCGTCGGCGCGCTTACCAGTGGCACCTATCGCTACAAGACCCGCCCCTGGGAAATGACCTACTCGGGCACCATCTGCAACCACTGCGGCGACGGCTGCAAGACAACACTCTCGGTGCGCAACAACGAAATCGTCCGGGCCAACAACCGCGACCACTCCGGCTTCAACGGTGAGTTCCTTTGCGTCAAAGGCCGGTTTGGTTGGGACTTCGTCAACAGCGACCAGCGGCTGACGGCCCCACTAATCCGCAAGAATGGCAAACAGGAATCCGGAACCTGGGAGGAAGCGCTGGGCGTTGTGGCCGATCGCCTCAACGACGTCCTGAAGCAGCACGGGCCGGCCTCGGTCGCCGTAATTGGCTCCAATCGCACCACAAACGAGGAGAATTATCTGCTCGGCCGCTTGACGCGCACGGTGCTGGGAACCAACAACCTCGACCACCACCGCACCGCCGATTACGGTTCCCTGGTGCGCGCTTTGACGGAAGTGAAGGCGACCGACCGCTACGCGACCATCCAGAACATTTACGAGGCTCCGAGCATTCTCGTGGTCGGCAACGACCCGACCCACCAGCATCCGCTGGTCGCTTATCAGATTCGCCAGGCTGTTCGTCAGCACAATGCACATCTGTACTTGCTGAATAGCCGCGAAATCAAGTTGCAACGTCAGGCAACTCACAGCGTCACCGTCAGGACGAGTGGAGAGCCCGACGCGATTCGGGCCTTGGCGGGAATTCAAGCGCCTCACGCCGGCTTGGTGGTTGGCGGCACCGGCGATTTCGACTCCTTCCGCGAAGGGCTGCTGGAGGAATCCGATACGGTCATTATCTTCGGTGACGAGATCCGCGGGAAGGACGTGGCGGACCTGGTTCGCTGGGGACTTGCGCTTCCCGGTCGTACTCGCTTCGTGGCGCTCGGCGATTATGCCAATTCCCGCGGGGCCGCCGACATGGGGTTGTTACCCGACGTATTGCCGGGTTACCTGCCCCTCCCGGAGCAGGCTGCTCGCGAACGCTTCGAAGCTGCCTGGCAATTCAGAATACCCACGGAGCCCGGCCGCGACATCCGCTCGATCCTGCAAGGTGCCCAATCGGGTGAGATCAAGGCACTGCTGGTTTTTGGATCAAATCCTGTCAAGACCTTCCACCTTCCCAAGGAGCAACTGAGCAAATTGGCCTTTTTGATGGTGGCGGAACTGTTTCCGACCGAGACAGCCGAGGCCGCCGACGTGGTCCTGCCGGCGACGAGCTTCGCGGAAAAGTCCGGCACCGTAACGAACAGCTGCGGCCAAGTGCAGGTTTTGAAAAAACCCATGCGGAAGGCGGGCACGCGAAGTGATTTAGAAATCCTGCTTGCGC
Source organism: Terriglobia bacterium (assembly GCA_020073545.1). GTDB lineage: Bacteria > Acidobacteriota > Terriglobia > UBA7540 > UBA7540 > Bog-366. The sequence continues at coordinate 1,316 of JAIQEZ010000006.1, read as the reverse complement.
TGGCAGGACGGCTGGGCCACAAGTGGGCTTACCAGTCTTCTGATGACGTGCTAAGGGAAATCATCGCGCAGGTGCCTGGCTACGCGATTGCGCTGCCGAACTTGCTCATCGGCCGCGCTGTCGCGACACAGCCGGCCGGGACGCCACCGGAGCTCGCCAGCGCAGATTTGATTTTCTCTTCCCGAGATTCGCTCTTCACATCTGGAACGTTGAGCCGCTATAGTTGGGCGCTGAACTCGGTCGACGAAGCCAAGAGACCACATGGGCACATTTTCTGACACGGAATTTCTCCTTGTCGTCGCGGGCGTAAAGGTCGCGGTCGTCCTGGTTTCTTTGTTGACCAGCATCGCGTATCTGACGTGGCTGGAGCGCAAGGTGGTGGCCCACATTCAAGCGCGCTGGGGACCCTACCTCGTGGGCCCGCATGGGTTACTGCAACCGGTGGCCGATGGCATAAAGTTCATCTTGAAAGAAGATATCGTGCCCCTCGAGGCCGACCGGGTGATTTACTGGCTGGCGCCCTTTCTGGGATTTGTCCTGGCATTTCTTTCCATCTCCGTAATCCCCTTCGGCGAGGGTTTCAACTTCCACGGACATCCGATTGAGTTTCAAATCGCGGACCTGAATGTAGGCCTGCTGTTTGTCTTTGCGGTCACCTCCCTGGGCGTGTACAGCATCGCGCTCGCGGGATGGTCCTCAAACAGCAAGTATCCCCTGTTCGGCGCACTAAGGTCTTCGGCGCAGATGATCAGTTACGAGCTTTCTCTCGGATTGGCCGTAGTCGGCGTGCTGATGATTGCGGGTACGCTCAGCCTGCGCGGGATCGTAGACGCGCAAGGCGGTTTCTGGCATATCGCGGGCGTAAATACCTGGCTGCCCCATTGGAATATCTTCGTTCAGCCGGTGGGTTTCTTCGTTTACTTCACGGCAGCGGTGGCGGAAACCAATCGCGTGCCTTTTGATTTGCCCGAAGGTGAAACGGAGCTGGTCGGCGGCTTCCACACCGAGTACAGCAGTATGAAGTTCGCCATGTTCTTCATCTCGGAGTATGCCAACATGGTGACGGTCTCCTGCCTCGCTACCTTGTTGTTCTTTGGAGGTTGGCATGGCCCCGTGTTCGGACCGGCGCCGTTGCGGATGCTTCTCCCCATTTTCTGGTTTTGCCTGAAGGTGTTTTGTTTCTTGTTCTTCTACATCTGGATGCGCGGCACGCTTCCGCGCTTCCGCTACGACCAGCTCATGTCTCTCGGATGGAAATTCCTGCTGCCCGTGGGCTTGCTGAACATTCTGGTGACGAGTTTCGTCATCGCTTGGCG
>JAIQEZ010000005.1 GCA_020073545.1 Terriglobia bacterium | reverse complement strand
GTAACTCACCGTAACCCTCCTCATCCTTCTCGCCGACTCGGGTTACATCCTAAATGGCGCGATCACTCCTCCCCTGGTTACATTTTAGATGGCGCGATACGTGCGCTTGAATCGCTGGGGCTGCTGGCGTATGTTTTGGGGCGAAGCGGAAGCTCCAATCGGAAATTCGGGCTCAAGCGTGGAGATCCATTCCTGCCACTACCGAAGCTAAGGAGGGCGCATGAACAAACGAGGCGCGAGAACTTTGCACGTGGGTCTTATCCTGGCATTTCTACTCGGCGCGGTCCCGGCCGCGGCGAACACGCTTCCTAACGGCCTCGAGCTTACGAAGTTTGAAATCAGCACAGCAAATCCGGCGATCGTGGGCGGCACGTTGACGGTGGAAATGGTATTCACGAACCGCTCGAATCAACCCCTGCAGTTTGATGGCGAACCAGGAATCTTCGTGGCGGCGCGAGTTAATTCCACCAGCAACGCAAACAATCGCGACTTCGGCCACACGAAGAAACCACTGGTATTGAAGCCCGGTGCCAGCGCCACGGTACGCGCTTCCACCAATCTTGAGGCCGCGGGCACCTGGCGATTCTGGCCCGGCTTTCGTCTGAACGGGCAGTGGGGGCCGTTCCGGTGGATGGAGAAAACCGTGGACGTCTTTGCGAGTCCCGCGGAGGCGCGCTCCGCTGGCGAGCCCATCACGGTTTCAACGCTGCTGAAAAACCCGGGTGCGTATGACCAGAAGCGGGTCACAGTGCTGGGCTTGGCGCTGATCGTGCGCAAGAATCGCGACGCGCAGGGCCAGCCGTGGACGCTGATGAGCCTGAGCGACATTGAACAGAACAAGCTAGTGATGAACGTCTTCGGACCAGGTCATCCCGCCGCGTCCAATGGCGACCGTGTGCGTGTGACCGGAACCTTCAGGGTGAAGTCGCCGCGCGGCCGCTACACTTACGACAACGAGATCCAGGTGGGAGACGGCGGCATTGTAGTGACGCGCACCGAAGAAGCCCTACGAAAGGTCGACACCAGCAACCGTCCCATCATCGATCTGCGCAAGGTGATCGGGAAACCCTTCAACCTCGGCCGGGTTAGCGGCAACCTGAAGCCCCTCGGCGCGGCAATCCCGCTGCGCTTCCAATCGCGCGCCTACACGAACACTCCGAATCCGAACACCATCCTGCGAACGGGAATGGGCACCGTGCAGATGAAGGTATTGCGCGCGGAACGCAAGCAGCAGCCGGGAGGTCATGGCTCGACCTTGGCAGGCCCGGGCAAGACTTGGCTGATCATCCACCTGGCCTTGAGCGGGAGTCCGGCGAACTTCGGCATGCCCGAGACGTTCTACCAGCTCCCCTTCGGTTACGATCCCGGCCCGACGTTCTTCCTGACGGACGCCGCGGGTGCGGTCTATTGGCCGGACGGGCCGATGGAGAATCCCATCAACTATTACTATAAGGGATACAAAACCATGGGCGACATCAGTACGCGCGTCGCCGGCTGGACGAATACCGCGACCATCTTCCGGGTTCCCTCGGGCATCCGGCAGCCTACCCTCGTCGGCATCACCTGGCAGGGCGGCGACCGCTACGAATACGCCGGCGTCAGGCTGGATTAGCCGCCGGGCCGGCGGCCTGTCCCGACGGCGGGCTGGCGCGGACCCTTCTTCGCAAGCCTGCGATCGCTCGGAGGTGTTGACGCAGCACCATCCAACGAAAGAAGGACGGCTCCGGCTTACAACAGCGGCCTGCGCACGGCACTCAGGGCCGAATGGTTTCCGAGTAGGCGGTGTTGTTGCCCTCATGGCTCTCATGAAGGGTGTTGGTCGCGTCCACGACAATCATGAACCTCAGGCTGTGCGCATCCGAGTAACTAACCTCTCTATAGTAGTGAACGCTCTGACCCTGGCCGAGCCCCGCCTTGGTGAACCGCGCAAGCTCCGCGAAGCTACTCCCGTTCTTCGATACCTTCAAGGCAGTGACAAACGAACCCGCGGCTTTCCCGTCCCCCACATTCTCCACGTCCCAATCAACCCTGGCCCTAGCGGCGGTAGGGGTGACACCTTTGAATTGCGCGACGACGTTCTTCACGGTGAGGTCCGGAGTCCCACCCACAAAACTTTTGACCAGTGTCTTTAGATTATTCCCCTCCGCCGTTTCCGCGATCTGCTTATCCGCGTCGACTTCCGCTTTGAAATAGTAAGTGCCGCCTTCCTGGAAGTCGAATGTCCTAGTCCAACGGTCTCCGCCGTTCAGTTGCCGGACCCCGGATTGGAAATCATAGAGCGGGGTGTAGGGTACTGTGCTCTTGGTTCTATAGGACAAACGGGTCGTAAATCCTCCGGGAGTCGTGGCGCCGAAGTTCTTGACTTCTAGCTCCACCTTAACGCGGAGCGGCACGTTGTTTACATGAATCTGTTCCACAGATAGCCCCGTCACCCTTAGATCCGGCTTTGCTTGGGGGCTTGCCCAAACCATGGCTGGCAGGACATACGCTACTCCTGCCGAGAGAATGCGAAGTGCTAAAGTTCGAGTATCCATTCTTCTCCCCCTTTCCAGCGGTGAACTTTCCTCCCAAACCACATCCTTGCCATCCTCACCGACGGTCGGCTGATATTGCGGAGTCCTTGCGGCCGTTTGAGCGGCGAGAGAGGAAACTGGTATTGGGAACGGAATAACAATGGTTAATACCCTGTTCCGCATGATCGTACCGTGGATCAGAGAATGCAGTGCCGCTTGACCATTGCGCGTGGGGCACCGTCTGCCGTGCCCCCACTTCCCTCATTGTCACTATAATCTGCCCCCATTTCACCCCATGATAGATCCGCTGTCCGGCCCAGATTGTACCGCAACCGACCGCAGATGGTCGCCTGCTCTTGTTCCTTCCCCCTGCTAAGAACGTCTTCTCGCCGCCATCGCCAGGGAAGAAGTTCTGTCCGATACACATCAATAAGTTCCTTTGGTCCGGCCCCAATCGTAATGCACGCACCACAATCCTTCAACTGATGGGACTGCTCAAAGGCTGGGGCAGTTTAGCGCGTTGGCTGAAATTCAAAGCGACCACAGATCCTCTCCAAATGAAGGGCATAGATTCCAATGCAAGAAATTAGTTCACGAAATCAAAGCGATTCGTCGCGCTGTGTATGCGATGGAGCTGGAAGGGACATAGGAGGGCGAAGAAAAAGCAATGTTCCAGATGCGTTCCAGTTTGGCGCAATTTCCGATGTTTTGGCTTTTCTGCCTGCTTAAAATACAATAAGTTGCCTGTTTTCAACGCGGCTGAATATTCCGACGCCGCTCACCGTCGCGAGGCCACGCTGAGGGACTGCACGCGCCCACAATTCCGAGTTTGACGGGGCGAGGCCCCAACGGGTCTCTTCCCGAGCTTCTCCTTGAGCAGAACCCGAGCTGTGCTATGATCCTCACTCCGAGTCGAGTTTCCATGAGTTTAGAGACTGCCCGCAAGGTGCTGGAAATCGAGGCGAAGGCGCTCAGTGATCTCGTGGCTCGCCTGGACGAGCGGTTCACGCGGGCGGTCGAGCTTCTGATGGAATGCCGAGGGCGCGTCGTCGTGGCGGGCATGGGAAAGTCCGGGCTGGTGGGACAGAAAATTTCCGCGACGCTGTCGAGCACCGGGACACCGTCTTTCTTCCTGCATCCCGCCGAAGCGCTCCACGGCGATCTGGGACGGCTGGTGCGGCATGACGTTCTGCTGGCCCTCTCCTACAGCGGCGAGACGGAGGAATTGCTGCGGCTGCTCGATACCGTTAAGCGCCTGGATATCCCCTTGATTGCCCTGACGGGGAATGTTTCTTCCACGCTGGCACAGGCCAGCGACGTGGTGATTGACGTGGGCATTCGCCAGGAGGCTTGCCCGCTGGGGCTGGCTCCTACGGCTTCCACTACGGCCATGCTCGCCATGGGCGATGCGCTGGCGATGGCCGTGCTGGAAAAGCGCGGCTTCGACGAAGAGGATTACGCGGCGCTCCACCCAGGCGGCGGGCTGGGGGTGCGGCTACGGCGCGTCGAAAACGTCATGCACACCGGCGAGCAAGTGCCCGTCGTGGCCCCGGAAGCCCGTATGCACGACGTGATCTATGAAATGAGCCGGAAGGGCATGGGACACGCGGCCGTCGTCGCGGACGAAGGCCGGCTGCTGGGGATCATCTCCGACGGCGATCTGCGCCGCGTCTTGCAGAGGGAAGGGGACCGCGCGCTACGCCTGAGCGCGCAGGATTGCATGACGCGCTCGCCGGTGACCATCAGCCGCACCGAGCTGGCCACCAAGGCGCTCAGCCTGATGGAGGGCCGTAAGATCACTTCTCTGCTGGTCATTGATGCGGAGGGGAAGCTCGAGGGCGTGGTCCACATCCACGACCTGTGGACAACCCAGATGTTTTGAAGAGCAGTGGATAGTGGTTAGTGGCTGGTGACTAGTGACCAGTGACTAGCCACCTGCAACTAGCCACTGTCCGAAGAGTCTCAATCACACACATGCGAAGAATCTCCAGACAACTGCTGGCACGCGCCAGAAGAATCAAGCTGCTGCTGATGGATGTAGACGGGGTGCTGACCGACGGAAGTATCTATTTCCTGCCACGCCCCGATGGCGGGATGTTTGAGACCAAAGGCTTTGACTGCCGTGATGGCCTGGGCATTCGCCTCGCCCACCATGCCGGGATCAAGACCGGCATCATCACTGGACGCAGCTCACCGGTCATCGAGGCCCGCGCGAAAGAACTGGGAATCCATTTCCTCCAGCAGCACGCCCTGGAGAAAATCGAGCCCTACGAGAGGATCCGGCACGCGGCCCAGATGCGAGACGAGGAAGTGTGTTACGTCGGCGACGACATCGTGGATCTGCCTCTCCTCAAGCGGGTAGGCTTGGCGGTGTGCGTGGGGGATGGGGATGAGTTCCTGCGACGCCACGTCCACTACTGGACTCGCCGCCCGGGCGGTGCGGGGGCGGTGCGCGAGGCCATCGAGCTGATTCTGACGGCCCAGGGGAAATGGGACGGCATCCTGAAGTCCTACCTGCGCGGTGACCGAGCCATAAATCTCAGGCGCACAGACGAGACTTCCTGATAAGCCCCGCTGGCGATCCCGCCCTGCGGGACCGCTCTTGAACCCCGATCCCTAATTCGGATGCCTTTCGCTGCACTGCTCAGGCTGAGTTTCCTCGCCGCGCGCGAAGATTTCCCCTCCTGTCCATAGTCCCTCCGTGTCCTCCGTGGCCGGCAGAGCCTCAACACAAAGGTCACTGAGACGCTCCGTGCCCTCGGTGTTGGGCGTTGAGAGGCACGGAGGTCACGGAGAACTTCGTTTCTGGCTGCGGCCGCAGGCCGCGCGGGCGCCACGTGCTTTCCTACCCTATCCCTTGCGTCCTGAAAACCCGCGGGGCGCTTTTCGCGCCAGCGACCTTCCCGACCCACCCGACCATCCTAAATGAATTCTTAGGCTTCCGCGATACTCGGGAGACGCCTGGAATACCCCCAAAAAGGACCAGCCTGGCTGCTCTCAGACTGCCCAGCGAGAATAGAAGCATGGATATCTTCTTTGTCCTCAATGAGTTAGCGAAGTGGGGCTTTCTTAAGTTTTTTCTAATGGTTATTTAATATTAAATACATTGACGATCAGATTAAGAGGTTCTAAGATGCAGGACGTTCACAGTTTCGATGCACAACGCGCGGCAACACACCCTCGCAAGAGGGAGTTGCCAGGGGTAGTCGCCGTGGGTCCAATCTGGGTCCCGCGCCATCCTCTTTTCAGAAGCGCACGCGGTGCTCCCTGCCGGACTCGCGGCAACATACCGATCGAGGGAAGCTACCATGAGCCAGAAATCCTGGTACCAGACTAGACCTTCCATCTTGTTTTTCTTCCGCCAGCCGAAGAGGACTGCACCAAATCGGGCCGGAGCCAGAGCCGCCGTCTGGGCCTGCGCGGCTCTGATGGCCTTGATGTGCGCGCCGGTTCCATCCGCGCGGGCACAGGGACACATGTTCGGCCGGGCGAGTTTCTCGGTGGGCAGTACCGGTGACGGGCCGGCCTCCGTGGCGGTCGGGGATTTCAATGGGGACGGGATGCTCGACCTCGCCATCGTGCAGGCCAGCCGCAATAGCGTGGCGATCCTGCTGGGCAAGGTCGATGGCACCCTCGCGCCTGCTACCAACTATGAAACCGGCAGCCAGCCGGTCGCCGTCGCGGGGGGTGATTTTAACGGTGACGGGCGGCAGGATCTGGTTATTGCCAACCAGAACTGCGGGTCGGCGTCTTACTGCGGGACCAATGGGTCAATCTCCATTCTGCTCGGCAACGGTGACGGGACGTTCCAGCAGCACACCGAGTTTGCTCCCGGAACGCAACCGGGGTCGATTGCGGTCGGGGATTTGAACGGCGACGGCAAGCTGGATCTAGCGGTCAGCAACGGAGCACTGAACTCAGTATTGCTGTTTCTCGGCAATGGCGACGGCACGTTTCAGGCACCCGTGCCCTACAGCATTCCCGCTGCGGCGGCGTGGGTGGTGGCCGGCGACTTCAACGGAGACGGCAGACTCGATCTGGCAGTCGCCGATTCCGGTAACACGGTTTCGATATTCCTCGGAAGAGGCGATGGCACGTTTCAGCGTGGCAGCGACGTGCTGGTGTTGTTCGATCCCAACGCGCTCATCGTCAGGGACTTCAACGGCGATGGCGTTGCTGACCTGGCGGTGACCTACCAGCAGGAGAACGCCGTCTCGGTTCTGCTCGGCAATGGCGATGGCACGTTCCAGCCTCGGCTGGACTATCCCACCGGAATCTACCCGACCGCCTTGGCCGTCGGCGACTTCAATGGCGACGGCCGGCTCGACTTGGCGGTGGCGAACGGCGCCGACCAGACCTTTTCGGTTCTGCTCGGCAATGGGGACGGAACTTTGCAGGCGGCCGTTGACTACCTGCTCCCAGGCGGACCGGTGGCGCTTGCGGTGGCCGACTTCAATCGCGACGGCAAGCCTGATCTGGCCGTCGTCATGAGCGCCCTGGGAGTGGTTTCTGTTGTGACCGGTCGAGGTGACGGGACGTTCCCGGGTCCACAAGCTTACGGAAGCTCGCAAGGCTCCTGGGCGATCGCGGCGGGAGATTTCGATGGCGATGGGAAACTGGATCTCGTGACGACCAATCTTGCCGACAACTCGATTTCGGTTTTTCTGGGTGGCGGCGATGGGACTTTCCAAATGGGCGCCACATCCGGGGCCGGGCCGGTGCCCGTGGCGGCGGCCGTGGGAGATTTCAACCGGGACGGCAAGCTGGACCTGGCGGTGGTGAACCAGACCTGCACTTCGCTGCCTTGCTCGCCGGGCTCGGTTTCGATATTTCTCGGGAACGGCGATGGCACGTTTCAGCCCCGCAGCGACTATGCCGCCGGAAACATCCCGGTCGGGGTGGCGGTGGCGGACTTCAACGGCGATGGGATTCCCGACTTGGCGGTCGTCAACAACGGCTTTGGCTTCAGCAACAGTGTTTCGATCTTGCTGGGCCGAGGTGACGGTACGTTCCGGAGCGGCGGCGCCTTGCTGACGGGGACCGGGCCGTTCCAGGCCGTGGCGGCCGACTTTGAGGGCAATGTGCCATGGACCTGGCGGCGGCGTTTAACGGCGGGATTTCCATCATCCCAGGCGGCGGCCATGGAACGTTTGGGACGCGATCGGACTATGCCATTCCGAACGGCGGCCTGGCGATTGCGGCGGGCGATTTCAATCGCGACGGCAAGCCCGATCTGGCGGTGACCACAACCGACTCCGTGGTTGTTCTCTTGGGCAAGGGCGACGGCACGTTCCAATCGGGCCTGTCCTACTACCTGGGCTCCTCCGCAAACCTGGAGTCAATCCTCGTGGGAGATTTCAATGGCGACGGCAAGCTTGACCTGCTGGTGGGAAAGTCCGGCAACGCGGTTTCCATCCTGCTGGGCAATGGCGATGGCACTTTCCTGCCGTCCGTTGACAATCCCGCCGGCATGGCCGTGCACGGCTGGGTGACGGGTGACTTCAACGGCGACGGTGGTCTCGACCTCGCGGTCGCGTCATTCGGGGCGAATGCGGCTTTCGTCACGTTGAATACACCGGTCGTGGGGCTGTATCCAGCCGGACTCAAGTTCGGCGTACAAGGGGTGGGCGCCTCGAGTGCACCGCTGGCTGTCACGGTCAGCAACCCGAGCGGCGCCCCGCTGCATATTGCGACTGTTACCGCTAGCGGCGCCTTCTCGCTCACGAATGGGTGTCCCTTGACTCTCGCGCCGGGGGCGAGTTGCGCGCTCAGCGTGGGGTTCGCTCCCACCGCGGACGGCGATTCCGGCGGTGTGCTGACGATCAGCGACAATGCTCCGGGCAGCCCGCAGTATGTGACTTTGCAGGGTACGGGGATTGGCGGGCCGACCGCTTACGCTTCCCCCAGCAGCTTGACCTTTGATTCGCAAGACGTGCGAACCGCCAGCGCGGCGAAAACTGTAACGCTGGCGAATCAAGGGAGCGTGCCGCTAAGCGTCTCGCGCATCGCGGCCAGCGGAGATTTCGCGGCGACGGACACCTGCGTCCCGAGCCTCGCCGGTGGCGCCGAATGCACCATCTTGGTGACTTTCACTCCCACGGCTGCAGGCACGCGCACCGGAATTCTGACGATCACCGACAACGCGGCGGCGGGTTCGCGGACGGTGGCCCTGACGGGGACTGGCGTGGCAAACCCCGCGGCGAGCCTCTCGGCCTCGAGCCTGGCGTTCGGGAACCAACGCGTGTACACCACCAGTTCACCGCAGACCGTGAGCTTGACTAATCCCGGGAACGCGCCGCTCGAAATCAGCAGCATCGCCGTAACGGGGGATTTCGCCGTTGCCCATAACTGTCCTGCCTCTCTGGGGGCAAGAGCGAGTTGCACGATTTCCGTCAGCTTTACGCCGGCCACGAGTGGAACCCAAGTGGGCTCGCTGAGTGTGACGGACAACGCTACAGGCAGCCCGCAATCCATCGCGCTCACTGGAAGGGGCACGGTGCCACAAGTCTCGTTGTCGGCGTCCAGCCTGAGTTTCTCGAGCCAGGTGGTCGGGATCGCCAGCAGCACCCAGTCGTTGACGCTGAGTAACACGGGCGATGCGGCGCTCGCGATCAGCGGCGTCGCGGTGACGGGTTCCGACAGCAAGGACTTTTCGCTTCAGAGCGCGTGCGGAGGGTCGCTCAATCCGGGAGCGAGTTGCGCCGTGAGCCTGACCTTCACCCCCACGTCGGCAGGGAGTCGTATTGCCACCCTCCTTATCACCACAAACGCTGCAGGCAGCCCGCAGGCCGTGCCGCTTACCGGCACGGGGACAGATTTTTCCCTGAGCGTGTCAGCGGGGTCGGCGACGGCGCTCACAGTCTCGCCCGGCCAGCAGGCGGTGTTCCACATTACGCTTGCGCCGGGGGGAATGAAGGACACGGTCGATTTCAGTTGTGCGGGAGCACCGTCAGGGTCGACTTGCCAGGTCTCACCCGTAACCGTGCCTCTCGACGGTGTGACGCCGGTAGAAGTCACGGTCTCCGTTCAGACCACGGCACCCTCCGCCGCCCTGTTCCGAACACCTCAAATCCCGGGGGGACTTGGGGACCACGGAGAACTTCTGATGACCGTGGTGATGTTGCTCGCACTCCTGGTGATGGGGGGCTCGGTCGCCCCGGCTTTCAGGCGATGCGCCGCGTGCGGCCTCGCGACGCTCCTGCTCGCGACGGTGTTGTTGCCGGGTTGCGGCGGTGGCGGCCAAGTGGGCAGCGGGAGAAGCCTCTCTCAGTCCGGGACTCCCGTGGGTGCCTACACCCTGACGATCACGGCAGCTAGCCGGGAAGTGAGTCACAGTACTACGCTGAGGTTGTCCGTGCAGAAGTGAGGCTGAATTCGGAATAGTGAATGGCAAATAGTAAATTATGAATTATGAATTGTTGCACCTTCCACTGTGGCGACGGCAGCTCAGGTGCATGCCGTAACGCATGATTCATATTTCAGAATTCATCATTCACAATGGCCTCACCAGCCTCCGCCCCCGCCTCCGCCTCCCCCACCTCCCGAGGAGCCCCCTCCGCCACCTCCCGAACTCGAACCAGGAGCAGTGGAAGCGGAAGAAATCGCGCTAGAGAAAGAGCTGCCCAGCGAGGTTGCGAACGCCGAGGCTGTTATCGGGCTCCAGTTGGGGCCGGAGTACCAGACAGGCGAATAGCCGGTCGTGCCCGGTTGTGCGGCTCGCGCCAGCACTGCGGCGAACTTTTCGCTCCACGCTTTTTCCACATTCAACGCCATGGCGTGAGGGAGAAACTTCTCAAACAGCTCGGGAGTCTTCTCAAGTGGATTCAGCGCCTTGTAGCGGTCCTCCTCCACGGCGGCAAGGAACATGCGGAAGCCCTCAATCTGATCCAGCAGCGCGCGGCCCGAGCGGGTTGGCGCTTTGAGAAGGTAATGGAACAGGTAGTTGGTCAGGACCAGGAGAATCAGGACGAGAACCACCGCGGGGGAAGCGGCCAACGCCAGCCCGACCAGTCCGACGAGTTCGCCGATGAAGAAGGGGATGGAAAACGCACTGATGATGAGGGCCTGGGTGCGGGCGGCGGCCTTGTGGTGCGGGTCGGAAAGGGCATTCCTCCACGCCGCAAACACCGCGAACACCAGCACCGTGCATCCCAGGCTCCAGATCAGCAGCCAGAAGGTGATGAAGAGCGCAATCGGTTTCTGCGCGCCCTGGATTGAAAATCCGCACCGGACAATAGTCAGGAAGGAAATCAGCAGACCCGGAATCAGGTAGCGGCTGTTCTTGAAGAAGTAAACCCTCTCCAGGCTGGAACGCAACGCGCGGTGAAGAGCTTCGATCGCGCCGCCGACGCGAGCGTGGTTCGTGCGTTCCAGGCGAAGCGTTCCGCCTGCCGCGAAGAGCGTGTCGAGGAGGAGTTTCTCGTCGGGCGTGATCTCTGGCGAGTTCTCCACGCTCCTGCCGCGGGAAGGAGCCGCGGCGCCAGCGGGCGGCGGGTTCGCCTCCAGGCGCGTCAGAGTGTATACGCCGGAGCCGTCCTCCTGAATCGCCAGTCGCTTCTTCACCGCGAGGTCTACAAGGTTCGCAACCAGCGCCTTTTGGTCGAAGGTCATGCGATTCACGTAGCGGACAGCGGCGGGCGAGAATCCCCGGGGTGGCTCGTACCTGGGCATGATCACGCCCTTCGCCGGATCGCGCCCCACCAGAAACCACGCGGCCGTGTAATAAATGAGAACCACGATCAGCCCGGCAACCCCGATCAGCGTGACTTGGTTGTCTTCCAGGAAGTAATGGAACTTTTCTTCGTCCGTGGGGGGGCGCACAAATCCCTTGGGCCAGCGGACCACGATCGTCAGGCCTTCGTGTGGGCCCAGCGCTCGCGTCGTGCGGAAGCCGGCGTTGCTCTGGTTGTCGGCGGAGGCGATGTAATCGGTTCCCGCCGAGTCCTGTGGGCCCGTGTAAGCATCCAGCAGGATCGCGTCATGGGCGATTCCCTGCGGCAGATGAACCGTGGCGGAGGCCTCCTGGATGGGGAACACCCAACCGTTGCCCGTCACGTTCCAGTAAAGCTCGTCGTGGTCGGAGAAGAATCCGATTTCGCGATCCACGGTGTAGGCGAGCTCATACGCGTGTTCACCGGACGAAACCAGTTTGCTCTGCTTGCCCACGTAGATGCGCAGGCCATTCGACAGCTTTTCCAGATGATAGTCTTCCGGTTGGTCGTCCCGCTCTACGGACACGACTTCAAAGTGCACGATGTAGGCGTTGCCAAAGCGATCGTGGTAGCGCGTGGGAAGATCGCGGTAAATCCCATGCCTGATCTGCTGGCCCGTGGCCAACACCGAAATCGTCTCGCGCACCAGGATTGTGGCGTTCGGATTGACGGTGACGTCGCTATGATAGGAAAGGATTTGCTCATCCGCTGGCCGCGCAGCATTTCCTTGCGCGAATAACGCGGAGGCAGAACTACAAGCGATGATTACCAAAAGAGTGCCTGCCAGAGCGGCGAATTGCTTGGGCATGTTTGCCTCCCCCTGCAGCCCGCGCCCGCAGTCCAGCGAGCCAGGCAGGGAAGAGATGAAACTGCACCTGGACGTTGGCAGCTAACTTACCACATTCCGCGATGGGAGGAAGCCCTCACTTGCAGGCTTTCGGGCGGAACATCTTGCCGGCTTCCCGGGCCACCATCCGGCGTGGCGCAAAGCGCAGCGAGGCGACCATCAGCCGGTTAATGAACCGCGTGACGGCCAGGCTGCGGCCACGGTCAAGAGCTCGCAGGCCGGCGTCGACCACTGCTTCGGGTGCCTGCAAGCCGCCCGGGAACTCACGCTTGGCGTACTGGCTGGCGTCAAAGAAGTTGGTAGCCGTGCCGCCGGGGCAGAGCGCCACAACTTTCACGCCGTAGTCGCGCACTTCCTCCGCCAGCGCCATCGAAAAGCTCGTGACGAAGGCCTTGGTGGCTGAATACACACTGGTGTAGGGGACGGGCTGAAAGCCGGCCGTCGAAGACACGTTGATGATGCCGCCGCTGCGCCGCGCGACCATGGGAGGCAGGAGCAGGTGCGTCAGCTCGGTGAGCGCTACGATGTTCAAGCGGAGCATTTGCGACTGGCGATCGAGCGGTAGTTTCCAGAACTCGCCCTGCGCGCCAAAGCCCGCTGTTGACGAGCAGGTCAATGACGATGCCGCGCTCATTCAGGGTCGAGACCAGGTGCTGCGCGGCTCCCTCCGCGCTGAGGTCCTGCGGGACGACCTCGATGCGCAAGGAATGCTTTGCGCGGATTTCGCGCGCCAGTTCTTCCAGCTTGTCCTTCGACCGCGCTACCAAAACCAGGTTCTTGCCGCGCGCCGCGAGGGCCCGCGCAAAGCAGGCGCCAATGCCGCTTGAGGCTCCGGTAATGAGCGCGAAATCCCCTCCGGTCATTTCCAAGGTCGGTTGGCTCTTGCCCTGCGGATCAGACATGGTTAGATCTCCCTCAGACTCGGTGCCTGGCGGACGCGGAGGAGGCTGGTCTCAGCGGCTTCACCGGTGCCAGCCCGTTCCGATATGCGGGGTTCACGTGCCGCCCGCCCGTGGCCATTAATCGCGCGGCCTCGGCCTGCGATTTGATTCCGCCGCGCGCCCCCAGCACCGTGCAGTTGAGACCGGCCATGGCGTTGGAGAAATCCAGCGTGCGCTGGATGTCCCATCCGGCCAGCAACCCGTAAATGAACGCCCCGTGGAAGACGTCGCCTGCGCCCGTGGTGTCTACGGTTTCGACGACAAACCCCGGCGAGTAGTAGAAACGGCCCGCTTGGTAAACCAGTGCGCCGTCGCGGCCCAGCGTCATGCCGGGCACCCGCACTCGGTACTCGCGCGCCATGTTCGCCAGCACTTTGCAGGGGTCGGCGTGCCCGGTGACGGCGGGAAGGAAATTCGCCGAGGCGATCAGATAGTCGATGTAGGGAAAAAGCGTCTCGACTTTCTTGTAGACCGTGTCCAGGTCTGCCACCACCGGAACGTGCGCCCGGCGCGCCCAGCGCGCCGCCACCAAGCAGGCTTCCACGTCGCAGCCGTCCAGATGCAGCAAGCGCGCTGAGGTAATCGCGGAGGGCTTCAGTTCTTCGGGCTGGACGCTTAGCCGCGCGTCGCGGTCCCAGAAGACGGTGCGCTCGCCGGTCGCCTGGTCGACTATGATGTAGCCGAACTGGTTCGGAACGCCGCGCACCACCCGCACGTGAGCGAGGTCCAGGCCCTCGCGCCGCAGGCTGGTAAGCTGGAGGCAGCCGGCCTGGTCGTTGCCCACCTTACCGATGTAGCGCGCCTTCAATCCCAGCCGCCGACAGGTAACCAGCGCTGTCGCCACCTGCCCGCCGGCTTGCATCGACGACGCGACCACACGCTCTTTGCCTCCCAGGGCAGGGAACTCCCGAACCGTCATGACCGTGTCCGTGGCGTTCAAGCCCAGGCCGACCACATCCACTTTGGCGTTTGGCAAACGTGCCTCCCGGTTTCAGAAGGACGATACTCTATCACCGTTTGGCGCGAGGTTGCGAAGGGAGGGGGCCAAAGATCGCACCACCTCCCTATCGGGAGGCGGGGACGGAGGTCCGCAGGGTTTTTTTGCGCGGGGAACACTCGCCCTCCGGCCTCGACTCTGGTAATCTAGCGCGGCAAATCATCGGGGCGAATGCCCGGAGGTCACTCAGCATGAAAAGGCGAGAATTCCTTAGTTCAACACTAGCGATTGCTGCCGCCAGTCTGGCGCCGCGTTCCACGCGCGCCGCGGACGGCCTGGTCGAGATCCTGATGAACGAGCCCGTGGGCGACATTGCGCCGGAGTTTCACGGGCACTTCACCGAACACTTGGGTGGCGTGATTTACGACGGGATCTGGGTGGGCGAAAACTCCAAGATTCCGAACGTGGGCGGGATCCGCAAAGCGCTGGTCGACCGCATGCGCCAATTGAACGCGCCGGTGGTGCGCTGGGCGGGCGGCTGCTTTGCCGACAGCTACAATTGGCGCGACGGCACCGGCCCGCGCGCCAAGCGCCCCGTCCGCACTAATTTCTGGACCAATGACCCCGATCTGTGGAAAGCGGCCGACGGTCCGCAGAAATTCGAGCCCAATACGTTCGGCACCTATGAATTCATGCGCTTCTGCCAACTGTGTGGCGCAAAACCCTATCTTGCCGCCAATGTCCGCAGCCTGACTCCCAATGATTTCGACGAATGGGTGGACTACTGTAACTCCCCGGCGGGCAGCACGACCCTTGCCGCAACGCGCGCCGCCGACGGCAGCAAGGAGCCGTTCAACGTCGTTTACTGGGGCATCGGCAACGAGTCCTGGGGCTGCGGCGGCGACTTCAAACCGGAGGAATACGCCACCGAGTTTCGCCGCTTCACCGCCTGGGTTCCCGACTACGGACTCAAGCTGCGCTTTATTGCCTCCGGACCCGGCACGGCGGTGCAGGACGCCCAGATCGCCTGGACGCGCGGCTTCTTTGAGGGCCTGCTGGCCAAGGGCCCAGAGGAGCTGGCGCATCTCTACGGCCTGTCGATGCACTATTACTGCTGGACCACCGGCAAAGGCGACTCGCTCGACTATACCGTGGACGATTGGTACCAACTGCTGTGGCAGGCCGACGTCATGGACTCACTCGTGAACAAGCATTGGCTGGCCATGGGTGAGTTCGATAAAGAGCACAAGGTGAAACTGGTCGTGGATGAATGGGGAGCCTGGCACCGGGGCCCGGCGATTGACCCGCGCTACCTGTTCAGCTATGTCCCCACCATGCGGGATGCCCTGGTGACCGGAATTAACCTCGATATCTTCAATCGCCACGCCGAAAAGCTCGCCATGTGCAACGACGCCCAACTGGTGAATTGCATCCACACCCTGTTTCTGGCGCGGGAGGACCGTTTCGCGCCTACGACCATCTTCCACGTCTTCGATATGTACAAATCCCACCAGGGCGGGCGCTCGCTGCGTTTTGTGAGCAGCGCCCCTTCGATCTCCTATGGAGCGGGCAAGTCGCTCTGGGGACTTGAGGGTTCAGCCTCGGTGCACGGAAAGACTTTGGTGGTCACGGTGGTGAATCCGCACGCCAGCGAGCCACGCGTCGCGGACGTGGTCCTGCGCGGGGCCTCCGCGCGGTCCGCGCAAGTTACCGTGCTTGCTGCGCCGGATATTCACGCGCACAACGACTTCGATCATCCTCAAGCGGTCGAACCCAAGACGGAACCAGCTAATGTCGCAGGATCGAGTTTTTCCTGGACCTTCAAGCCGGCGTCCGTGACGAAGCTCGAAATTGACTTGGCCTGAGACGAAAGGAGCGCGGAGGTGGGCACCGCGAACTCTCTTGCCTCCGATGCTCTGGAAAAACGGTTACGTTTACCGCAGAGACGCCGAGAAGCAGAGAAAGTGCCTCTTGTTTTCAAATCTCCGCGCCTCCGCGTCTCTGCGGTAAGAAGGGTCTTGGGGGATCATTTCAGGGCTTCTCCCGCCCGGGGCTACCTTGGCTCGGCCCTCAGTGGCGGGCCGCCAAAGCCAGTCGCGCCTGGAAATGTTCTACACTTCGATTGGGTATGAGTTCCGCATCCGCTCCGGTTCTCGACAAATGCCCAGAGAAGCGGCTCGCCATCACCGCCAACGCGCTGGTCCTGTGCATCGCGGCAGGCAAATTCGTGGCGCACTTGTACGCTGGCCGGCACTTCGGATATTTGGTTGATGGACTGTATTACCGATCGGTCCGCACGGCCAATGAGGAGATACGCTGTTCGCGCATCACGAGGGCGATGAGGTGACAGGACCTACTCCGTGCTGCTCCAGTCTTCCGGAGCGCCGCTCTCTTTGAATTCCTTCTCAAGATCATTCAAGGCCTTCTGGGCTGCGTCGGTAGCGGCCCGTCTCGTATCAACTTCGGCTTGTTTGTCGCGCCCCCTGGCGTCGAGCTCCTGCTTGGCATGGGGGTCAAGCTCCCGGGCTTGTTGAATCTGGAGCAAGTTCAGTTCATCTTCAGCGAGCTGTTGTTCCTCTCGCGTGCGGGCGAGCTTTCCGCGCGCCTCTTTGAACCTGGCTTGCCAATAGTCGCGGGTCTTGACCTTGCCCTCGGGAGACTCCGGCCCAACGCTACGCTTTTCCTCGACTGATTCTGGGGGTTTCGTTGTGGGTGGGGTTGAATTGGGCCTTTGCCCGCCGCCAGGAGTCTCAGAGAGTCCCGAGGCCGCGGTCGGCCCTTCATCCCAAGGCGGACGGGCCGGGAGGTTGTCGTTGGTAAAGACCTTGACGGGCTTCTTGGACTCTTTCTCCCGCTGCTCGCGGAGCTGTCGTGCCAAATCCCCAAGCGATTCCTGCTCGGGTTTGGCGAGAAGCGGCAAAGCCACGGACAGCCCGACAACGATCAGCAGCATTGGCGTCTTCCGCATGTGTACCTCGCTTAATCCCGATCCCGAAGCAGGAACGCGGATCGGGGCCTTAAGCTTAGTGTTCCTAAAGAGATCTGAGCATGTCACGCAGAACAACTTCAACTCCGGGATCGGGGCTAACGCAGCCAGCCGGGGTCGCCGCCCTCGCGTCGGAGTTGGTCGTGCAAATCCTCGATGGCCTTCTCGTCTTCAGCAATCTGTTGCTTCTTTGCGTCGATATCCTGATTGAGTTTATTGATGTCGTTGCGAGTGTACTGCTGCTGGAGACTCTTGTTGGGGTCGGTGTAATACTGAGTCTGATTCAAGTTAATCTTTTGCTGAAGGACGTCGAGTTCGCGCTTGTGCAGATCATGTTTGCCCTGCAGGTCACTCAGGCGCGCGCGGTAATACTTCTCGCCGTGACCTGCTCCGGCCTCGGCGGTAGGGTTCGCTTCACCCTTCCCCTTGGTTTCCGGGCCAGCTTCCCCGGCAGGTTTTTCAGGTTTCTTTTCCGCGGGGTTTTCGCTGATCCCGGAGGCAACCGAAAGGTTTCCCTCCTCCCCGCCGCGCCTGGGCAGGTTATCGTTCGTGAAGACCTTCGCCGGCTTGCTTTCTTTTGACTTCTCAGCGCGTAACTGGCGGGCGAGATCGCCCAGCGAAGTGTCGGTCGTGTCAGGTTTCTGGGCCTTGCCCGCGCCAGGAGCAAGACAGAAGACCACGCACGCAAGGATACAAATCTTCGAACGCATATTCATATAGCCCTTCCTCGAGGGGCGGCACGCTCGATCCCTTTTCAGAATCTACGCTTTCTCACAGCCAAAATCAACTCCTCCCGCCGCGCCACCGAAGACTCATTTTCACTCGTCGTAAGAAGCTCGCCGCAGAATCGCGCTGCTGGGTCTATTGCCACCCAATATGTTGAAGTACAAGGAGAGACGAAGGTTGCCCTTCCCAGCTATAATGGACCGCTTGATCAAAGTATGCTTCCCCTTCCGAATGCGCCTCCCATCTTCCCCGGGGGAGTGCGGGCGATTGCGGAATTCCTGGCACGAATGGAACTCGGCACGTGTGAAACCGGTGCAACACGGTGAAATGAGCCCACTGCATCCACAACTCGTTCTTTGAGGCTAAGATGGCAATCCACAGCATTTATACCCTGTCGAAAGATGATCCTGAGGCCCGCAACTGGTTGAGCTTCTTTCATCGGCGTGGCCACACTCGCCTCACCAATCTGATTATCGAGAGGGTCTTTTGGCTTGAGGGGTCCTTCGACCTGGGAAAACTCATGCCGCTCCTGGTCAATACCCTTTACCAGGTTC
The DNA here is from genome assembly GCA_020073545.1 of Terriglobia bacterium. Classification (GTDB taxonomy): domain Bacteria; phylum Acidobacteriota; class Terriglobia; order UBA7540; family UBA7540; genus Bog-366. Next base: position 54,697 of record JAIQEZ010000005.1, on the reverse strand, counting down.
CTGCGGAGAGGTCTCAGCTCGACCCTCGACAGGGTCCCATCGTGGAGATCGCCTATCGCCCTGCCGTCACTGACCCTGAGACACCCTCGATCCTCGCCGGCGCGCACGCCCTGGGTGAAACCGGATTGGAATTCGCCCGCTTGAGCAGGCGATACCAATTCTGCGGGCTCGACGAATCGGAGGCGAAAGCGGTAGCTGCCCGGTTCCTCTACAACAAAGTCGTCGAGAGGATTCGGGATCAGCACGAGGTTGTGCTCACTTTGCGGCCGAGTGGGAAGCCTGATCCTGTCGGCGAGGTTTCGCTACGGAATTTGAGCGATGCGGAACTCGGGGCTTTGTCGCACGCACGATCCTGGTACGCGCCGCTTTCGCAGATGAAAGTGATCCAGGCGCACGAGCAGGAGCGGGGCAGGCCTTACACCGATGCGGAGATCGAGATTCTCGTCCAAAGTTGGAGCGATCACTGTTACCACACCACCTGGAAGAGCCTGGGGTTGTTGAAGAAACTGAGCGAAGCTACACGCCGGATCAATCATCCTCTCGTCGTGTCGTCTTTCACGGACAATGCGGGCGGGATGGAGTTTGTAGCTGATTGGGTCATTACCATCAAGGGCGAGACGCACAACTTCCCAAGCTCCATCGCTCCTTTCGGTGGCATCGCCACCAAGCACGGTGGGGTGATTCGGGACACGCTGGGATTTGGCAAAGGCGCCTATCCGATCGGGGGGACGACCGTCATGGGCACGATGGACCCTCGAATGCCGGATGACGAGGTGCCGGTGGGCGCTCTGCCTCCGGAGCTGATCGTTTCCGAATCGATTCGGGCCACGGCTTACTATACCAACCCGATGGGCATCCCCATGATGCATCCCCTCTATCGGTGTCATCCGGGCTATGCCAAATGCTTTGCCTTGGGGCACTCCTTGGGCCTCATCCCCAAGAAGTATGCGCAGAAAGATCCGCCGCGCCCCGGCGACATTGCCTTGCTGATCGGCGGCGAGACGGGCCGCGACGGAATACACGGAGCCACCGCCAGTTCCACCGGCATGACGGGGGAGACTCTGAAAAAGGAATCGGCGGCCGTCCAAATCGGGCACCCGATCACTGAACGGCGTTTCACGACGGCGATTCCCATTCTGCGCGACCAGGGATGCATCCGCTCGATTACCGACCTCGGAGCGGGAGGCATTTCGTGTGCCGCCGGCGAGATGGGCGCTGAAACCGGCGTGCAACTCGATTTGGATGCCGTTCCCTTGAAGGACCAGAGCCTGACCGCGTGGGAAATTCTCCTGTCCGAGTCCCAGGAGCGGATGCTGATTGCGGTGCCTCCGGAAAAACTCGCCGAGGCACAATCGATTCTGCGCCGATTTGAGGTGACTTATTCCATCCTCGGGCGCTTTACGGACACGGCTCGCCTGGAGGCGACCTGGAAGGGTCAGCAAGTCACCAACCTGAAGATGGGGTTCCTCTGGAGCGCGTGCCCCATCGACTCGACCGCCACGGCGCAGCCCCAGCGAAAGCTCCAGCCGGTGAGCATCGCTGAGCCACGCACGCGTGACGCTTGGGCCGAGGCGGTTCATCGCGTCCTCTCGCACTATCATTGCGCCGACCAGAGCGCCGCCGGCACGCGTTTTGACACCACCATCCAGGGCAGAACCGCCGTGGGGCCTTACGGGGGCAGAAATCATCGGATGCCGACGAACCTCTACGTTTCGGCGCCGCTCCGTGACAAGCCGAACGGCGTGATCACCACCCTGGCATTCAATCCGTTTTACGGTGAGATCAACCCCGGGGCGATGGCCCGGCTCATGATGTTTGAAGCCATCACCAAGGCCGTCGTGGCAGGTGCGGACTACCGCCAGATGGTGCTGTGCGACAACTTCTATACGCCCCGGGTGCGGCCGGATGTCGCCTGGGAACTGACCCGGATGGTTGAAACCATCTCAAGCCTTTCGGTTGAACTGGGTGTGCCCTTTATCTCCGGCAAAGACTCGAGTTCGGGGACCTTCGAGGCGGGTGGGCGAAGAATCGATGTGCCTCCTACTCTCGCCGTGGCCACGGTGGGGCGAGTCGAGAATGTGAAGCAAGTCATCACGAAAGATTTCAAGCGACCTGGCAATCGGCTGGTCCTGGTGGGACGTTGCGACCCCGAAGTTGTCGGTGGCACGGTTTACGCGGATTGCTTCGGGGAGCGCGGTGACAGCCTATTTGATGCCTATGACGCCACTACCATTCGAGCCCAGTGGGATCGCCTGCTGAAGCTGCACTCCGCCCGACAGTATGTTTCGGGATCTGCCATCGCCGAGGGAGGGATCCTCTTGCGACTGTTTGAAGCTGCCTTCGGATCGGGTCTCGGGGCGCGCGTCGAGCTTGACGCCATCCCCCCGGGGCGCCGCGACGGCCTGCTTTTCGGTGAGTTTATCGGCTCGTGCTTGATTGAGGTTTCGCCGGATTGTGAGCTTTCCTCGCATCTCGCGGGGATACCTTATCGGGTCCTGGGCGAAGTGACCGAGGAGCCTCGTTTGACGGTGACCGAGCGCGGCGCGGTTGTCTGGGAAGAGGCCGTTGCGCAGTTGGCCGAGAGTTGGAGCAAAACCTTTCGTGAGGTCGTGAAATGAGCCAGGCAAAAACCGCCATCCTCTATTCCCCCGGAACCAATTGCCACGAAGAGACCGCCGCCGCGATAGAGCTGGCGGGAGGCAAGGCTGAACTGGTTCTCTTGAAGGACCTGATCGACGGCCACAGCCGGCTCGGCGATTTTCAAGCCGCCATTGTTCCGGGCGGATTCTCCTACGGCGATCACTTGGGTGCAGGACGGATTTTCGCCACGATGCTCGTAGCGCGGCTGCGTGATCAGTTGGTGCGGTTTCTGGACGCGAAGAAGCCCTTGCTCGGAATCTGTAATGGGTTTCAGGTTCTCACCGAAGCGGGGATTCTGCCTGACCGAATACCCGGCCACAGAACCATGGCGCTTCTCGAAAATCAGTCCGCGCGGTTTGAAGACCGCAAGCTGCGCCTGATCGCTTCTGCGGAGAAGTGTGTGTGGACCGAAGGCTTGGCGGGGCAAATCCTGGAGATGCCTTGCGCGCACGGAGAGGGCCGCCCCTTGTTCTGTTCCGCCGGTACATCATCCCCGGCACGGGTGGTTTTCCGCTACGGTGACGAGAAGGGCCAGCCGACGATGGAATATCCGAGCAACCCGAATGGTTCGCCGGACGCCGTTGCTGGGATCAGCGATGAGACCGGCCTCGTCCTGGGCTTGATGCCCCATCCCGAACGCACTTCGCTTCCCGCGCAGTATTCCCAAGACGGCCTGAAGATTTTCCAGAATCTGGTCAGATGGCTTGAGCGATGAACGCGAAGGCAGCCACGGTTAATTCATCGGTGGAATCAACTATGAGTTCCCTCTACATCGCACCGCGACCCGGGGCCGAACATTGCCTGTAAATTGCAGGTGAGGCGGGCAATCACATTCAAGCCAAGGATTTGGTCGCCCAGATCGCTGATCGGGCACGGGTGGTTCGTTTCGTGCGGCAAAGTCACTTCTGTGGGAGAAGAGATCATGGACACTCTGAAAGTGAGCGCGGAAATCATCCGCGTCGTAAACTCCGCCGAGGGAATTCTTCGCAAGGTTGGCGAAGAGGAAAGCAGAAAACCGGTGTTGACGGGTGGGTGGTTGCGCAGGCAAGTTGTTGCCCACCTGATTGATTCGGCCTCGAACAACCACCAGCGTTTTGTAAGGGCGTCGTTACAGGACTCTCTGGAGTTTCCTGGCTATGACCAGGACGGTTGGGTGCGCGTGCAGGCGACCGAGGAAGCGAATTGGGCAGTGATGGTGGCGCTGTGGGCGAATTACAGCCGGTATCTGGCGCATGTGATAGCCCACCTGCCACCTGCCAAACTGGAAGTCCCCTGTCAAATTGGCTCGAGCGGACCCGTCACGCTCAAGTTTCCGGCAGAGGATTACTTGCGGCATCTGGTTCATCACCTCGGCCAGATTGGTGCTGGGCCTGTCCAGTGAAGAAGGTGGTGGCCAGGATTAATTCGTCGGTGGAATCAGCTGTGGGTTCGGCGAGATTGAAACGCCCGCATCCAAGAAGCCCACGACGAGCAGAGCTCTCATCGTGACTACCGATCGTTACATCTGCGACGCCGGCGTTGAGGACACTCCCCGAAGCAAGCAGGCCACGGCTTCGGTATTCCCGTTTCGGTCGCGAACGGGAAGCACTGAGACCGCAATGGCCCGCGTGCCTTCGTCCCCGGCCTCGTATTCGACCGTCTGCTTCCGGCTTTCGGCCCCCGTCTCCAAGCAAGTCCGCACGAGTTCCGCCAATCTTGGAATGGACTGGAGGAGCTCCGCATAGCGGCGGCGCGACCAAGTGTCTGGGCCGAGCAGCTCGCGTGCAGGGGCATTGGCTTGAATCAGGAAGCCCTGGCGGTCAAAGACCATCAAACCCTGGTCCATTTCCTGAGCGATCAGCGCGATCTTGCGGGTGTTCTCTTCGGCACGTTGTTCCGCCGCCACGAGCTTCGGCTGGGTTGCCTTTTGTTCATCCTTCAACTGGGCAATGACTGCCTGCATCGTCGCGAGCGTGAACGCCGTCTCGTCTGCGACCCGCGCCCGGGGTGGTTTGAAGTCGTCAGGTTTCAAGGTCCCGCGAAAGCACTTGTGGAGCGTGTATATTGCCACAATCAGGACAAGCGCCACGACAACGGCGCCGCCAACAAGGAAGGTCAGCTGGAGAAAGCTGAGGTGCGAAGTCATTTCAGCCCGCGATTCCCGACCAACGGAGGTAAAGGTCGAGGAGTCGGCTCCCCCACAGGCAGGCGTAAATCGCCGCAACTCCCAGGAACGTCCCATAAGGCCACGCATACTTCCGAAAGCGAGAACTTAACGCGTTCGCGCCGAGTGCGATGAGCGTTCCTCCCAAAGAGCCCAGAAGAATCGTCATGAGCGTCAGGGGCACCCCCAGGAAAGTCCCCACCATGAGCATCAGCATGACGTCTCCGAACCCGAGGTATTCCTTCTGCCTGCCGCCGAGGCGGTAGAAGGCTTCGCCCACGACATAAAAGAGCCCTCCCCCCACCAGCGCTCCTGTGATGGCGCCGGCAACAGAGGAAGCGGCGCCTTCGAGATAGACGTCCCAATGCCGAGCGATCCAGACGAGCGGCCGGTCATCTACGGGTATAATGAAGCTCAATAACAACCCCAGGAAAATTCCCAGCCCGGTTACCACATGGGGAAGGCGACGTGCGAGGAGGTCCGTGAAAACGAGGACAATCAGCAGCATGCCGAACAGCGCGTATTTGATGAATTCGGGACCCAGCCCGTATTGCCGGAAAGTCAGAACCAGGACTACGGCGGTGAGGGCCTCGACCAGGGGATAGACCCGGGAGATCGGCGCGCGGCAATCCCGGCAGTGCCCGCGCAAAATCAGGTAGCTGAGGAGCGGGACGTTGTCGTACCAGCGGATGGGGTGACCGCAGCGAGGACACTGGGAGCGCGGCCGGACTACCGACTGGTGTTGGGGCAGCCGGGCGATGCAGACATTGAGGAAGCTGCCGAAGACGAGCCCGAACAAGACAATCGTCAGATCGATCATGAGCCCGACTCTATTCGACCTCTCTATACTGCTTAGGGCGCATCGTATCCGGCCAACCTCGACGCGTCAAGGTCCCGGCTGCTGCTCTGGGAAGTCATTCTTGCCGCTTTGGCATCACGGAGCTCACGGTGACTACTCCTGTTGCTGCCTGCCGACGAGGCGGGCGTAGAAGGCTTCTGTCCGCGCGATCATCTGCTCAATGGAGAACTGCCGGGCTCGCGCGCGACCGCTGGCGCCGAATTCGCGCAGCCTGGCGCGGTCCGAAGCCGCCTCCAGAATGCCGGCGGCCAACGCTTCCGGGGAATCGGGAGGGACGAGCCACCCGGTTTTTCCGTGCGTCACGATCTCTGGCAGCCCGCCCACCTTGCTGGCCACCACGCCCAGGCCGCTGGCCATGGCTAGCAGGACCGATGCGGGCAGGCCCTCAGCCCGCGAGGGCATGATGAAAAGGTCGAGCGCGGAGAGAAACTCGGAGGGATTCTCCAAGAACTCCAGCACGCGGGCGTGACCGGCTGCTGCCCGCAGCCGAGGGGCCAGGCGAGACTGCGCCTGCGCGGAAACTTCGCCCGCCAGCAGCATTTCGAGACCAGGCAACTTGGGCGCAAGCAGAATCGCGGCCTCGACGGCGATGTCTTGACCCTTCTCGAGTGTAAAGGCTCCCAGATGGCCCACCACGAAGTCATCCTCTCTCAAGCCCCACTGCGCGCGCATGCGGGCACGCAGTTCGGGGCCCGGAGGATTCTCAGGCCAATCAATCCCCACCGGGATGACCTCGATTCGCGATGCGGACACGCCCGTTCTGACCAGCAATTGCTTCACGTACTCGCACACCGCGATCACGCCATGGCAAGTGTGTTCGTATTTCAGGCCTTGGAGGAAACCACCCCCGGCGAACCACTTCGGTTGGAACATAACGAGGCGGCTTGCCGCTCGGCGGACCGGCAGGCCGGTGGTCGCCAGTGCGGAGATCGTCTGCCCCTGGCCGTCATGGGCGTGGAGGAGGTCCGCGGGTTCGGCGCGCAAGCGCCGGCGAAGCTGCAGAGCGCCCCGGACGTGCCCAGGATCGTAGGCGGGTAACTCGGCAACCGAGCAGCCGGCCTCCCGAGCGCGTTCTGCCAGAAGGCTGCGCTCCGGACAGACGATAAGTTGCTGGTGGCCGCGCCAGCCGAGCCCGCGGGCCAGTTGCAGCAACTGCTGCTGGCCACCCCGGAAGTCCAGGGCGGTGTCCACATGGACGATCCGGTAGCCTGGTGCAGGCGGCTGGCGTTCAACTCGCGGCGATGTGGAGAGGTCGTTCTTCATGCCTGCGTTCTCAATCGCCTCGCCCGGCGGCTGCCTCACTGCGGACCAGCTTCGCCCATTTGACGTATTTGCGCTGCACCGTGCGCCCTGCCATCCAGGCAATGAGGAGACCTTGGTAGCCATCCAGGATTCCCAGGCGAAAGAAATAAGAGCTCAAGCAGACCCAGGCCGGAGCGAAAACGCGCGCCAGGGGGCCAGGTCCGCTGCGGCGCTCGAACATTTCGCGAGCCGCCAGGTCGGTGTAAAACTCCACGCGCGCGCGGTGCTCGGCGAATGAATCGCAGGTGTAATGCAAAATCTCGCCCGGCAGTTTCTCCACCGCTCCCTCTACCACCACGGATTCGTGGACGTAGGCGCCCTGCCACCGGCCGCACCGGCGGTCGAAAAGGCGCAACTTGGAGTCGGGATACCAGCCCGAGTGGCGAATCCAGCGGCCCAGGTAGCGCGCGCGACGCGCGAACCGGTACCCGCTCGCGTGTGGCGTCGAACGCTTCCATTGCTCCACCGCCTGCTGGGCGGTCGAGTCCAGTTCTTCATCTGCATCGAGGCTCAGGATCCAGTCGTGGTGAGCTTGGGTGGTGGCAAAATTCTTTTGCGCGGTAAAGCCTTCGAAAGGGTGTGTGATCACCTGCGCGCCCAGCGACCGGGCCAAGGCCGCCGTCTCGTCCGTCGACCCGCTGTCCACCACGATCACCTCGTCCGCACAGGCCAGCGACCGAATGGCGCGGGCAATGTTCGCGGCCTCGTTATGCGCAATGATCGTAGCGGAAACGGCTGGCATGGCGGGGTCAAAAATCGCTTCCGGGTGCTATGACCTCGGCAAGCGCGCCCATCGAAACAAGCTTGGCGACGCGGGCAATGTCGGCGTGCAGCGGCCGGTCTTTCTCGATACGCGGTGAGACCTTACGGACAAGCACCCTGGCTCGCTCGGCCAGCTTGCCAGACTCCAACGGTGAGAGCAAGTCAAGAGCCTGGCAGGCGCAAAGCAGCTCAATGGCCAAGATGGCTCTGGCGTTGGCGATGACGGACTGCAACTTCAGCGCCGCGGTCATGCCCATGCTTACGAAATCTTCCTTGTTCCCTGAGGTGGGTATGGAATCAACAGACGCCGGATGCGCCAGGACCTTGTTCTCGGAGGCCAAAGCGGCGGCAGTTACCTGCGCCAGCATGAGACCCGATTCCAGACCCGGCGACTTGGTGAGGAAGGCCGGAAGTTCGGAAGTGAGCGGATTCACCAGGCGATCGACGCGGCGCTCCGAAATGCCCCCGAGCTGGGTCAGCGCGATCGCCATGAGGTCGAGCGCCACCGCCAGCGGTTGACCGTGAAAATTGCCGCCGGAGATCACCTCACCCTCACGGGCGAAAACCAAGGGATTATCCGTGGCGCTATTCATTTCCGTCTCAAAGATCCGCCGCGCGTAGCCGAGCGCATCGCGCACCGCGCCATGCACCTGCGGCATGCAGCGCAGGCTGTATGCGTCCTGAACGCGCGAGCAACCCTGATGCGATTTATTGATCGCGCTGCCTCGATTAAGCCGGGTCAGGTTGCGGGCCGAGATCATTTGCCCGGGATGAGGCCGGGCTTTGTGCAGCCGGGGGTCGAAAGCTCGCGTCGAGCCGCGCAGGCCATCGAGTGACAGCGCTCCGGCGACGTCGGCGGTATCGGCGAGAATCTCGGCGTCCCGCAGGGCGAGGAGCCCCACGGAGAGCATTGCCTGTGTGCCGTTCACGAGCGAGAGCCCTTCTTTAGCCTCCAGGACGAGCGGCTTCATGCCCAGCGACTTCAGAGCAATCGCGGCGGGCAGGCGCCGGTCTTCCAGGAAAACCTCGCCCTCGCCGACGAGTGCCAACGCCACGTGGGCGAGCGGCGCCAGGTCGCCACTCGCGCCCACGGAGCCACGTTGGGGGACAACGGGGTGGACGCCATGATTCAGGAACGCGCACAACATCTCGGCGATGCGAGGCCGTACGCCGGAAAGGCCCAGCGCCAGCGTATTGGCCCGCAGCAGGAGCAGGCCGCGAGTCTCCGGGACGCCCAGAGGTTCCCCCACACCGCAGGAGTGGCTGCGAACCACGTTCAGTTGCAGTTCGCGTGCTTCGACAGGATCGATGCGTTCCGTAGAAAGGCTTCCGACGCCCGTGGTCACGCCGTAGACCACTTGTTTTTCCGCGATGATCTTCTCGACCCAGGCACGGGACTTCTCCATGGCACGACGCGCCCGCCGGGACAAGCCAACGCGATGATTGCGGAGCACGACCGCGTAGAAATCGCGGCGCGCGAGTCGCTGGCCGTCGAGGAGTATTGTGCGCGGCATGGAATCCTTCGGTGCGAACGAAGACTCTAGCCTTCGTGGCCAGTTCAAGGCGCGCTGGGTCCGCTCGCCTTCACCCCCGACAAGAACAGGTCCCGGTACTTGTCGGGCAGGGCACGCGGACGTCCGTCGCGGTCGGTGATCACGTGCACCGTTTCACCTTCTGCCAGAAGTTCATCGTTGGCTTGCCGGTAGATCTCGTATCCGAAAACCAGGACGCGCCGGCGGACTTCCTTTAGACAGGTGCGGACGAGGATATCGTCGTCGTAACGGGCCGGGGCTTTGTACCGGCAGCGCGCCTCCGCCACCATAATATACAGCCCGTCCTGCTGCTCCATTTCGCGGTAAGCGAAACCGTGCTGGCGGCAGAAGTCTGTACGTCCGATTTCAAACCAAACCAGGAAATTCGCGTAGTAGACCACCCCCATCTGATCCGTCTCCGCGTAACGGACGCGCAGGGTTGTGGCTGTCCAGGTGCGTTCAGAATCCATATTCGCTTTCTTCCGCAAAGTAAGGTGGTTCCTTCCCACGCAGTCTATAGCAAAACGACGATTTCGCAAACTCTGCCGGCACGATCAGAGCAGGCTCACGCCCTGGTCATCCACGGGGTTGCTGAGGACGTGGCGGAGGGCAGTGAAAAACCCTCTCAGCAGTGGTTGGAAGAACCGTGGATGTTCCTGCGCAGGAAGGATGTGGACCTGCACGGCGCCGTCCCCCACGCGCTCGGCTTGATGGAAGAATTCCTCGGCGGTGGGCCACGACAAAGTGACGTCCGGATGCTTCGCCGGACGCCGCGCCACTTCCAACCTTCCGCGATGGAGGGAGACGGTCCAGGCCAAGTCCCAGTCCTCCAGGACCCAGAGGGTCGCGAGCTGCGCTGTGCGAAGGTGCTGCCGCACGCTCTTATCTCGTCCTGTCAATACAAACGCGCGTTGAATGATCCGGCGCGCGGCCCGTTTTGAGAGTGTGGTTCCGGGGTTTTCGCTTTCGAGCATTCTTCCTGATGGTCGTGATCTGGCCACGCCATGTGGGTCAGGGTCGATGTCCAACTACAGGGAATTGCTGATCCCAACACGTTAATGGCCCGACTTCGCGCGCGCTGGGGGAACAACCCGCAACGCCTGGGCCCGTTTTGCTGCTTGACTGACCAGGTCCCGCGAGGAGACAAGTTCGTCAACCAACCCCATGGTCAAAGCCTGAGTGGCGGGAATACGATCGCCCGTGAGCAGCATCTGGAGAGCGGAGGATTTGCCCACCAGACGCGGCAATCGTTGCGTGCCGCCCCAGCCGGTCATCAAACCCAGCGCGACTCCCGGGTGTCCAAACGAGGCGTCGTAGGTCGCTACGCGGCCATGACAGGCAACCGCCAGGTCCAGCCCTCCTCCCAGACAGTAACCTCGGATGGCGGCGACCACGGGGAAGGGGAAATTCTCAATTCGACGACAGGTGCTTTGCCCAAGCTCGGCGAATTGCCGCGCTCCCGCCCCTTCCACCGCCGCGACCTCTTCGATATCAGCGCCGGTGGAAAATGAGCTTGGGTTAGAGGCGATCACGACTCCGCTGAACAGTCCTGCGTACTTGACCTCTTCGAGGAGTTCATCCAGGTCCTGCAGGACCGCTCGCGTCAGGCGCGGATACCCCGCCGTCGGCGGAAACGCCAGCACGGCTACCGAATCATGGCTGGAGAGTTCCATGGGATGATAGCAGCGACCGATTAAGAGAACGGCCTTCAGGTCGCCTGCCCTTAGAGCTCCGGTGAATTCATCCGGTGGGCACGCCTTTCACGTTCTTGCGGACAAACTCGACAATAGCTTGCGTTGAGGCGCCCGGCTGGAACACCTCCGCAACCCCGGCCTGTTTTAGCCCGGCGATATCCTCATCCGGGATAATTCCTCCCACGACCAGGAGGACGTCCTCCGTGCCTTGCGAGCGGAGCAATTCGCAGATCCGGGGAATGATGGTGTTGTGAGCGCCGGACAGAATCGAGATTCCGATGGCATCCACATCCTCCTGCAGCGCGGCGCTCGCGATCTGCTCCGGCGTCTGCCGCAGACCGGTGTAGATGACTTCCATGCCGGCGTCACGAAGCGCGCGCGCCACAATTTTGGCTCCGCGGTCGTGCCCGTCCAACCCGGGCTTGGCAACTAGCACACGAATTCGAGGTTCGGTCATCATAAATTATGAATTCTGAATACGAACTACAAAGGGTAAAGTCTACCTCCGCGCGGGCTGCTAAGCAGCGATCATCCGCTGCTGTTTTCATAATTCATAATTCAGAAGTTAGAATTCCAGCCTATCGAAACGGCGGCTCTTCGTACGTTCCGAAGACGCCGCGCAGCACGTCGCACATTTCTCCCAGAGTGGCGTAAGCGCGCACACACTCCAGGATGTAAGGCATCAGGTTCGTGTGCGTCGAGGCGGCGCTTCCCAAAGACTCCAGAGCCGCCTGAACACGGGCATTATCACGCTTTCGGCGCAATTGTTCCAGCTTCTCCCGCTGGCGGCGCGCCACGCTCTCATCAATCACCAGAAGCTCAATAGGGCATTTCTCTTCCGTGACGTAGTCGTTGACGCCGACAATGATCTTCTCCTTGCGTTCGACAGCCTGTTGATAGGCATACGCGGCATCGTGAATTTCCTTTTGCGGGTAGCCGCGTTCGAGGGCGGGCACCATGCCGCCCATGGAATCGATCTTCTGGAAGTATTCGTAGCAAGCGCGCTCGGTTTCGAGCGTCAGCCTCTCGACGAAGTAGGAGCCGGCGAGGGGGTCCACGGTGTGGGTCACGCCGCTTTCGGAAGCTAGCACCTGTTGTGTCCGCAGAGCGAGTGTTACGGCTTCTTCCGTCGGCAAAGCCCACGCCTCGTCGAGAGAATTCGTGTGCAGCGATTGGGTTCCACCCAGCACCGCGGCCAGCGCCTGGAGGGTCGTCCGAACCACGTTGTTGTAAGGCTGCTGCGCCGTCAGGGAGCAACCCGCCGTCTGCGTATGGAAGCGGCAGAGCCAGGAGCGCGGATTTTTGGCGCCAAACCGCTCACGCATCACGCGCGCCCAGATTCTGCGCGCCGCCCGATACTTCGCGACTTCTTCGAACAGATCGCTATGGGCGTTGAAGAAGAAGCTCAGGCGTGGCGCGAATTCATCCACCTCCATGCCCGCGCGCCTGACCCACTCCACGTACTCGATCCCGTCGCGCAGCGTGAAGGCCAGCTCCTGCACGGCAGTCGAACCCGCTTCACGGATGTGATAGCCGCTAATGGAAATGGGATTCCAGCGAGGCACCTCCCGCGCCCCGAAGGTGATGGTATCGACAACGAGGCGCATGGAAGGAGCGGGGGGGAAGATGTACTCTTTTTGCGCGATGTATTCTTTCAGGATGTCGTTCTGAGTCGTGCCGGAGATCTTCTTCCAATCCGCTCCGCTCTTCTCAGCGGCGACGAGGTACATCGCCCAGATGATGGCGGCCGGCGAATTGATGGTCATGGAGGTGGTCACTCGCTCGAGGGGCAAACCCCCGAGCAGGGTTTCCATGTCGGCCAGGGAGGAGACCGCCACGCCGCACTTGCCCACTTCGCCCTCGGCCAGAGGGTGGTCGCTGTCGTAGCCCATGAGCGTGGGCAGGTCGAAGGCAATGGAAAGCCCTGTCTGGCCCTGCTTCAGCAGATAATGCAGCCGCTGATTGGTGTCCTCCGGGGTTCCGAACCCTGAGAACTGGCGCATCGTCCAGATCCTGCCGCGGTACATCGTGGGATGAATTCCGCGTGTGTAAGGGTAATCACCGGGGTCACCGAGGTCTTGGGAGTAGTTAAATTTGGCGAGGTCCGCAGGCGTGTAAAGGCGTTGGATCGGCACGCCCGAAAGGGTGGTGAATTTCTCCTGGCGTTCGGGGGATTCGCGCAGCGCGGGCTTGAGGGTCTCGTCCTCCCAACGTTGTTCGGCGCTCGATGGCTGGCGATGGGGAAGACCGCTTTCGACCTCGGCGCCCGGTTTGTATCCTTTACTCACTTCGATGCTTAGCCCCAGGGGCATGTTAGTGCAGGGCTAGTTTCAAAGTCAAACGCGGGACCACGGAACTGGCTGGTGTGAAGTAGGCGCGAGCGGCGCTCACCCCGAGGAGGGTCGAACGCCGTTCGCCTCTAAATTGTCTTTCCTACCCCTGCGGGGGTGCGGCAGGCTTCTCGGGAATGGGGGTTTCGGCCGTGCCGGGAATGTTGGGCGAGTGCACGACGTGGCCGGACACCGCGTCGCTCATCTCCACGTGGTACTGTTTGAGGATTGTGGCCGTTTGCTTCTGGAACTCTGTGAAGGCTTTGGCGTAAGTCGAACGCGCGGCAACTTCGTTGCCCTCTGCCGTGGACAGATCACGCTGCGCCTGAATGACCAGGAAGACGGTGGACTCGCCCAACTGGAATTTCTTCTGCTCGGCGTCGAGTGTTTGCTTGGCTAGGGTCACGGCCTTGCGGGCCGCCTCAATCTGGGCTTTGGCCTGGATGACGCCGATCTCCGCATTGCGCACCTGCTGAGCTATGTTGTTTTTGTATTGCTGCAATTGGGTTTCGAGCTGGCGACGTTCCAGGAGGGCGCGTGCCGCGTCGGCTTGTGCAGATCGGTTGCGAATCGGAATCGAGAGGTTGACGCCAAAGGAATAGTCCGGGTAATGCCCCTGGATGGTCTGGGTGAGAGCCTGAGAAACGCCGTTGCTGGGAATGCTTAGAGGTGGAACCAACGTCCCGGTCGTCGTCTGACACGCTGCGGCCAGGGCAATATCTCCTGGCGGACACAAGGCTTGGTTCCCTGACAGACCACTCGCAATGTAGGTGGCGAAAACGTTCAACGTAGGCAGCAGCGAATTACGCCGAGCCTGAATCGTGTAGTCCTGGTCGCGAAATTTCAGTTCGGTCTGTTCGATCTCGGGCCGGTTGGCAAGAGCCACTTTGAGCGCTTCCTCCAGGAGCGGAATATCGTCAGGCCTCGGCTCGGGGAGCTTGTCCACCGCGTCAAGCTGCGCGCTCATCAGTTCGCCGTCTACTTTCCTCGCCAGAGCCGTCTTGATCAGCTCCGCCTGCTGTTGCAGACTGGTCTGGGCGACAATCAGCTTCTGTTGATCGGAGGCGACTTCTGATTCCGCCCGCACCACTTCAATCGGGGCGAGGGTCCCGATCTCAACCTGCCGCTTGTTATCGGACAGAAGCTTTTGGGAATAAGCGAGCGCCTGCTCGGCTACCCCCACGTTCTCCTTGAAAGAAAGGTAATCCCAGTAAAGATTCAGAACCTGAGCGACGGTGGTGATCACCTGTTGACGGAAGACTGCGTCCGCAACCTTGAGGTCATTTCTGGCGATGCGAATCTGCGTTGCGTTTGCTCGGCGGCCGAACCCATTAAGCAGAGGTTGGGTGAACCCGACGGCCATGAAGGTATTTACAAATGGATTAAAGACCTGAGTTAGGGAAGTTGAGGTCCCTCGCGCGCCTCCCAAGACGACTTCGTAACTGGTGCCGGTCTGAAAGGTTTGGTTGATGCCCGTGAAGTAGTTCGTCCCCTGGGAAGTGACGTAGGGAACTCCTGTGACGACGGAGGTGCCTAAGGGTGTGGTGTTTCGGTCCCAGCCCATGGAGAAGAAGGCGGTAGGATCAAAAGTGCCGCCACCCAACGGCGTTGCGCTGGCACCGCCTGTTGCCCCACCGGTTCGCCCTCCACCTGCGCTGATGGTGGTACTGACGCCGCCGCCGAGGGCGCCGGCAAACAACGCTGCCGAGGTGAATGATCCGGAGAATCCGCGCGCGGCACCGCCGCCTTGGGTGCGCAGCACGTCCGTTTGTGCGTAGCTCAGGCTGTATCGCGACACGGCGATGTCCAGATTGTTCTCCAGCGCCAGGGCAATGGCATCCTCGATTGAAAGGTGCAGCTTGCCGTCGCTGATCAACGAGCGCAAGCGTTCTGAGTTGCTCATTTTGGGCTCAGGAACCATGGGACTGCCATAAGGTTCCCAAACCGTAGGAAACCACCGCGTGTTGGCGAAACTCCTAGCCGGGGTCTGTGGCGGAGCGGTTTCTTGCGCGGGCTTAGCCTCCTGCGCACAGAGGTACGGCCCGACTGCAAGAGTGCTTACGACGAACATGAAGGCGACGAGGCGTTGACAGTAAGGCTTCATCGAATGTCCTTCTCCCCTCGAACAGAATATTCCTCTAATCATCTTCACTACCGGGTATTACGCAATGGTTGGACGCAAAGTTTCACAGAACGTCAGCAGCCGCCGGTGTTTCCTATTCCTGAGTGCCCGGTGAGCGGGCGGTGCCTTTTTCCCGGTCGGCACACACGTAGGTTCGTCAAAATGCGAACTACTCGCGTGCCGACTTGTCTTCAGCGGACGCTGACCGGGTTTGTCCTCCCCTTGTACGATGTCCAAAGAATACACAGGCCAAATGATCGGCGCATTCAAATGCAGAAGCGGAGAGTTTATCATCCGCCTGCCGAGGAGACAACCTCAAGCCCCAGGCGACAGCCCGGGCTTTGTGGAACCCTCCAGCCTGATTTAATCTCACTTTCCCTGTACGCACTTTGCTTGCCTGGCGAGAGGCAAAGTTTCTCTCATCCCCACAATGAGTTGCGCCGACTCCGCCCGCCCTAGCTGCATTTCCGTGTTCGCTTATGGGATTCGTCGATTCGAGAGCGAACACCGTCCAGAGATTCCCGGTTGTGTTCCGGCTGCTGGGCAGTATAAGTTAGCAACGAGTTTTGCCCTCCTGGGCAACTGGCCGCGCCATGCGCAATATTCGCTTGGTTCTTGCCTATGACGGAACGGACTTCCATGGCTGGCAACGCCAGCCTGCCGTTCCCACTATCCAGGGGTGCCTTGAAGAGGCCATTCAGAAGCTGACGGGCGCCTCGGCGCAGGTATACGGCTCGGGACGAACCGACGCCGGCGTGCACGCTTTGCATCAGGTCGCCAATTTCCAAACCGTCTCCTCCATCCCTTGCCCGAATCTCGTCAAGGCGCTCAATGATTTGCTTCCCCCGACGGTGCGCGTCAAGGCCGCGGACGAGGTGGCGCCGACCTTTCACGCCCGTTATGATGTGCGATCGAAGACTTACCGGTATCGGATTTTGCAGACGCCGCTCTGCTCGCCGTTTTTGTGCCGTTTCGTTAGCCACCATCCCTACCCTTTGGATCGAGCGCGTATGGCGCAGGCGGCGCAGTTCTTTCAAGGTGAGCACGATTTCACCTCTTTCGCGGGCGCGGACGGGCAAGACGACGAAGAGATCCAATCCATGGTTCGGGTTATCTTTCGATCGCGGCTTGTCTGGCGGCCGCGCACTTCCATGCCGGTGTACGAGGTGACCGGCAACGGATTTCTCCGCCACATGGTTCGGAACATGGTGGGCACTTTGATCGAGGTGGGACGAGGCAAGCTCGCGCCGTGCGACATGCCGCGCATTCTCGCTGCGCGCGATCGCACGCAGGCTGGCCCCACGGCGCCCGCGCAAGGCCTCTGTCTAGTAAAGGTGGAATACGCCTGACTTGCTTTGCCTAAACCCCTCGCGGCCTGGATTTCTTTCGAGTAAAATAGCTCGACGTCGATCGGTTGCCCGCGCTTCCCAAGTTCTGGTGGTTCGCGCACGGAAGTTTTGAATCCAGCGTTTCACAGGAGAACTCCTCGGTGAGCACCGCAGACTTGAAGGTCAAAGAGAAGAAGCCCGGGCAGCGCGCCTGCGACGAGAAGGACGCCAAGGGCGAATTGTGTTGCGGGCACCTGAAGCGCTGGTATTACTACCATCCGCTGAGGCTCACTTGCAGCGAGGAAGAAGCAGCGGCCGTGAAGGAGTTTGGCAAGAATGCCGAGGTCTACCGTTGTGAACGCTGCCATACCCTTTATCGTCCCGTCGCGACCGATCGCTCGACCGCAGGCCAGAAGTTTCAGCTTCATCCGGTAAACCTTTGGGGCGATTTTCAGGGCAAAAACCCCAAATAGGTGGGCACGCGCCTCGCGGGCCGCCGCCCCATCGGGCAGGGAACGTCGAAGCCCCACATGAGTTCCAAAAGCGATCTCATCTACGACTGGAATCGGGAGGACGGCCCGGAATGGACTGCGGTGGCCCCGCCCAGGCTTGACGATGAGACGCTGCGCGACGGCCTGCAATCACCCTCCGTCCTCGACCCTCCCATCGAAAAGAAGGTCCGCATCCTCCACTTGATGGAAGCGCTGGGGATTGATTCCGTCAACCTGGGCTTGCCCGGGGCGGGTCCGCGCGCCAAGGAAGACGTCCTGCGGCTGGCCCACGAAATCGCCAGCGCCAAGTTGCGCATTCGCCCTAACTGCGCGGCGCGCACCGTCGAGTCCGACATCCACCCCATTGCCGACGTGGTCGAAGCCACGGGGGTTGAAATCGAAGCCGCCACGTTTCTCGGTTCCAGCCCCATCCGCCAGTACGCGGAAGATTGGACGCTCGACTTCCTGCTCCGCACCACCGAGCAGGCCGTAAAGTACGTGGTGCGTCTGGGCCTGCCTTGCATGTACGTGACCGAAGACACCACGCGCGCTCGCCCCGAGGTCATCAAGGAGCTTTACACCACGGCGATCGAGTGCGGGGCGCGCGCCATCGTGGTCTGCGACACCGTCGGCCATGCGACGCCGCGCGGCGCCCAAGCCCTGGTGCGCTTTGTGCGCGAGGAAGTGGTCAAGCCCACCGGCGCGAAGGTGCGCATTGACTGGCACGGCCACTCTGACCGCGGCTTGGGCGTCGCCAATTCGCTGGCGGCCCTGGCCGCCGGCGCCGACCAGGTACATGGCGCCGCGCTCGGAGTCGGTGAGCGCGTGGGCAACACGCCTATGGACCAACTGCTCGTCAACCTTAAGCTGATAGGCGCCATCGAGCGTGACCTGACGAGGCTGAAAGAGTACTGCGAGGCCGTTTCGGAAGCGGTCGGCGTGCCGATTCCGCCCAACTACCCCGTGGTGGGTTCGGATGCGTTTCGTACCGCTACGGGCGTCCATGCGGCTGCCGTCATCAAGGCCTTCAAGAAGCACGACGTCGAGCTGGCCAACCAGGTCTATTCCGGCGTGCCCTCGCATTGGTTTGGGTTGGAGCAAAAGATCGAGATCGGCCCCTTGAGCGGCAAGTCCAACGTGATTCATTGGCTGGAAAAGCGCGGCATTCCCGCCCGGCCGGAGCTGGTGGAGAAAATCTTTGCCCACGCCAAACACACGGACCGCCTGCTGACCGACGCGGAAATCCTGGAACTGTGCGGGCCGCCCGGCTCCTAAGGCGCGGGCCGATCCGCGTTGCTCACCGCTCGGCGTCTGCGGAATCCGTCCTGCACCGCAACGCATCTCAAAGGCACGAGGCAACCGGTTTTGAGCCAACGCAGCAAAGCGGAAATCCTTCTGGTTGTCACCACCTTCATCTGGGGTTCGACCTTTGTGATCGTCAAGGGCGCGCTTCTCGACGCCTCTCCTTTTCCTTTTCTGGCCATCCGTTTCATCGTGGCGGGACTGTTGATGTGGCTAGTCATGGGCCGCGGCCGTCTCGATCGCCAGGCGCTCGTGCCCAGCCTGGTGCTGGGAATGCTTCTCTTCGCCGGCTACGCCTTCCAGACCTGGGGGCTCACTTCCACCACGCCCTCCAAGAGCGCCTTCATCACGGGGGTCAGCGTCATCCTGGTTCCCATGATTTCGCTCTTTCATGGCTATCGCCTGCGCGCCGCGAACCTCAGTGGAGCGGGCCTCGGCCTGCTGGGGCTTTACTTTCTCGTGCTCCCCTCGGGGCTCGACGCCGTGAATCGCGGTGATCTCCTCACCTTGTTCGGGGCCATTTCTTTTGCGGTTCACATCGTGCTGGTCGGCGCCTACACACGCCGCTTTTCCTTCCAGCACCTCGCCCCGGGGCAGATCCTGGTGGTCGGCGTCGTCGCGACGCTGGCCATTCCCATAGGCCCCGCCTGGGGCGTGCACTGGACCGGCCGCCTGATTTTCGCCCTGGCCGTGACCGCGATTTTCGCCACGGGTTTTGCCTTCGGCATCCAGGTGTGGGCTCAGCAATACACGCCTCCGGCTCACACCGCGTTGATTTTCGCCCTGGAGCCGGTCTTCGCTGCGCTGACTTCGCGCCTCGCTACCGGGGAGCACCTGGGAGGAAAAGTGCTGGTCGGTTCCTCGCTCATTCTGGCGGGGATGGTCATTTCGGAAATGTGGGGCGGGGGAGCGCCCGCGCCGGTCGAGGGGTAGAAGTTGTCTCGCGCAGGTGACCGTGCGCACGGGGCGCCGTCTAACAGGTTGCGGAAAAACTCGCCCCCGACGATGTCGTGGCGACTTCACATCGCCACAGGTCCTGTGTTTTCATCGCCAGCATGGCGACGTGAAGTCGCCCCTACACGTTTTTCCGCAACCTGCTAAGTTTTCGGGGGCGGGGGTCACTCCGAAAATCCAAGCTGACCCGCTACCTGCTCGGAGGCAATGTCCTAATAGGGTGGAGTGAATTCCAGGAAGGGGGTGGGACCTTCAGGTCCGACAACAGCCAAGACTTCAGACGGGGCCTTTAGGCCCTGAAGCTTCAGGGGCTTAAAGCCCCCGACTGCGTGCGGCCCGACCCGGTCGGAGCTAAAGCCCCGACCAACAACTCCCTGAGGCGCAGCTTTTGAAATTAGGACAGTCCCTCTTCGGGCAGCAGCGCCCCCGAAAGACGCATCGTAGTGTATACTAGTAAAATGAGGGGTTGGTATGGCAGCCCAGGATTGAGGGGAGAGGTGAAGATGAGTACACACAGTCGGCGGTTTCTGCCCGCGCTGGTAATCGCGGCGACGCTCGGCATCGGCATTCTGATCGGCACAGTGATTTCTCGCGGCGTGCGGGCGGCCAAAAGCTCTCCGGTCGCCGCGGACGCAAAGCCCCTGCCCATGCCTTCTCCCGCCGAGCTCTCCAACTCCTTCTCGCAGATCGCCGATAGAATCGAAGACGCGGTTGTCAACATCAATACCGAGACCACGGTGCGCGTCAGAGGCCGTCGCTTCCATTCGCCTGACGACTCGCCCTTTAACGATTTCTTCGATCGCTTCTTCCAGGGCAATCCTGACTCCCCCTTCGGCGGCGATTTCCGCCAGCAAAGCCTCGGCTCGGGCGTGATTCTCGACCGGAACGGGTACATTCTCACCAACTATCACGTGATCACCCAGAACGCGGAGGACAAACCGGTCGACCGCATCAATGTCACCCTACGCGGCGACGGCGTCACCAGGTACAAGGCCAAGATCATTGGCTCCGACAAGTGGACGGATCTCGCCGTGATCAAAATCGACACGGGCAAGCCGCTGCATGCTGCCGAACTTGGAGACTCCGACACGATGCGCGTGGGCGACTGGGTGCTGGCAGTGGGTAGTCCCTTCGGTCTCGACTCCACGGTGACCGCGGGCATCGTCAGCGCCAAGGGCCGCGACATCGAAGGCGGAACCCAGGGGCAGTTCAAGCGCTTCATCCAGACCGACGCTGCCATCAATCCCGGCAACAGCGGCGGGCCCCTGGTGAACCTGGCTGCCCAGGTGGTGGGCATCAACACCGCCATCGCCACGCGCCGGGGAAGTTACGACGGCGTGGGTTTTGCCATTCCCTCCAACACCGCGCGCAAGGTTTACAATGCCTTAATTACCAGCGGCGCGGTAAAACGTGGCGCCATCGGCGTGCAGTTCCAAGCGCAAGCCAACCCCGCGCTGCTACGGAGCTTTGGCACGGACCATGGCATCATCGTCGACAGCGTCCAGGCCGGCACCCCAGCCGACCGCGCCGGCCTGAAACGTGGTGACGTGATTGTGAGCGTGAACGGTCAAGCCGTGCAGAGCGGTGACGAGCTCGTTTCCATTGTTTCGGATACGGAGGTCGGCAAGAAGTTACGCGTGGAGTACCTCCGCGATGGCAAGCGTGCTACGACGGAAATAGAGGTTGGCGACCGCAACCAGATCATCGGTGAGAATCGCCCAGGTGGCGAAGAAGAAAGCGGCGAGGATGCCGGCCCCCAAAGCAGCGGCGTTCTCGGCCTGGCAGTCAAGAACCTCACGCGTGACCAGGCGCAGGACCTTGCCGATCAACTGCACCTCGACTCCAAACAGGGCGTACTGGTTGCCGACGTTCAGGCGGGCGGCTTTGCTTCCGACTTGGGCGTGGAGCGCGGCGACGTCATCCTGAGCATCAATCGTCACCCGGTCGCTTCCGTTGACGACTACAACAGGTTGCAGGCCCAGTTGAAGTCGGGCAGTGACGTGCTTCTGCTGGTGGCGCGCCGCAGTGGTCCGCGTACGTTCTCGACGCTCTTCCTGGCGGACCGCCTGCCCTAGGCGCGTGCCTGCCGGGTTGGGCGCCTCTCGAAAGCGTGCGCAGTCGACCCAAGCGCCGTGTGGGCAGAACAAGCTTGGGACTTCGTTAGGCGGTCACGGGAACAGGATGGAGGAAGGAGCGGGTTGAACTTTCGCCGTCACAAGACTGGCGGCCTTCTGGTGGTGCTGCTGACAGGCGCCTGCTTGTCCGCGCCTTCCTTGCACGCCGCCCAAGCCTCGACTCCTGAAACCGCGAGGAAGCCTCTTCCCCAGAAGTCCGCCGCGGCGACACATCGCACGACTACAACCCCCGCAGCAAAAAATCCGGTGACCCGCACAACTGCTGCAACCACTGTGAAAAACCCGGCGACCCTCGCTACCGGCGCAACGGCCACGCAGAAGGCCTCCACCGTGCGCAGGAGCAAGGCGCGAAGCAGGAGGCGCCGCCCCCTCTCCGGCCGGCAGCGTTTGGCGCGGCTCCACCTGGAGCCGGGCCGCGTGCAGGAAATCCAGCAGGCGCTTATCCGCGAGGGTTACCTCCAAGGAGACCCGAACGCGCGCTGGGACGATCACACCCGAGCTGCCATGCTGCGCTACCAGAAAGAGCATGGTTTTCCCGCTACCGGTCTCCCGGAGGCCAAATCACTCATGAAGCTCGGCCTAGGTCCGCACCCTTTGCCGGCTGAGCTCGACCCCGACTTGGCGCGCGCCAGCGCCCCCAATACCGCCAAGGGCGATCCTGCCGCCGAACCTACCACGCCTACCGCTTTCCGGGAAGCAACGCCCCCACAAGAGAAATGAGTTCCATTCCCAGGATGCACACGACCGCCCTCCGTGGCCTTGAGGTGTTGCGAGAGGGCGCTGGGCATGATGTTCGCACGTGGCCCACAACCAGCGGCGCGGGCCACAGCGCCGTGGGGGAATTGTAGTCAGGGGAGAGCGCGCCGCTCGGGCTACGTATCGATCTGCGCGCGCTGCAGCTTGTCGCTATAATCCACGTAAACGGATTTCCACTCCGAATAAAAATCCAGCGCCGCGGTCGCCGCTTCACGGTGCCCGTTGCCGGTCTGCTTGGTCCCCCCGAAGGGCAGGTGCGTTTCCGCGCCGATGGTCGGAGCGTTCACATAGAAGATGCCCGTTTCCATTTCGCGCATTGCCTTGAAGGCGTTATTGATATTTCGGGTATACAGCGAGGAAGAAAGACCGTAGACGACGCCGTTTCCGATCTCGATGGCCTGGTCCAGGCCGTCGCAGGGAATCACGGAGACCACGGGGCCGAAGATCTCCTCCTGGGCGATGCGCATCTTGGGGTCGCAGTCGCCGAAAATCGTAGGAGCATAAAACCAGCCACGGTCGTACTCGCCGTCCCTCAGGCGCTCCCCGCCGCAGAGGAGCTTCGCGCCCTCGTTTTTCCCGACCTCCACGTACGCCTCCACGGTCTTGCGTTGCGCCTCGTTGATGAGCGGCCCCATCTGCACGGTGGGGTCCAGCCCGTTCCCCACCTTCAGCGCCCGCGCGCGCGCGACGAAGCGGTCGACGAACTCTCTGTAGACGTGCTTGTGCACGACCACCCGGCTCGACGCCGTGCAGCGCTGGCCGGTCGTGCCGAAGCCGCCCCACACGGCGCCGTCCACGGCCAGGTCCAGGTTCGCGTCCTCCAGCACCATGATCACGTTCTTGCCGCCCATTTCGAGACAACAGTGCTTGAAGCGCGCGGCGCAGGCTTCCGAAACCTTCCGTCCCACCTCCGTCGAGCCGGTGAAGGAAACCACTCGCACGTCGCCGTGGGTCATCAGTTGGTTGCCGACTTCGCCTCCGGCGCCCGTCACCAGGTTCACCACACCGCGCGGCACACCCGCCTCCTCCAGAACCTGCACCAGGTTGTATGTGGACAGCGGCGTGTCGGTGGCCGGCTTTATCACCAGCGTGTTGCCGCAGATCAAGGCCGGCATGATTTTCCAGGAGGGAATGGCCATAGGGAAATTCCAGGGCGTGATGAGCGCGCACACGCCGATCGGACTGCGCACGGTCATGCAAAACTTGTTGGGCAGCTCGGAAGTGGTGGTTTGCCCGAACAGCCGCCGCCCTTCGCCCGCCATGTAAAACGTCATGTCGATCGCTTCCTGCACGTCGCCGCGCGTTTCCTCCAGGACCTTGCCCATCTCGCGCGTCATCAATTCGGCAAAACCCTCTTTGCGTTCCGCCAGCAGGCGCGCCGCGCGATAGAGGATTTCGCCGCGTTTGGGTGGGGGCGTGTTCTTCCACGATATGTAGGCCTGCTGGGCTGCGGCGATGGCTTGGTCTACGTCCTGTGAGCTGGACTTCTGGAAGAGCCCGATGAGCTCATTCCGGTTGGCGGGGTTTAGATTCTCGAACGTGCGCCCGCTCGCCGACACGACCCATTCCCCGTTGATGAAGTTCTTGTAGACTTTTGGTGGAGCCATGATGACAGTACCCCCGGGCTCGCCAAGGCTGAACCGTGCCTCAGGGCGAGCGGAATTCGCGGAACCGACCGGCAATGGCGTTTGACTATAGCAAACCCGCCTCAGGCCTTCAAGGGAAGGGAAGACGCACTCCACCAGGTGCGGTGGTCGGTTTGGTTCGCTGTGGTATCATTCCGACGCATGGCGCGATGGTTGTCCTGGCTTGCAGCGCTCCACGTCCTGAGCTTGCCTCTGGCGGCTCAATCACTCGAGGTGTCACCTGAAGACCAGCAGATCTGGCTTGTCTGGGTGGACGGAAGGCGCGAACCGTTGACGCATGGACCCGAATTCGCCAGTGCGCCGACATGGTCACAGGATCACGAACGCATTGCCTACTTCCGGTTCTGTCCTCAGGTCGGCCAATGCGAACCGAAGCTGGTTCTATGCGATCCCAACGGCGCGGTTCTGAAAGAATTCTCGCTAGCACCTACCAAGGATTGGGACGGCTGCAACTCGGTAAACAGGATCGACTTCATTGATCGGAGGCGCCTGGGGGTCGATTGCCACGTCAGCCCTTCGCTGAGTGAGTACAGCGAACTGGATCAGGAAAGCGGGCAAGCGCTGCGGCACTGGCTGGGCTTTGGCTTCGCTTGGTCTCCGGACAACTCCCACTTGGCCTACCACGGTTGGATTCCGCATTTCTCTCCGCCCTTTGGGCACTCGAGTTACTTGCAGATCGACGGCAAGACGGTGTATCCACCTCATGCGGTGACGAGCGCAGTGTCTTCCCCGGGTCCCCACGGCACAAGACTGGAGCCACACACCATACAAGAATCGGGAGGTCTGTACCGGAACATCCACGAATTCTACGGTGCGTTCTTTTGGGCCCCGGACAGCAAGCGTGTCGCGTTTATTGATCGCATCTATGACTGGAAATCCGTAGATAACACCCTCATGGATGCCGGCGAGCAGAACGTGAGGTTCTTCTTGGTAATCGCCGGCGAAGGAATCAAGCCATCCGTTTTGCCTGTTTCGGACGGCTGCAATTCCAGGCTCCAGATAGAGTGGCGCAATGACCGCGAGATCAATGTCGCCTGTGACGGCAAGGTCCAGCATTGCGTCATCGACTTCATGGGCACGCTATCAACGCACTAGAGTTGAATTTGGTGCTGGGTCTCTCCCTCAGGTGCCCTGGAGCACGCTCCCAATGGCCAGCTCAACGTTGGTTCCGCAGGGGTCGTAAACCCTCATGTGTCCCAGGCAAACTGGACTGTGGCAGTGTGCCGCCGCTTGCGGGGAGAAGCGTAGATGGCAGGCACGTAGTGCCGCCACCTCCGACCCGGGGCGGGCTGGGTGAATCCGTTCCCGCCGGACGCGGCGTTCACGTTGCGTCCGGCTGCTTCGCGTCGTGGGGAGGGGAAGCGGGCCGAGTTTCGGACATGCGTGTCTGATAATGTTGCCGTTCGGGCTGCTGTAGTTAACATAATCTTTTTTCCACAAAACGCCCGGAGATTTCCACAAATCTCAAGTTTAACCTTCCAGATGTTTCATAACTAAATGAAACATATAGTCAAAGCAGAGCACCGACTCGCGGCATGAGTTGAGGAAAACCTGCCCGCAGAAGCCGGACGCAGCTCGCCTCTCCTGGGCGCGGTCTGTGTCTGCTGGGCCTTCTCGCGGGGTGCCCGACCCGCTGGGCTCCTAGCCCGAATTTCTCACTCCAGGATGCCCTTTTCCCGGCGGCTGGAAGGGCGGGGGTGAACAGGCTGCGGAAGAACGCTTCGGGATTGTCATTCTGAGGAGCCCCTTCGCCACACTCAGGGTAAACTCCGGCGACGAAGAATGTCGTATTTCCCTGAGAATGCGCCGAGCGAGGTCCTTCGCGCAGTTTACCCTGAGCGAAATGACAAAGATCCTTCGTCCCGATCAGATCGGAACTCAGGATGACGGCGAATGGGCTCAGGACGACGACAGAGAAGGTTTTTTCTGCAGCCTGTGAAGCCCTCGTCGTCCGGGGTGCGAAGTTCGGCCTGGTGCCCTCGTGCTGTCAAACAGTGGCCGCCTTCACCGCAAGGACCCCAAGATGCAGGGAAACCATCCTGCGCGACCAGGCGCCCTCGTGCTCTTCGCCTGAGCCATAGACTGCCCACAGCTTTTTCTCTTTCCGCTGGCGGGCGCGTATGCTAACTTTATGCATTTGTCGGCGCGTCGACATTGGCCATCGCATGCCTCTGCTCGAAACGGAAGCCATTGTCCTCAGAACCTACCGCCTGGGTGAAGCTGATAAGATCGCTTCGCTCTTTGCCCGACAACTGGGCCGGCTGAGGGCTGTGGCCAGGGGCGCCCTGCGTCCCAAGAGCCGCTACGGCGGCACGCTCGAACCTCTCAGCTATGTGCGGCTGTGGATCTTCGAGCGGGAAAACCGCGACTTGCTGCACCTGAATTCCGCGGAGCTCCTGGAGTCTTTCTTCGACATGCAGAAGGACTACCACGTGCAGCTCGCCGCGCAATACCTGGCGGAGGTGGCCGAGCGGATGCTCCCTGAACGCGAGGCAAATGAGCGTGCTTTCCGCCTGCTGCTGACCGTGCTGCGGGCCTTGAAGCGTTCCGGGGAGGTCAACCGGCCGCTGCTCTATTTCGATTACTGGATGCTGCGGTTGGGCGGCTTTTTGCCGGACCTCGAAAGCTGCTCCGCCTGCGGCCGAGCCTTGGGGGAAGAAGGCGGGTACTACGGGCCGGGTTCGGAGGGCTTGCTTTGCCGCGAGTGTCGGTTGCCGGGAGCCAAACAGCAGGTCTCCGGCACGGCGCTGGCCATGGTGCGAACCGCCTGCCACGTGCCGCTCGATCGGTGGCTGGCGCAGGAAAAGGCTCCGCCCGGCTGCCGCGAGGCGCGGGGGTTTTTCGAGGAGATCATCGAAACCCAGGTGGAACGGAAACTCATCACGCGGGAGATGATGGGGGAGGAAGTTTGAGGCGTTCAGCGTTCAGCAGTGAGCGGTCAGCTTAAAGCCCAGGGCGCGCCTAACGACGCAGACCAAAGCTGACTCTTAAGAGCTGAAAGCTGACTGCTGATAGCTGAAAGCTGACCACCTATCGCGAGAACGAAGCTCAATGCCACCTAGGGACAAATCGCCCCGCAAGGTTGCCGGGCCGCTCACGTTTCAGGCCATGCTTTTCCGCCTCAGCGAATTCTGGGCGCGGCAAGGTTGCGTCATCGCCTTGCCTTACGACGTCGAGGTGGGCGCGGGCACCATGTGCCCGGAAACCTTCCTGCGGGTCTTGGGGCCCGAGCCCTGGCGCGTGGCGTACGTGCAGCCCTCCCGCCGCCCCGCGGACGGCCGCTACGGTGAAAATCCCAACCGCCTGCTCAAGCACACGCAAATGCAGGTCATCCTGAAGCCGCCGCCCGAGCGCATCCAGGACGTGTATCTGGAAAGCCTGGGGGCGCTGGGAATCGACATTCGCCACCACGACATCCGCTTCGAGGAAGACAACTGGGAAGCCCCTACACTGGGCGCCTGGGGCATCGGCTGGCAGGTCATGCTCGATGGCTTGGAGATCACTCAGTTCACGTACTTCCAGCAGTCGGGCGGCGTGGATCTGGAGCCCATTAGCGTCGAGCTGACCTACGGGCTCGAGCGCATTGCGGCCTTCCTCCAGAACGTCGAGGACGTTTACGAGGTGCGCTGGAATGAGACCGTGACCTATGGCGACATGCGGCGCACGGAAGAACTGGAGTTTTCGGTTTACGACTTCGAATCCGCTGGCGCCGCGACCTGCCGCAAGCTCCTGGACCTCTACGAAGCCGAGGCGGCACGCCTGCTGGACGAGTATCCGCGAAACCGGAGCGAGGAGCAAGATAAAGCGCCCAAAAGAGATGTGGCGATGATTTCAAGTATTACTTTAAGTCAACAACGCTTTCCGCTTCGCAAGGTTTATGACCTCTGCCTGAAGTGCTCGCACCTGTTCAATATCCTCGACGCGCGCGGCGCCATTAGCGTAACCGAGCGCGTGGCGCTCATCGCCCGCGTGCGCAAGCTGGCCTGCGAAGTCTCGGCCATCTACCTCGAGCGGCAACCTGCCGCGGAGGCGTCGGCGTGACCGCACCACATACACTGGATTCCAACCTGGGCGGGAATGGCCAAGCGAGCGCGATGGCGCTAGCTCGGGCCGTCACCGCCGCGCAGGCGGGGGTCCAGGCTCGGTTCCCTACAGTGGATTCCCGCTTACGCGGGAATGACGGTTATATGGAGGTGCCAGCATGACGGCACCTGGCGTGGCCGCGCTGCCTCTGCTGCTCGAAGTTGGCTGCGAGGAAATCCCCGCGCGCTTCCTCCGCGACGCCTAGAAGGGCTTGGGCGAACGGGTCCAGGCGGCCCTCAGCGAAGCCCGGCTGCTGCCAGCCAATGATGAGCCCCCGATTCGTGAATCGGCCCTGGGGACGTATTCCACGCCGCGTCGCCTAGTGATCCACGTTCCGGTCTTGTTGGCTCAGCAGCCGGACAAGATCGAAGAGATCGTCGGACCGCCCGTCAAGGTGGCGGTCGATGCAGAAGGGGATTACACGCGGGCGGCGGAGAGCTTCGCGCAGAAGAACTCAGTCCCTCTGAAGGATTTGACCCGGGTGATCACTCCCAAAGGGGAGTATCTGGCGCTGCGGAAAACCACCCGGGGCCGTCCTGCCCGCGAGATCCTGCCGGAGATTTTGCCGCAAGCCATCCTGGGCCTGACCTTCCCGAAGAGCATGTACTGGACGGAGAAGTCGGCGCCGCGCTTTGTGCGGCCCATTCGCTGGGTGTTGGCTGTCTTGGGAGAAGGGAAGCAGGCGAAGCCGGTCGACTTCGAAATCCTGGGCGTAAAGTCCGGGGATTTCACCTTCGGGCATCGCGCCAAAAGCGCGAGGCCGCTACGCGTTGCAGGCTTCATGGATTACACGAAGAAATTGGCGCAAGCACATGTGGAGATTGATCCTGCGCGGCGCCGGGCGAGCTTCATTCGGGAAGCTCAAGCGCTGGTTGAAAAAGCCTCGCTCAAGATCGTCCAGGATGAGTGGTTGGCTGATTGGATCGCGAACTCCACCGAGTGGCCCAGGCCCATGCTCGGGGGCTTCGAAGAGCGGTTCCTTCACTTGCCGCGCGAAATCCTGATCACCGTGATGCGCGACCACCAGAAGTACTTTGCCGTGGAGGACGGGCAGGGGAACCTGCGTCCGCACTTTGTCGCCGTGCTCAACATGGACTCGGACGCGAGGGGCCTGATTCGCCAGGGGCACGAGCGCGTGCTGACCGCACGCTTCCGCGACGCGGAGTTCTTTTGGAACGCCGACCAGAAGAAGACCTTGTTGGAACGTGGCCTTCTGCTTCACACGATTACCTTTCAGTCGGGGCTCGGCAGTTACGCGAACAAGGTCGCGCGGATGGCTAAGGTTGCACGAGTCATCTTCGAGGCACTTCAAGAGAAGAAACTCGTCGCTCCCCACGAATGGGAAAACGTGTTCAGTGCGGTAGATCTGTGCAAGGCGGACCTGACCACCCAGATGGTGCAGGAATTCCCGGAACTGCAAGGGGTGGTGGGGGGGCTCTACGCAAAAGCTCAAGGAAGATCTGACGAAGTTGCCACCGCCATTTACGACCACTATCTGCCTTTGGGACCGGAAGGGCAGTCGCCGCGCACCCTAGTCGGCGCGCTGGTGTCGCTGGCCGACAAGCTTGACAGCGTGGTCGCAGGCTTCGCCGTCGAGCATCAACCGACGAGTTCGGGTGACCCGTTCGCGTTGCGTCGGCAAGGGAATGGGATAATTAAAGTTTTACTTGAATTTAAGATATCTATTTCGTTGTGGAGCTTGATCCAAAAGTTTCATGAGTACCTCGCCGGCCATGCGGAAGAAGGTATTCTTACGGAAGTCCCCTGGAGTCGTACCTTGCCGGCTGTGCACGAGTTCTTTCGTGAGCGCCTGGAGTATTATCTCGAAAACATTCGATGTTTCCGGTACGATACCGTGCGAGCAGTCCTGGCCGCGGCTGCCAGTTGGGACAACCCCCTCGATGCTACGGAGCGCGTCGAGGCTCTGGAATCGCTGCGGGGTGGGGAGGACTTTGAAGCTGTCTGCGCGGCCGCGAAACGTATCCGGAACATCCTGACGAAGTCGGCGACGGTAGCCGACTGGCGACCTGGCGAGGTTGACACGAGTCTTTTGAAGGAACCGCAGGAAATCGAGCTTGACCAGGCCTATCGCGGCATCGCCGGGGAAGTGGCGCGATACCGGGAGGAACGCCAGTATCGGCAGGCCCTGGAAGCGATTTCGACCCTGCGGCCAGCCGTCGACCGCTTCTTCGACAAAGTGTTGGTCATGGCGGAGGACCGGGAAATTCGCCAGAACCGCTTGCGCTTGCTAAAGAAGCTGGACGAGCTGTTCGCTGGCATAGCGGATTTTGCGGAAATAGCTCAAAAACAGTGACGAGCGACCAGTGACAAGTGACGAGCAGACGGGCGGGGGAGCTTGGCTCACTGGCCACTCGCCAGTGTTCTTGAATGTCGACGCGTCGACATCGGCAAGAAACGAGCCGTAGGGCTAATGGTGCTTCGTGCCAGACCGACAAGCGTGTCGGACTCGTAGGAGGGCGGGGTCTTAACCCCGCCGTTTAGATCCTCACCCCCACTTCGCGGTCCCCCCTCTCCCGCGCGCGGGAGAGGGGCGGGGGTGAGGGGACGGCGTTGCGGCGGGACTGAAGCCCCGCCCTCCTGGGGCGGAAAGACTAGATGCGTCCGCGACAGCGCTCAGTTGCCCGTTGAAAGACCGCGGGAATTGGGGCACAATCTTCGGCCATTTACTTGCTAAAAACCGATACGGACCGCGAGCAAGTAGCGCCTTTGGAATTTCAACTTTTGACTTTGAACTAACGATTGACAATTGAGACCTGACAACTCGAAAGGAGCAATCATGGAGAAGTACGTGTATTTTTTCGGAGGTGGGAAGGCTGATGGCCACGGGGCCATGAAGGACGCCTTGGGCGGCAAGGGCGCCGGCCTGGCCGAAATGACCAACGCGGGCTTGCCGGTTCCCCCGGGATTCACCATTGTGACTTCCGCCTGCCGGCTTTACTTCCAGAACCACAACCAGACGCCGCCTGAGATCCTGGCCCAGAAAGACGAGGCATTGGCGAAACTCGAGGCGCTGCTGGGGCAGGAACTCGGCGATGCGGAGAAGCCGCTGCTGGTTTCGGTGCGATCGGGCGCCAAGTTTTCCATGCCTGGCATGATGGACACCGTCCTGAACCTGGGCATGAACGACACGGTCGTCGAGGTGTTCGCGCGCAAGACCGGCAACCTGCGCTTCGCTTACGACAGCTACCGGCGCTTCATCCAGATGTTCGGCAACGTGGTGATGGAGATCCCCAAAGCCAAGTTCGAGCACGTTTTCGACGGCCAGAAGAAGAAAAAGGGCGTGAAGCTCGACACCGACCTGACGGCCGATGACCTGAAAGCCGTCATTGCCGACTACAAGAAGGTCGTACGCAGGGAAGCCGGCAAGGACTTCCCGCAGGATCCCCTGGTGCAACTGAACATGGCCATCGAGGCGGTTTTCCGCTCCTGGTACAACCCGCGCGCCCAGACCTATCGGCGCCTGAACAAGATTTCCGATGACCTGGGGACGGCCGTGAACGTACAGACCATGGTCTTCGGCAATATGGGCGACACCTCCGGCACGGGCGTGGGCTTTACGCGCGATCCGGCCACGGGCGCCAAGGAGTTCTACGGCGAGTTTCTGATGAACGCCCAGGGCGAGGATGTGGTGGCAGGCGTGCGCACGCCGGTTCCGATCAAGGAACTCGAGCAGATCATGCCCGAGGTTTACCACCAGCTCCACGAAATCACCACGCGGCTCGAGAAGCATTACAAAGACGTGCAGGATTTCGAGTTCACCATTCAGGAGGGCAAGCTCTACATGCTGCAGACCCGCAACGGCAAGCGCACGGGGCCGGCGGCGGTGCGGATTGCCGTCGAAATGGTGCAAGAAGGTCTACTGGCGCCCAAGGAAGCCCTGCTGCGCGTCGAGCCCGAGCAGTTGAACCAGTTACTGCACCCCGTGCTCGATGAGTCGAAGCCGCTGAAGGTGATCGCCAGGGGCCTGCCGGCCTCGCCTGGAGCGGCTGTGGGACGCGTGGTCTTTACGGCCGATGAGGCGGTGGTGAGAGGGAAGGCCGCGCCGGTGATTCTGGTGCGTGCCGAAACCGTCCCCGACGATATTCACGGCATGGAAGTGGCCGTGGGTATTCTCACCTCGCGCGGCGGCATGACCTCGCACGCCGCCGTGGTGACCCGCGGCATGGGCAAGCCCTGCGTGGCGGGCTGCGGCGAAGCCGAAGTGGACGAAAAGAAGCGCCAAATCAAGGTGGGCCCGAACATCGTCAAGGAAGGTGATTGGATTTCACTCGACGGGTCCACTGGCCGCGTCATCCTGGGCAAAGCGGACTTAGTCGAGCCCGATCCCCACAGCGGCGCCTTCGCGGAATTCATGAAGTGGGCCGACGAAGCGCGCGAACTGGGCGTGCGCGCCAACGCTGATATCCCGCGCGACGCCTTGGTGGCTCGCCGTTTCGGCGCGGAAGGCATTGGCCTCTGCCGCACTGAGCATATGTTCTTCGCCAAGGACCGGCTGCCGCACGTGCAGCGCATGATTATGGCCTGCAAAGATACACAGGATCCCAAGGAAGCAGCCAAGTACGAGAAAGAACGACGCGCGGCCTTGGCGAAGCTCCTGCCGATGCAGCGCAAGGACTTCTTC
This sequence comes from Terriglobia bacterium, assembly GCA_020073545.1. Classification (GTDB taxonomy): domain Bacteria; phylum Acidobacteriota; class Terriglobia; order UBA7540; family UBA7540; genus Bog-366. The sequence goes on along the minus strand of JAIQEZ010000005.1, from coordinate 21,976 downwards.
GGGCTCTTCAAGGCCATGGACGGGTTGCCGGTCACCATTCGGACACTCGACCCGCCGCTGCACGAGTTCCTACCCAAGCGGGAAGAGTTGATGGTGGAGATCGCGATCCTGGAAGCGCGGAGAAAGAAGAGCCCTAAGACCGCGCGGCTCAAGAAGTTACTGGAAGTAGTTGAAGGACTACATGAATTCAATCCCATGCTTGGCTTGCGCGGTTGCCGGCTGGGCATCATGTATCCTGAAATCAGCGAGATGCAGGCGCGCGCCATCTTCGAAGCGGCCTGCGACTGCCAGAAGCAGGGAATTCAAGTGGAACCTGAAGTCATGATCCCCCTCGTCGGCGATGTAAAGGAGTTGCAGGCGCAGAAGGAGATCGTGAACCGCGTCGCGCAAGAGGTTTTCAAGAAGAAGGCCGTGGAGGTCAAGTACTTGGTGGGTACCATGATCGAGCTGCCGGCGGCGGCATTGTCGGCGGGCGAGATCGCGCAGGAAGCGGAGTTCTTCAGCTTCGGCACCAATGACCTCACGCAGACCACGTTCGGGATATCCCGCGATGATTGCGCCAAGATCATCAACGCTTACGTGAAGGCGAAGATCTGGCCGGCGGACCCCTTCGCAGTGCTGGACCCGAAGCGGGTCGGCCGCCTGATGAAGCTCGGTACCAAGGAAGGCCGCGCAGCACGCCCCAAGCTCAAGGTGGGCATTTGCGGCGAGCACGGCGGTGATCCGGCTTCAATCGAGGTTTGCGCGGAGGCGGGCCTGAATTACGTGAGCTGCTCGCCTTACCGTGTGCCTATTGCGCGCCTAGCGGCAGCCCAAGCGGCCGTGAAGAAGCAAATGGAGAAAGGCTACACGACGGCGTGAGGCAGGTGTCAGGTTTCAGGTGTGGGCGGTTGGGTGTTCGGGCAGGGGCGCTCGCATTGGCGCTCGGCTAAAGGGAAGAGCTGGGAACCGCCCAAATTAAAGTAACACTTTAAGTTTATCCATGAGGTCGCGGATCTCCAGGAGGTTCGTGGCCCTTCTTTTCTAGGCCCGGCTTGGCGCTCTGTTCCGCCTGGGTCAAGCTCGTCCTGGTCCTGCTCGTCACTGCTCGCTTGTCACTCATCGCTGTTCTCTCTCTGTCGGCGCGTCGACATGGCGCGCACGGGGGTCACCCGTGCGGGTGGAAGCAGCCAGAGGAGCGAGCGAAACGGCGCCGGTGCGAGGCCGCGTTCCTCAAGTTCGCGGCAGGTGAATCTCTGCAAGATCCGGCGCAGTTTGGGTTATGTTAGATGCCGGCAAAGATGGGTACTGACAACGATCCCCAAAAACGCGGGTGGGAAGGGTACTTGGAGGGCGATTCTCCTTGGACGAGCGGCCTGGCCGTGGCGGGGATCCTCACGGCCACGTTTATTGCTTACGCTGCCACGCTGAGTTTTGGGTTCGTCTTCGACGACAAAGCCGGCATCGTCGGGAACGACGCGATTCGCGCCTGGCGCTACCTGCCGAGCTATTTCACCTCGCACGTCTGGAGTTATCTGTACCCGCATCTGCTCTCAAATTATTATCGGCCCTTGTTCCTCCTCTGGCTACGCCTGAACGAAGTGCTTTTTGGTCTGCGCGCCTGGGGATGGCATCTCACTTCGGTGGCGGCGCACCTGGCGGTGACCTACCTCGTCTTCCGCCTGGGCTTCCGGCTCACGCGGGACAAAGGGGTGGCGACTGCGGGCGCGCTAGTATTCGGATTGCACCCCGTTCACATCGAGGCCGTCGCCTACATCTCCGGGGTTGCCGAACCGCTCTCGACCCTGTTCGTGCTGGCTGCCTTTCTCGCTTGGTTGCGCAGCCGCGAACATGGACCGAGGCTCAGGTGGCTTGCCGCGTCATTGACCCTTTATGGCGCGGCCTTGCTCTCGAAGGAGAGCAGCTTGATGCTGCCGGTCTTCGTCGCCGCCTTCGCCTGGATCTACGCGGCGGTGGACGGTGGGGAAACCCGCCCGGGCGCAAGGCTGCGCGCGGCGCTTGTGGCGGTGGCTTCCTTTCTTGCTGTGACCCTCGCCTACCTGCCACTGCGCGTCTGGGCGGTCAGAGGGTTCGCCCACACCGTCACGCCGCTACCGGTCTCGACTGCAATCCTCACCATCCCCTCCGTAGGGCTTTTCTACTTGCGCCTGCTGGTCTGGCCGGCCCGCCTGAGCTGCTACTACGACACGCCCTATGTTTCCGCCCCCAGCTTCAGAGGGTTCATATTGCCGTTGGTCGTGCTGGTTGCGGTGGTCGCGGTTCTGGTCTTCTGGCACCGCCGGACCCGCGGCCCTGCGCCAGAGGGATCGCGCGCCTGGGCTTTCGCAAGCCTCTGGATGGCGCTGGCGATTCTTCCTGTCCTTAACTTTCGGCTGCTTCCCGAGGGCGAAATCGCGCACGACCGCTATCTCTACCTCCCGTCCGTGGGCTTTTCGATCCTGGTGGCTTTGGCGTGGCGACAGGCAGGATTCCGCCACGCCCGCCTGCTGGCGCGGTCCTCCTGGGCCGCCGCCCTGGGAGTAGCGTTTTCTGTTCTCATGGCCTTCGCGACCGCACGCCAGAGCCTCTGCTGGTCGGACGATCTCTCCCTGAACTTTCATGCACACGAAATCGCCCCCCAGAATGTTTCCGCGACTACCAGCTTGGCCGCTGCGGCGGCGGAACGCGGCATGGTTCCGGCCGCCCAGGCGCTTTACAGGCAGGTGCTCGAGAGCCATCCTGACTTCTGGCGGGCGAACGTTAACTTGGCGTATCGCTATTACCAGCAGGGCAACTTCGCGGAGGCTGTTCGTTACTTTGAGCGGAGCGCTGCCGCGGATCCCACGGACGGCGACCAGTTTTTGTACCTGGGGCTGGCGTGGATGCACCTCAACCGGCTGGCCGAGGCGGAGGGAGCCATTCGCACGGCCTTGCTCGTGCGCCCCCACGGTCATGGGTATCACTTGGGGCTGGGGCTGGTGCTGAAACAGGCAGGGAAACTCGCGGAGGCGCGGCAGGAGTTGGAAGCGGCGCTCGCCGCAGACCCGCAGGACGCTCAAACCCGTGCGCTGCTTGCGGAGGTCGAGGGGCAGTTAGGAAGCCAGGCCGCAAAGCCGACCGCAAACTCGTTTTCACCTCGACCCAGGTGACCACGCGGCCGGTCCAGGCAGAGGAGGTGGCAGCCAAAGAGGTGTTTTTCACACCCTGGCGGGAGCCATAGTGACGACTTAAAGTATTACATTAAATTGTCCACGTAATCGCTGATAATAAAGAGGTAGCTTTGAGGCTTGCACTCAAGGGGTGTCGGCGTCAAAGGCGGAGATCTGCGCCAAGCGGGCTGCTGCGCCTACGACGGCCTGCAACGCCCGCGGATCGGGGGACAGCGCCGAAACGAAATCGCTCCAATGGATGGCCGCGGATTAGAAGACCACCTACCGGTTATTACCGCAGCCTGTATGCAACATCAATGACTGTTTCGGTGGTGATCGGGTTATCTCCACACATCCCGGGCCGATATCGCCAACGGGCAACGGCAGCCAGAATTGAGGCGTCAAAATCGGGACCCGCTGACCTCACGACCGTAAGGTGCTGCGGCGAGCCATCTGTGGGAATAACGGCATAGACGGACACGTCAGCCTCCCGCCCGCTTTGGCGGGCCGCCTGCGGGTAGTGTGGTGCAGTCTTGTCAAGCGCCTTCGCGGGCTCGGCATTATCACACCAGTCCCAGGCAGTGGCTCCGGCCGGAAGGGAAAGCAGGGAGGCCGGCGGTTCTGAAATCAGTGCTAGTTCCTCTAGTCGCGCCTCAATTACGAGATTCTTGCCTTCGTAGGCGCGCATCAAGTGGGGAAACTGCTTGCTGCCCCATGGCGCATAGTCGCCGTATTCGTAGGAAGTCAGATGCGAAGCCACAGCCCTAGTCGCGAGCGGGACCAACGATTCCGCATCCGAGCATAGTTCACGTCCGGGCTCGAGATAACCCTTCACCTCAATGCAGCGCATGACAGACCCCTTCTGCTTCTTTTCCTTATTCTCTTCTCTAGCGGATTCGCCCTGTCTCAGAGTCCATTGCGATCGGAGGTTTATCAGTTCTTCCAACTGGTAAGCGCGTACGGACTCAAAGGGGGCGTCACGTGCTGTCCAAAGCTTTCCCTGAGAGGCTATTCGCACCTGGCTGTAGCCCGGAAAGGTGATCTCCTCCCGCCACTGGGCAGGAGCAAGCCAGCTCAGAAGCAATGTCCCATGAGAAGGTTTCATTCCGGGCTTCAACGGAGCCGCCTCAACACGCGCTCGCACACGGAAAGGTGGGCTGTCGGCAGTCCGGATGTCGGTGAGGTCTCGCACCTCCTTGAGGAACTGCAACACCCGTTCTTGTTGCTGCGCCTGTTCTGCAGGAGTTCCCGACAGTAAGTATCCCCCGGCAAAGCCGGGGGCTTTAAGTTGTGAGCCGCTCAAAGCGGCTAGGCGGGGTCGCTAACGCGGCCCCAGATTGGTTGAGCCACCTTGACGGTGGCCGCTCATCGCCACAGGTTCATCTGGTCCAGTCGCTTGTCTTCTTGCTCCTGCTTCCGGATGTACTCGCGGATCACGGCCTCATCGCGGCCCACTGTGGACACGAAGAACCCTCGTGCCCAAAAGTGCTGACCCACGAAATTCCGCTTCCTCTCTCCGTACACCCGCGCCAGATGGATCGCGCTCTTGCCTTTGATGTATCCAATCACTTGCGATACCGCGTACTTGGGGGGAATCGCAATCATCATATGCACATGATCCGGCCTCAGATGCCCTTCTTCAATCTGACTCTCCTTCTGCTCTGCCAGCCGACGAAATACCTCCCCCAGATACCGCCGCAGTTCCTGGTACAAAGTCTTCCTTCGACACTTTGGGATGAAGACTACATGATATTTGCACTCCCACTTCGTATGGTTTAGGCTTTCCTTTTCGTCCATCGTGGAGCTCCTTTTCGTGTGCTTTGGCGGCTCACGTTAAGGAGTTTCCCCGATGGACTCCGGTATTTGTCAAACTTCTACTGCCTCCCCGGCAGAGCCGGGGGGTCTCCCTAGGGACTAGGTTTGAGGCTCCAGGCTGTACGCTAATGACACACGCGTCGTTTCGGCTGCACCTGCCAGGCATCTCGAAAGGGACGGGTTTCTCAAAAACCACAAAAGCATCCTGGAAGAGGCAAATCAATGGCGGGGTGAACTGAAAGGAACAGGCGTTGAGCCCGGCGGAGCTGCTGGCTGCCCTCCGCCCCGGACTGCTTCGATCTCCGCAGCTTGTTGTCGTGCGGCAGCATTGTCAGGATCAAGTTCGAGCTCAGTTCGGAATTCCGACAGCGCTCCCGTAAGGTTACCCTGCAATCTCAAAATAGCTCCGAGTGCAAAATGGTAGTGCTCTGCGTCCGGCCTTATGGTTATGGCCCGCTGGACATCAGCGGCTGCGCCGTTCACGTCTCCCATTTTCAATCTGGTCAGACCGAGATAAAAAAAACCATCCGGCCGGCTCGCGTCAATCTGCACGGCGCGGCTCAGATACCGGTCTGCTTCTGGGAGTTTCCCCTGCAAGTAATAAGCATACCCAAGGTTGTAGTTAACCTCCCAGTTGTCCGGCTCGCTCGACCAGACTTCCTGGTAAAGCCTTATTGCTTCGTCCAGGTGGCCCTGATGCCCCAGCAGTCCGGCGAGGTTCAACTTTGCACTTTCGCTTTTGGACGACGTGGAGATGAGGTAGGCGAAGAACGTCGTGTCGGTGGCGAAACAAGCTGTTTGTTGGGTGGTACTTGTGGCAAGTGCTAGGGCCAGAACGACCGCAAGTGCGATTTGTGGGGCGGGCTGACCCAGAAGTCTGGCAGACCCTATCTGTAGACGCCGCAAGCCCAGTGCGACCAGCAGGGCGAAACCGAACGAGGGCAAATAGAGATAACGGTCATGCACGAGGTGCCCCTCGACAAAAGCCTGCAGGTTCAACACGGGAAGAATCGGCACTACCAACCAAACGGTAGCAAGGGCAGCCTGCTGGGATCGCCTTCCCCAAAGCCAGAGACCCGCACCGACTATCAAAACCGCCAGGGCGGGCAAAAGAACGTTTCTGACACCCGCACGGACGACATACTCCATGTCATAAAACGGACTTAGTCGCACCGGCCAAATCAGATGCCGGATGTAAAACCAGAGCACGGACGGCCAGGTCAGGACCATGCTGAAGAACCTGTGTGATTCCATGGAGTTCTGGAACCCTTGCAGCGCCATGACCCGCAGGGCCAGATAAGCCGCGGAAAGTACGAGGTAGGGAGTAACGACCGCCAGCGCCGCTACACCTCGTTGGAACCCCCCGCGCAATCGTGAAGTGGCGGTTGGCGCACTCCAGATGAATTCGCTGGAGAAGATAATCAAGGGGAGAACGACCGCAGTCTCTTTGGCAAGCGTCGCGAGCGCATACAGAGCAAGTGAAGCTGCAAGATAAGCTCGAGCATACGGGCGCTCCGTTCGCTTTTTCAGGTAACAAAGGTAGGAGGAGATCGCGAAGAGTGCAAACAAGGGCTCGGTGACACCCGATATCCAGGCAACGCCTTCCGCATGGGTCGGATGCAGGCCGAAAATGAGCGTGGCGAATAGAGCGGCAAGACGGTCCTTCAAAAGACGCACCGACGTGTAGTAAACAAGAGCTGTTACACCGACATGCGCGAGAACCGTACAAAGATGCCATCCCCAAGGTCTTAGCCCGAACGCCAGATATTGAAGCCGGAACCAAAGAAGAAAGACAGGACGGTAGAAAGTGCCCCGAAAGGCCGGATGGTTGAAAGCCCAAACATCGGCGGTGAAATACCGCGGCAGATATCGCCAGGATCGGAGCCAGGTGTTTCGAACGATCTGGAACTGATCATCGTGAACGAACTGGAACCAGAGAGTGTCGAGGTAAGCCAGAAACACCAGGACGAGAATCACAACCAACGCGAGAGCTGCAGCCCTTTGGGAGACTGGGGCAGCGGAAAGCTCTGTCGAAGATGCACAAACCCTAACTTCAATCGGTTCGGTTTCCCGCGCCAAACTGCGCCTCCCCAAGTCTTCTCCGCTTCTACCACTTCAGTCCGCTGCGTGCAGCGCACCGCGGCGCTGCGAATCGCAGTCCCAGGCGAACGGTTGACCCTGCGCGCTCCGCTTCGCACCTTTGGCCGCGTGTCGAGCGACCCCGAAAAATCCGCTCCTGCCGTTCCAACTTGTCCTTCCGAACCTTTCTACGCCGGGCCATCCTTCGGGCCGCCCAAAATAAAGGCGCCACAGAGGGGGAGATTAAGTTGGAACGGCACTAGATTCCATACTTCTTTGCATAATGTCGGAAGGAGCGGTATGACATATGAAGAAGATCTGCAGCGTGCAGGCGAACTCCTCCGGCTGCTCGCAGTGCTGCCAACAAGTATTGCTTTTCCACCTGTGAAATCTGGGTCTCGAAGTCAAGGCCTTCCGTGGGGATCTGAATTACTTTCTCACCACGCAGGACAGTTCCGGTCACGGCCTCGGGAAGATGCGTGAGGTGGACAATTCGATCCCGATCTTCACTCACGGCGACCGCATGCTCGACGGCGTTTTCGAGCTCCCGGACGTTTCCTGGCCAACTGCAGCGTTTCAAAGCTTCCGTGGCCTCGGAATCAAAATCACTCAGAGGCTTTGCCATCTGGAGGGCAAACTTGCGCAGGAAGTGTCGCGCCAGGGGCTCAATATCCTCGGCGCGTTCTCGCAGGGGTGGTACGTGAATGGGGATGACGCTGATTCGATAATAGAAATCTTCGCGAAACTGGCCATTTGAAACCATCTGCTTCAGGTCGCGGTTGGTGGAAGCGATCAAGCGCACGTCGACGGAGACATCCATATTGCCGCCGAGAGGCCGCACCGTCCTCTCCTGGAGAACCCGTAGGAGCTTCACCTGCATTCCCGGGCTCGTTTCTCCAATTTCATCCAGGAAGAGGGTGCCCCCATTCGCCGATTCAATAATGCCCTTCCGGTTTGAATCAGCGCCGGTGAATGCTCCTTTGTGGTACCCAAAGAGTTCGCTTTCCAACAGCGTTTCCGGAAAGGCCCCGCAGTTAATCGAGACGAAGGCCTTTTCCCGACGCGTGCTGGCTTCATGAATCGCGCGCGCCACAAGTTCCTTGCCCGTGCCACTTTCTCCGGTAATCAGAACCGTACTGGTGGTCGGAGCGACCGTCCGGACCATTTCCAAAATAGCTTCAATGGACCGGCTGCGTCCGACGATGTTTTGTGCGGCAAACACTCGCAAAAGCTCCCGGCGAAGGCGGATGTTTTCTTCACGTAAGGCCAACTCCTCCAGTGCCCGTTGCACCGCCAGCTTCAGGTCTTCCACCAGCTTATCGGTCTTGATAACGTACCGGTAGGCTCCCAGATTCAAAGCCTGGATGGCGGTAGACATCGTGGGCACAGCCGTGATGAGGAGAAAGGCTGCCGGGTTGCGCGTTTCACGGGCAAACTCCAGCAGTTCGATCCCCGTCAGATCGGGCATGCGGACATCCGAGATGATCAGGTCGTAGACCTGCGACGCAATTTTCTTTTTGGCCGCTTGGCCGCTGGAGACCGTTTCAACAAGGTGGCCGTCTTTGCGGAAAGCGATTTCGAGCAGTTGGCACAGCGATTTCTCATCATCGACAACTAGGAGTCGGGCCATCGGTTTTTCCTCAGCGGAGAATTCCGCCCACGGGTTACTGGGGTTTGGCATCAGCCTGAGCGGTTCCCGCCTTGGAAAACAGCCGCCGTGAGGCTCTGCGTGGGAGTTCGATCACAAAGCGCGCCCCCTTTCCAGGCTTTGAATCGACCTGGATGGAACCCTGATGCCCCTGGATGATCTGATAAACGAGGGCCAACCCCAACCCCGTCCCCTTACTGAACCCAGATTGAAAGGGCTCAAAGACTTTCTCGAGCTGCACTCCTGTGAAGCCGATGCCCTCATCGCCCAGAATCACGCGGATTTTGTCGCCCACCTCTTCCGCCTGGGCCGTGAGTGTTCCGCCCCTGGGCATCGCCTTGAGTGAGTTGTCGCAAATATTCCAAAAGACCTGTCGAAGCTTGTCCGCGTCAACCGATACCATCGCCGCCCGGCGCGGAAACTTGCGCTCAATGCGATATTGAGGCCCAAAGAGCGGATGATGCTCGACCAGCAGGAGGGTCTCTTCGAGCAGGTTCACGACATCGGCACGATGGAATTCAAATCGTTGCTCGCGTGAGTAGAGCAGAAAATCAGAGACCAGCTTGTTGAGTCGCTCGGACTCACGGCTCACAATCGCAATCAGTTCCGCTTGATCGTCGTCGAGTTGGCTGAGAGAGCGCAGGAGCTTCACAGACCCCGCGATCGAGGCAAGGGGATTGCGGATTTCGTGGGCGATGCCTGCCGCCACACGGCCCAGCGCCGCCATGCGGTCCTTGGTCCTGGATTCTCCCTCGCGTCGTTTCTCCTCCGTGAGGTCCTGGAAGCTATAAACATACCCAACCACGCCGACTTCCGGCACCACCAACGGCGACGAGGAGACACCCAGGATGCGGCTTCCCCGGTGGGGGTGTCGGTAAGTAATCTCCTGGCGGGTGGGGAAGGAACGGGCATCGTGGACGGACGGGGCATCCCCCTGCAAGGAGCCCAAGACCATTTCGATGCGGCTTCCACGCACGTCTTCCGTCTGGCGGCCCAGAATCTCTGCTCCGGCAGGGTTTAACTCGGCGATCGTCCCCTCGAGATCGGTGATTAAGAGGCCTCCGCGCATACTCTTGATGATATTTTCGTTCTTGGCCTGGAGACTGGCGACTTGTCCGCTCTTATCGCGCAGCTCAGCCCCGGCTTTCCGCAAGCTCTCCGCCAGGTAGCTCGTCAGATAGGCCACCGCAAAGAAACCGAATAGACTCGCGCTGATCTTCACCTGCAGGGTTCTCAGATCGACCGTCACGGACGAAGTCGTTGCTAGGAATTGCAGCGCCGGATGTTGCTCCACCAGCTCGGGATAGATACTCGGCAGGTAGGCAAGCTCGATCACCGCCCCCATGAGCACAAAACTTACGGCCGCCACCACAAAGGCTCGAGCGCGGGGAAGAAGAATACTGGCCAGAATGATCGCGACCAGATAGAGCGAGAGATAATTGCTATCCAGGTCGCCCGTCACATGGAGAATGGCCGTGATGATGACAATATCCGAAAAGATCTGAAGATAAGCCTGAAGGAGATAGTCTCGGCTGATCTGATGGTAGATCAGAAAAAAAAGGCTGACGATGTACCACAGAATGACGGCGATTCCCAAATATCGGATCGACGAAGCATTGGCGGGGTTAGGAGCCAGTTGTCGAATGGCATAATCGATCGCGAACACAAAGCTGATGATTACGAAACGGATCTTGATGACCCATGAAAGCCAGTCCTTGATTTCGCCGGTGGAGGTCATAAGAGTATTCGGGTCAAGTGAGCCCCCGCGCAGGGAGAATTGTGAACCTTGAAGGCTGAAACACACCCTGGCCGGGTCCCCGGGTTAGGAGGTTTCATAATTCAGAATTCGCTCAAGCCCTTCCCCCGTAGAGGGCACGTTGGGTTCGCCTCACGAGTCCGGCTGACGAGGGGTGGGTGCGAAGGAGTACACCTAACATGGCCAGAAAGACAGTGACGGTAAACTGCGAGCTGGCCACTCCAAGAGGACAGGAGCTTCTTCCCGGGATCCCTTTGGCGGCGGGGCGCCGGAACCCAAGGCCACATCTCTGCACCTAGCCCGCCAGTTTCCCAACCAGGCTGAACAAGGGGAGATACATGGAAATGACGACGCCTCCGACGACCACACCCAGGAAGAGAATGATCATCGGTTCCATCGCCGTGAGCAAGTCACCCACCGCGGCGTCAACTTCGTCCTCATAGAAATCGGCCACTTTTTGCAGCATGGCATCTAAAGCACCTGTCTGCTCGCCTACGCCGATCATTTGCACGACCATGTTCGGAAACACCCCCGTTTCTCGCAAGGGGTCCACAATCGTTCGGCCAGTTTCGATGGCTTTCCGGACGCTGAGAATGGCCCTTTCGACGACCGCGTTTCCGGAGGTGCGCGCGGTGATATCCATGGCCTCGAGCATCGGAACGCCACTGGTAATCAGCGTACCCAAGGTTCGCGTGAAACGGGCCACGGCGATCTTTCGCATCAGATTTCCGAGCACCGGTAGTTTAAGGATCAGCGAGTCAATCATCATGCGACCGTTAGGAGTGCTATAGTAAACCTTCAGTCCCCACCCACCCAAAATGCACGCCACAATCAAGGGGATGGCGAAAGTCCCTACGGCACCGCTCAAGCCGATCACGATGCGCGTCGGCAGCGGCATCTCCACGCCCAACCCGGCAAACAGCGTGGCGAAGATGGGAACCACTTTCCAGAGCAGCAGAAGGATCACGCCCCCCGCGATAAGCACTACGGCGGTCGGGTAGATCAGTGCGGACTGCACAGCGCGCTTGAGTTTGACCGCCTTTTCGATATAGCTCGAGAGGCGCTGCAGAATCGTGTCGAGAATACCCCCAGTCTCGCCGGCCTCCACCATGTTCGCGTACAGATCATCGAACATCCGGGGAAACTGCCGGAGCGCATGGGCCAGTGTAGAGCCCGCCTCCACGGTACTGCGCACCTCCGCCAGGGCTTTCGCGAAGCCCTTGTTCTCCTGTTGGCTCGAAAGGATCTCCAGGCACTGTACCAGGGGTAACCCCGCGTCGATCATCACGGAAAACTGCCGGGTGAAAACTGCCAGTTCTTTGGGGCTAACCTTCCCCCCCACCTTCGGCCTGGGAATGGCAATCTCCCGGCCCTTCTCGACGATGCGCGTCGGGGTGATTTGCTCACGGCGGAGAATCGCGTCCAGCGACTCACGACTGGGCGCCGTCCGCGTGCCACTGACAGTTTGGCCACTCCGCGAAGTCCCTCGATATTCATATTGCGGCATCGCTGCACCTCACTCGGTTGTGCCTCGCCCCTTTCAAGCCGTCACCCCTCGACCCGGAACCACTGTCCGGGGCACAAAGAGAGAGTTACCGCCGGACAGGGGCGTAAGGCGTCGGCGGCCGCTGCGGAGCCCCGCCAGGCGGACCGCCACGGTTGATCATGTCCTGAAGTTCGTCGACGTTGCTCGAACGCGACAAGGCCGTCTCCAGGGTGATGAATCTCTGCTGGTAAATCGAAAGCAGGGCTTGGTTGAAGGTCTGCATTCCGAACTTGTCCTGTCCGGATTGCATCGTGGAGTAAATCTGGTGGACCTTGTCTTCACGAACCAGGTTTCGGACGGCAGGGTTGGGAATGAGGATTTCCATGGCCATGACCCGGCCGCGCACGTCAGCCCGAGGCAGGAGCGCCTGGCAGAGAATACCTTCCAGAACCAGGGAAAGCTGCGCCCGGATTTGCGACTGCTGGTGGGAAGGAAACACGTCGATGATCCGGTTGATGGTCGAAGAGGCGGAGTTTGTGTGCAGCGTCCCAAATGTCAGGTGGCCGGTCTCCGCGATGCGCAACGCCGACTCGATGGTTTCCAGATCGCGCATTTCTCCGATGAGCACGACGTCGGGATCCTCGCGGAGGGCCGCGCGCAGAGCGTTGGCGAAAGAGTGCGTGTCCGAGTGCACTTCGCGCTGATTCACCAGGCATTTCTTGTGCGCGTGGATGAACTCGATGGGGTCCTCGATCGTGAGCATGTGCTCGAAGCGGCTTTCATTGATATAGTTGAGCATGGTGGCCAGGGTGGTTGACTTCCCGCTTCCCGTCGGACCCGTCACCAGAATAAGTCCCCGCGGTTTCTCGCAGAGTTTGCGGAGAATCGAGGGCAACTGAAGTTGTTCGAAGGTCCTGATCTCAAACGGGATCACCCGGAAAACGCAGGCCACGGCGCCGCGCTGGTTGAACAGGTTTCCCCGGAAGCGCGCGATGTTCTTGATCCCAAAGGAAAAGTCGAGTTCGAGATTTTCCTCAAACCGGTGCTTCTGGGCATCGGTCAGGATGCTGTAAGCGAGCTGTTTGGTATCCGCAGGACTGAGGGGAGGAACATCTTCCAGGGGCTTGAGTTCACCATGAAGACGCACGCGCGGCGGGGAGTTGGTGGTGATATGGAGGTCGGACCCGCCAGAATCGACCATCCTCTTCAGCAGTTCGCTGAGTGTGGGTAAAGGCATTACTTCTGCTCTCCTTTTTCGGCGTCGTCCAGTCCTCAGGCCCGAGCCAAGCTATAGCACCGTTTCGCGGAAGACTTCTTCCAGGGTGGTCATGCCTGCCGCAACCTTGATCAGACCGCTGCGTCGCAAGCTGAACATGCCCTGCTCGATCCCCTTCTTCCGCAATTCCAGGGCCGACGCTCCCACTAGGATCAACTCGCGAAGCTCATCGGTAATCTCCAGGACTTCGTAAAGGCCCACGCGCCCCTTGTACCCTTTGTTGCCGCATGTGGAGCAACCTTGGCCCTTGTACACTTTCACGGTTTTGGCTTCCTCCGGTGTATAGCCGGCGTCGATGAGCAACTGAGGAGAGACGTCTTCCTGGACTCTGCAATCCAGGCAGATGCACCGGGCCAGACGTTGGGCGCAAATCAGGTGCACCGAGGTGGCCACGAGAAAGGGCTCAATGCCCATGTTCATCAATCGCGAGATGGTGGAGGGCGCATCATTCGTGTGCAGGGTCGAGAGCACCATGTGGCCGGTGAGCGCGGCCTTGATGGCAATTTCTGCCGTCTCGAAGTCCCGGATCTCGCCCACCAGGATGATGTTGGGATCTTGCCGCAAGAACGAGCGCAGAGCCGCCGCAAAGTTCAGGCCGATCTGCTCCTTCATCTGCACCTGATTGATGCCGGGTAATTGGAACTCTACGGGGTCTTCGGCGGTGAGGATGTTCGTGTCCGGCTTGTTAAGCTGGGAAATCGCGGAATAAAGAGTGTTCGTCTTGCCGCTCCCGGTCGGCCCCGTCACCAGAACCATCCCGTAGGGTTTGAAAATCGCCCTCTGGAACTTCGCCAACGATTCCGCCTCGAACCCCAGCTTGGTCATGTCGAGCCGCAGGTTTTCCTTATCCAGCAAGCGCATGACGATTTTTTCGCCGTGCAGGGTGGGGAGCACGGAAACCCGGAAATCGAGCTGCTTCTTCTTCCGGTCCTTCATCATCTTGATCATGATGCGACCGTCTTGCGGCAGCCGCTTCTCGGAAATATCCAACTTCGACATGATCTTCACGCGGCTGATGATGGCGTCGCGCAACTTGAAGGGGGGATTCATGATGTTCTGCAGCAAGCCATCAATCCGGTAGCGGACGCGGTATTCCTTTTCGTAGGGTTCCAGGTGAATGTCGCTCGCTCCCCGTTTTACCGCATCCGTGAGGATATAGTTCACAAGCTTGATGACCGGCGCTTCCTCGGCCGCCCTTTCCAACTGGGCCAGATTCAGCATTCCATCTTCTTGAGCTTCCAGCTCCACGCTTTCAGCTTGGCCTTCGTCGATGAAGCTGACGATCTCTTCCAACTCCTTCTTGCGTTCCTGGTCCTCGACGCTGCCGTAGTGCTTCTTGATGGCATCCAGGACGGTCGCTTCCGATGCCACCACCGGTTCGATGTTGAAACCCGTCATGAACTTGATATCGTCCATGGCGAACACGTTTGTGGGATCCACCATGGCCAGCGTCAACGACGATCCGACGCGGCTGAGTGGCAGCACCTGATACTTCGCGGCCGTTTCCACGGGAATCAGCTTGATGACGCCGGGGTCAACCTCGAAATAGGCGAGGTTGATGGAGGGAACACCGTATTGGCGAGAGAGGACGGCCGTCACCTCATCGTCGTTCAGGAAGCCCAATTTGACCAGGGAACCCCCCAGCCTTCCCCCGTTGGCCTTCTGATGCTCAAGCGCCTGCTTGAGCTGGTCAGGAGTAATCAGGTTTTCCTTGAGGAGAATCTCGCCGAGCTTGCCAGACATTCCCGAACCCCCGCTATCCCGGCCTGATCGACAGGTTTAACAGCGATCTCACGCCCTTGCGCGGCCTTACGGCAAGTCTCTGAAAGTCACATACTTAAAGGCATCGTAAGGAACTCCTCTTGAGTTGTCAAGGCGATTTCCCGGACCTAGTACCTCTGGTACGTCTCACTCGGGTTCATTCCTGGCGTGAACGGCTGCGCCGGGGCTTTTAGAGTCCGCCGCGCACCTGGCATCACGCCCCAAGGCATCCCGGCTGCTCCTCAGCCGCCCCGGTTGCCTTGACTTTGCCGGGGGGCGAGTATAAGTTTCCCAAATATGCACATGGTGGCTCAGCAAAGCGCGGCGGCGCCAAGTGAAACTCTCCGCCAGTTGTACCTGACCCTGCTCGAAAGCTTCGGGCCGCAGGGTTGGTGGCCTGCCCGAACGCGGCTGGAAATCATTCTGGGAGCCATTCTTACACAGAACAGGACCTGGCGGAATGCGACGTTGGCTTTGAAGAACCTCAGAAAAGCTGGCCTCCTCACGTGGCGCGCCCTTCGCCAGGCCTCTCTAAAGGAATTGGAGTCCTGCGTTCGCCCGGCCGGGTTCTATCGGCAAAAGGCGCGGACCATTCACGATTTTGCGGATTGGTTAGAACGTACGCTGGGCGGCTCGCTGGACTCGCTTTTTTCGATGAAATCAGCGCGGGGCCGCCAGCAACTTCTCAGTCTCCAGGGAATCGGCCCGGAGACGGCGGATGCGATTTTGCTGTATGCTGGACGGCACCCCCTGTTTGTCGCGGATGCTTACACCCGCCGGGTTCTTTCTCGGCACCAACTCCTTGCCGCGACCGCAGACTACAAATCCGCCCAGCAGTTCCTCCACGACCATCTGCCGGCTGATGAAGCGATGTTCAATGAGTTTCACGCCTTGATGGTCGAGGTGGCCAAACGCTACTGTCGGCGGCAAGTGGCGCGCTGTGAGGAATGCCCCTTGCGTAGGTTCCTGCCGCAGGGGGACACGCAAAGATTACCAGGTCCAGCCTCGATGTTCCGCGACAGGCCGGCGGCAATGGCCAACGAAAGCGCGTAGGCAACCGGCATGAAATCCGACCTTACTCGTCGCCGTAAGATTATGTTGGCGGCATTATTGGTCCTCGTCCCCGCCCTGTTCTTCCTGGGGTGGAGCCAAGCCTCGCTCAATCTTTCGTTTATCCACCCCAGCAATTCACAACAAACCATCTTGCTGCTCGCTCTCTCGACGGTCATTTTCCTGGCCTTCGTGATTTTCGCACTCATTCTTCTGCGCATTCTTCTGAAGCTTTATGTCGAACGGCGGCAACAACAGCTTGGGTCGCGTTTCAAGACGAAGATGGTTGTGGCCTTCCTGGGACTTTCCTTGGTGCCGGTCTGCTTTCTATTCGCCTTTGCCTACGGGTTACTGAATCGCACGATTGACAGGTGGTTCAGTCTTCCCCCTGACCTGATCCGTCAAGACTCCGAGGAGCTGGTCCGCCAACTCGAGCTGCAGGCCGGACAGCGCGCCGACAACATTTCCACCCATCTCGCGCAAAGTGAAAAAATGATCCAAGCCATGGACCACGCCGATATCCCTTTGGTGACGCAACTGGTGACGCAGGAGGTAGCCCCCGACCCCGGGAACGTAGCCGTCCTGTGCTTTGATTCTTCGGGCCGGCTTCTGGGTCAAGCGGGTGATCCCTGGCCTGATGCGGCGGCGGTGGCCAGCTACTTTCCCCAAGTCCGCGGGGGCAGCTTGCCGCGGAACGGCCTTGTAGGACACTGGGCCGCCGGTGATTACGAACTCTTCATCTCGGTCGACCCGATTCTGAATCGCGCCGGCGCCCGCCTGGGAGCAATTGCCGGCATTACGCGTCTGCCCTCGAAGCTGACCTTGGTCTCCAGTGAAATCCGGCGGGAAGCCCAAAAGTACAACGACCTCAGCCTGGAACGGAAAGCCGTGAAGCGTAATTACCTGTCGATCCTTTGGTTGCTGACGCTGCTCATTCTTTTCATCGCGACCTGGTTTGCGCTTTTCCTTTCGAAACAGGTCACCATCCCCATCCAGGCGCTGGCCAGAGCCACGCACGAGGTCTCACAGGGCAATTTGGGGTTCCAGATAACGGCGCGTGCGGATGACGAACTGGGCGTGCTGCTTCATTCCTTCAACCAGATGACCCTGCAACTTCTCGAGAATCGCCGTGCGATCGAGCAGGCATCGCTCGAGCTCCAGCAAGCGAACCGTCAGTTGGAGGAGCGTGGCAACACCATCGAAGCCATCCTGGAAAACATTCCGAGCGGAGTCATCTCTTTCGATCCGCAAGGCCAGATCACGCGGCTGAACTCGACCGCCGAGCGTATGTTTGGCCGTCCCGACGTCCGCTCCGCGCGGGGCCTCTCCGACCTTTTCTCTCCCGAAGACGCACGGGAGATTGCTCGCTTGTTCCGCCGCGCCGCGCGCCAGGGTGTGGTCACACGCCAGATGGAGCTCGACCTGGGCGGTCGCCGCGCCTTTGTCGCGCTCACCCTCTCGTCCGTTCAGGCTCGGCACGGGCGGGTGGGTTCGGTTCTGGTACTGGAAGACCTTACCGAAGTCCTGCGCGCGCAGCGCTCCGCCGCCTGGCAAGAGGTCGCCCAGCGGATCGCTCACGAAATCAAGAATCCGCTCACCCCCATCCAGCTTTCCACGGAGCGTATCCTGCGGCTGATTGAGCGCCCGCGCGCCGATTCTTCCTCCGGCGAGCTGCTGGGGGCCGTCGCGGACAGTGCCTCGTTAATTGGGCGCGAGGTGGGTACCTTGAAGACCCTCGTCGACGAATTCTCCGCCTTCGCGCGCTTTCCCACATCCAAACCGGTACCGACGCGCGTCAACGACATCCTCGAGAATGCTCTCAACGTGTTCGAAGGACGCTTGAACGGGATCGCCATCCATCGCGATCTGTCTCCCGACTTGCCTATCGTGCAAGCCGACCCGGATCAGATGAAGCGCGTCGTCGTCAATCTGATTGACAATGCCGCCGAAGCTCTGGAGCAATCCCTGCGGAAGGAGATCTGGGTGGGCAGTACACTCGACCCCGAGCGGGATATGGTGGAAATCACCGTGGCGGACAGCGGGCCGGGAATCTCCCCGGAAGCCAAGGAGCGGTTGTTCCTTCCCTACTTCTCCACCAAGCGCTCAGGAACCGGCTTGGGCTTGGCGATTATCAACCGCATCGTCGCCGAGCACCGCGGCTCCATTCGCGCCGAGGAGAATCTCCCCACGGGAACCAAGTTTGTGATCGAGCTGCCCATCGACCGGGCCGTCGCGGCAAATACTGGGGAACCGTGAAGGGCTTGCGTCGCTTGGGCGGGCGCCCCGTGACGAAAAAGAGGGTAGCCACTGTCAGTGTACTCCTGACCGTGGGCTTTTCTCATGCCCGATCCATCGGGGCGGCACTTGGGCACGGTCGGTGAGAAAAGCCGCAGACCTTGGAAAACAGGTGTGCGCTACTTGCTCCTGGATCTAATATGATGCCTCAGACTCTATTTCATTCAACTTAATCTCCACGTCCGAGGCGTCCGAGTAAGCCCTCGTATCTTCGCAGGGTTCATCGCTCTGTACGTCAGTTTCTACATCATCCAAATCGGACCTGGCTTCGGCTACTAAGCTTTGGATGTTGTCGAGTTTTTCCTTCAATTCAGCGTTCTCCCCTTCTAATTCCTGAACCCGAGTACTAGCACGTTGTGCTGCGGCAGCGTTCGAGTAGTGGAATACTCCCCAACCAATTACCAGGAGAACCGATAGTATAATTAGTACTTTCTTCATTCGTTCCTCCGTCCAATAAACGCGGGCTGGCGCAGAACGCAGTTCTGCGCGCCGTGAGGCGCAGGGGGATGGGGTCGGTTGCGGCTTCTAGCAGAGTTGCGGCACTATCCAGCTCCCCAATCACGTTGTTGCCGTCAGATACGTAAAGGGCGGTCGCGCTCCTGAAAAGCGTGCGAATCCTGTGCCCGAGGGGGTCGTAGGTGAAGCCTCGCAGAGCTACCGCTCTGCGCCAGCCCGCGATGGTGGGCAGTGGGGTGAGCAGCAAAAAAGATGTCCTCGCTACTGGCCGCAAGGCTGTTTGAGCCATGGCCCCCAGCCATCTATGATTAACTTCCTGTCCTCCTCGGGTTAGGCAATCTACTTGGAAAGAACACTTCCATATGCATTCCAGTCTACCGCCGGTGCCGTGCCGAGCGTCTGGAGCTTCTGCAAGAGCCTGAAAATAAAAAACATAAGTCCGTTTTTGGCTGACGCGGTTCTGATAGGTCCGTCGTAGTAGTCGAAGCACCCACCCGTCACCGCCAAGCCTGCATGGAGAGCGCGCACCCCTGTCAGCCCGTCAACAGCACGCGAAAACGCTGGGCTCCTGAAGCCCTGCGACCATGCAAGGTCTGTCGCAACTATGCCACCCACAATCTCGAAGAGAGGCCTCCTCGGAAATGTTCCTCCAGCGTGAACGATCGGAATACTCGTCCTCTTGAGCTTGCGGACCGAGCCCGCCTTGTCCGCAGCGTACTCGAGATAACGCTTATCGATCCTTGGCTTCACCTCGAAAACGGCGTACACGGCCTCTACCGGAACGAACCTATGGTTCTCTTGATCAAGGAGAGTTGGCGTGTACTGATTGTCGTAGACGATTACGTCAATCTGATGACTTGTCATTCCCCGGCTATCCAGAACAATGCCCGTTTCGACCGCGTAGCGCCTTGGCAGATAACGCCTCAAGACCTCAATGAAGCGGTCCTCATGGACTTCGCCAAGAACGCCAGAGTGTGCAACACTCTTTCGCGATAGCTCTAACTGGACTTTTAAGAGATTCTGTTCGAGAGAGAACGCATTCCGTAGAAATCTCGCGCCAGCTTTCGTTGTTATCTTTCTGCGAGGTGCCATATCGTCACCACACGATGGTCTGCCAGTTCTTCTGAGCGCGGGCGTTCAATGCCGCGGTCTTGGTCGCTTGCCTTTCCGCTTGCGTAAGGTCATCAGAGATGACGTTGTTCGTGTTTGCGGGATCTAGGTACCTCCGCGTGGGGAAGTCGCCAGACAAGAATCCCAAGACCTTCCAGAAGTTATCACTCAGGGTTGTGGTCGAAGAGCCGGCCAGGCAGTCAATTGCCGCAAGTTCTAGATAGAATGATGGAAACTCGAGACCACGGAGGGTTCTCCAGATCTTCGTCAGCCTGATCTCCCTTAAGCGCCCAGATTCAGCGACCGAGGAGACATGCGTCTTGACGTTTGTTTTTGTCCAACTTCCGGCTTTGCTCTTGTAGAGGCCATGGTCATAACCGTACTGCGATTGCCGTTTCCCAGGGATGTAGTCGATGTTGTATCCGCCAGCGGAAACGCCGATTGACACATTCTGCTTTCTTGCTTGATACCCCGCTTGGATCAGGGCGGTGTGGAGTGTTGCATAGACATCGGCAAGGGGGTCTGGGGTCGTCGAGCTTAACGAAATGAAGATGTCTGCATCCCTTGATAACGAAACCGCCGTCCCTTTTGCGATCGAGCCCGAGTAAATAGTCTCCAGTAGATAAGTCCCAGCCCACTTCGCGATGACGGGATGAATGGCCAGAACCTGTGCGTGAACACCGGTGTGGTTGACGTTGTACTTGGCAAGAACACCTGATAGGTAGCTGTCGGCTGACATGGATACACCGTAATTCGATTGCCTGACGCTGCTGCTCAGCCGCGAGCGGTGCCCGTCGGCTGAAGCGCCTTGTTGAGCTGCGCTTCGTCCAGGTCTTCGCGTTCCTCCAAAACCCCGGCTGCCTTCAGCAACTGCAGTGTACGGCCCAAATCAGAGCTGGCCGGTGTTCTCGTAAGCCTCTGCAGAATGTAGGCGACCATGTCCCCCAAAGCCAGGAGCCGAATTGGATTTCCACGCATGGCTTGTCGGAAGCGTGGCAATCGCTCCCATTCAGAGGGATCCCCAGAAAGTCGCGTGACTGCAGTGATGTAGGTGAACCTCTGGGAACCAGTCTCACGGAACACAGCGTCCCGGAAGGCCTCGCTCCACTTCGGCACCATCAGCTCTCGAAAGAACCGCCAGGATTCCCGCCCTGACCGGGTCTTGTTCTCGGTTAACTCGGCCAGCTTGGAACGGACATTGAAGCCCGACTGCCAGCTCTTGCAGCTGACGACCCAGACTCTCGCCGACCCGCGCGCATAGGGATTGACCCCGAGGACATCGATGTCGCTCGGCACTGAGTCGTCACGGCTCACGAAGTCCCTGTGGCCCTTACGCGGTCGGAACTTGATGTTGTGCCGCGTGAAGAAGCCGCGAGCCTGGAGGTAGTTATCGACAACCTGTTCGAGGATGTTTTCCTTCATGGATCGTCGTCCGCCCAGCTCTTGTTCAGGCTAACCTGCATAAAACCCTTCCCGGTCGGCATAACGAGAAACCGCCCATGCCGAGTCGCAGGACTCCTGCCACGCGGTCGTAGAGCCTCGGAGTCGGCTGGCCAGGGAACAGCCCCAACGGTGATCGACAATCGGCCGGGGAGTTATTCATGACGCCTAGTCCCGTGACCGCCTAAAGAAGTCCCGGACCCGGTCTGCCCACACGGCGCTTCGGTTGACTGCGAACGCTTCCGAAAAGAACCTAACCAGGCGGGCACGGGACTAGCCTCCCAGGGCTGGCGAAAGGGTAACTTACTTATACTGCCCCTTAACCTGCGAAGCAAGTCCAAAATCTCGCGCACCGGGTTGAGATACAGGTAGGTCAACCGATCGCTGAACTCCTTGGCGTGCCGCACGAAAGGAGCGTGTCGTGGCTTCCGCGCCATAAGCGTTAACGTGACTGCCAGAGGTGCCCAAAACCCCGCCCAGGCGGGCCTGTGAAGACCGTCATTCCCGCGAAAGCGGGAAGGTGGATTCACGTTTGAAGTGCAACACTGGGGCAAGCATAAGCGAAGGCCTCATTGGGGGTCAAGAAGCGCAGGCACTTGCGAGGAGTGTTGTTGTAGCGTTGGACGCAGGCGTCGAGTTCCTGAGGGGGTAGGGTGGCCAAATCGGTTTTGCGGGG
>JAIQEZ010000243.1 GCA_020073545.1 Terriglobia bacterium | reverse complement strand
GCGTACAACCCGGCATGGGAAGTGGAAACCGCCGTGGACGCCGGGGAGTTGCGTGCCATCGGCGAGGCGCTCGTGCACGTTCCGGCCGGCTTCTCGGTTCATCCCAAGGTGAAAAAGTTGCTCGAACAGCGCCGGGAGATGGTGCAGGGGCAGCGCGCGTTGGACTTCGGGACGGCGGAACTGCTTGCCTTCGGGTCGCTCCTGCGGCAGGGAACTCCCGTGCGCATGACCGGCCAAGACAGCCGGCGTGCGACTTTCAACCAACGCCATGCCACGTTGTTTGACACCGGGACAGAGGCCGAGTACACGCCGCTCGCCCATATCGCGCCACAGCTTCCGGCGCTGGAAATTTTCGATTCGCCGCTCTCCGAAGCCGCGATCGTCGGGTTCGAGTATGGTTACAGCCGCGATTATCCCGAGGCCTTGGTGCTGTGGGAAGCGCAATTTGGTGATTTCGCCAACGGGGCGCAGGTGGTCATCGATCAGTTCATCACTGCGGGCGAAGACAAGTGGGGATTGCTCTCGGGGCTCGTCTTGCTGCTTCCGCACAGTTACGAGGGCCAGGGGCCGGAGCACTCCAGCGCTCGTTTGGAGCGCTTTCTGCAGCTCGCCGCGCGCGACAACATCCAGATCTGCCAACCCACTACCGCCGCGCAGTACTTCCATTTGCTGCGCCGGCAGGCGCTGCGGCGGTGGCGCAAACCGCTGGTGGTGCTCACGCCCAAGGGCATGCTGCGGCATCACGCGGCGGCGTCGAGCCTGGGAGAACTGGTGAGTGGCCGATTCCTGGCCGTGATCCCGGACGGCGAGGTCGCCCACGCTGGCCGCCTGCTCGTGGCCACGGGCAAGATCGTTCACGAGCTGCGCGCGGAGCGCAAGAAGCGTAGCGACACCCGCACGGCCATACTGGCGCTCGAACAGCTTTACCCGTTTCCTGAGAAGGAGTTGGTTGCCGCGCTCGGCCAGCACCCCGCGGCGCGCGAAGTGGTGTGGGTCCAGGAAGAACCTGCCAACATGGGCGCGTTGTTCTTTATTATGCCCAGGCTGCGGCGCTTGGCGCGGCCGCGCGCGGTCCTCTCCGTGAAGCGCTCCGCAAGTCCCAGCCCGGCGACGGGCTCCGGCAAAGCGCACGAGGTTGAGCAGAAGACCCTGCTCACGCTGGCGTTCAGAACCGCGAGAGCACCGTAAGAACCGGCGCCGGGGGAGTCCGGGACGCGGATCGCCACGCCCCCGGAATCCGCCAAATCAGCTATTTGCTAATCACACCACAGGCAATACGCGCTCCGGCATTACCGGCGGGGTCGGTCTTCATATCGTCGGGATCGGCGTGAATGACGATAGCCGAGCCCTCGGGATGAAAGAGCGAGTTCGCTCCTTCACGCAGCGTGACACCTGTGACCACGAGTTCCACTTTGGCCTTGCCTTGGGGGTCCACGGTCAGGTTCTGAAGGTCGCCGGCGTGGTGGCCTTCCGGGTTCTCCAGGCCGTG
Organism: Terriglobia bacterium; assembly: GCA_020073545.1. Taxonomy (GTDB): domain Bacteria; phylum Acidobacteriota; class Terriglobia; order UBA7540; family UBA7540; genus Bog-366. The sequence goes on along the minus strand of JAIQEZ010000243.1, from coordinate 1,447 downwards.
TTTCTTGCCTTCGGGATTGAAGTGGCCGCCCGCGCTCTTGAAGTCCGGGGGTTCGCACTTGCCCACCGCGTGGAGGTGGAAGCCGTGTGCGCCCGGGGGAAGGTTTGAGACCTGGAGGGTCAATCTCACCCCTTTGGGAGTTTCCTTGAGCTTTGCCGTTCCGACCGGTTCGCCCTTGCTGTTGATGAGGTCGGCCTTGGCGGTGGCCGCGGTCTTGCCGAAGGCCAGGGCAGTAAGCAGCAGTGCCAGGCCGGAAGCCAGGATGATCGTCTTCATGGTTGCTGTCCTCCTCGAGATTTTACGCTCCGTCGCCGTGCCCTTGAGTTAGGCCGCTTGGATGCGAGAGCCGTTAGGGATTATTCCCGGCCCGCGCGCGGGAGGCACCCGTAATCGTTCGGCTTCTTCTCATCGTGACGAGGAGCCCTTCGAAACAAACGATGGTACCATTGGTTCGACCGAAGTGAAGAGGGAATCGTCCGGAGGGACTCGATGAAGGCAGCGTATCTGACTGGTTTGCGGCAAATAGAAATCCGCGAGGCGCCGGTGCCCCGGCTGGAGGGCCAGCGCGAGGTGTTGCTGCGGATCAACACGGTGGGCGTGTGCGGCTCCGACATGCATTACTACACGCGGGGGCGAATCGGCGCGCAGGTGGTGCAATACCCTTTCATAGTGGGACACGAGTGTGCTGCGACGGTGGTCGAAGCGGGCGGCGAGGTGCGCGGTTTGCGCGCGGGGCAGCGGGTGGCGGTCGATCCGCTGGTTGCCTGCGGCCAGTGCGACCAGTGCCGGGGCGGGCGTCGTCATACGTGCAGAAACCAGAAATTCCTGGGATGCCCGGGGCAGATCGCGGGCGCGCTGGCGGAATACTTGGTTCTGCCCGCCGATTGCTGTACTCCGGCGCCGGATTCGCTCGACGACGATCAAGCCACGGTGATCGAGCCGCTTTCCATTGGAATTTACGCCGCACAGATGGCCCAACTTGCCCCCGGCGCGCGGGTCGGAATTGTGGGGTCAGGCCCGATTGGTTTATGCACCCTGCTGGCGATTCGCGCCCAAGTGCAGGCCGCGGTCTATGTCACCGACCTGCTTGATGAACGCTTGGCGGTGGCACGCGCCTGCGGCGCCGATTGGACGGGCAATCCCCGGCGCGAGGACGTGGTGGCGGCCATCCGGCGGCTGGCGCCACTCGGCCTGGACGTGGTGTTCGAGTGCGCGGGCGAGCAGGAGGCGCTCGACCAGAGCGTCGAACTCTTGAAGCCCGGCGGCGCGCTGCTGGTGGTCGGAATCCCGGAAGTTGACCGCGTGAGCTTTGACATTAATCTGCTGCGCCGGCACGAGCTGCGCATTTTGAACGTGCGCCGCCAGAACGAATGCGTGGCGCCGGCCATTGACCTCGTTGCGAGCGGCCGCGCTGACGTCCGCCCGCTGGTTACCCACCATTTTCGGT
>JAIQEZ010000242.1 GCA_020073545.1 Terriglobia bacterium | reverse complement strand
GAGCAGCCGGTCGATGGACTCCTCGGTGGCGCTGGTCAAGAACGCGCACGTGTTCACGATGATCACGTTGGCCTGGGCGGCGTCCTGGGTGAACGCGTACCCGCCCCGCTGCAGCGCGGCCAGCATGATCTCGGAATCCACGCGGTTCTTGGCGCAGCCGAGGGTTTCCAGGTAGACGGTTTTCAAAGCATTAGCCACAGATGGACACGGATGAATTCGCAGAAATGCGAAGACTTGGATTCAATCTGGAGTCATTGCTTAACGCAGACAGCAGTAATGATAGGTAGCGGATAAAAGACGGTAGGTGCCCTTTCTGTGTATTCTGTCTTCATCTGATTTCGGAGGCGCTCGGCATCCTGAAGAACAGCTATGCGGGCCTTTTCGCACGACTCCATGGATTTGAAAGCAACCTGGTAGTTACTCGCTGGCATCCCGAACGTGATCCAAGATACGAGCAGTAGAACCGTGAACATTTGCAGCCTCCGACAAGAGCCTTGCAATCGACGTACTTGCGAACTTCTCTGGACTCTCCTATTCAGCTTCCTGGTCTATGCCTCTCCTTTCACCGCGAGATACGCGTATTCCATGAAATACCTGATACCCTCCATCACCTCTTGTAAATTCTGCAGATCAATCTGATTTGGAGCGGCAATCACTTCGCCCTTCTTGTCTTGGGCATAGCGAAATGTCGCGCCAATTGGGTCAACCGTTACAAAATCTTTCACGATCATTTCTACGGCTGACAGGGCATCCTTATCGGCGAAATTTGAGGCTACTAGTTTCCTGCGGACCCGATTCCACAATTCTTGAAGATTGTGGTCTGGTGGACTATGTTTGGTGGCGCCAGAATCCAAATCGATTCGAAGGAGTGCCTTAAGGTCTAGCTCAATTGAATGCCGATAGAGGAATAGAATTGGCTGAACAAAGGCTATTCTGTCGGGGTGCTCTACTGCAAGTGCCGCAGCTACCATTGCGTTTCCGGCCTTCCACCAATATTCGCCACTTGTATCGCCTATCGGTAGAAACGTTCCCGTGCCGGTGAGATTCGATGCCGGTTTGAAAGGGGAATCTCCCCGTGCGGGCCATTTTGCTCCGTCAATTGACATGGGCACTTCGTCCCCCGACGTGAGGTGACCCACCTGGCCAAACGGGCCAGGGCATCAAACTGCAGTGAGAAATGCGTGGCGGTAGTCTGATGGGACCGGTCGCCCATCCTCTAGGAGCACGTCAATGTACAGCTCAACCGCTTCCTTGATGTTTCGAATCGCATCTTCCCTGGAATCACCCTCGCTGATGCACCCCGGCAAGCTCGGACACTCCGCACACCAGCCGCCTTCCTCATCCTGATAGATCAGCACTTGACGCATGGCAGTCATGGGATTTTTCCCTTGGCCGGTTTGAGCTTGCGCTCCTCAAGATACTCCTGAAAGTCCCGGTACTGCCGTGGTTGGCTCCGCAGTTTCGCGAGCATCTCGATGTCGTGCTTGTCTTCGACCCGGTCGATCAGCCATTGGTAGTCGTCGATGCCCAGAATGACCCCCACGGGTCGACCCATATGAACGATGACCTCTGGCTCGAGAATCCGCGTGCCCCTGTCCGGCCGCTTTCGCTTCCCTGCTTTCATGTCCGTTTGCCGTGGCAGTTATCAGTGTTCATCCGTGGCCGCAGTTCGCCTTTCCCGCTAAACCACCTTCTGCAGCAGCGCCGCTTCCATGAACGGGTCCAGGTCGCCATCCAGCACCTTGTTGGCTTGGCCGGTCTCGTGGTCGGTGCGGTGATCCTTCACCAATTGGTACGGGTGCAGCACATAGCTGCGGATCTGGCTGCCCCAGGCCACGCGCTGCTTGGTGGCGTTGATCTTGTCCTTCTCCGCGTCTTGCTCCTGCTTCTTCAGGTCGTAGATACGCGCTTTCAGCACCTTCATGGCCTGGGACTTGTTCTTGAGCTGGCTGCGCTCGTTCTGGCTCTGCACCACGATGCCCGTGGGCAGGTGGGTGATGCGGATCGCGGAGTCCGTCGTGTTCACGCCCTGGCCGCCGGGGCCGGAGGAGCGGAAGATGTCGATGCGCAGGTCCGAGGGGTTGATCTCCACCTCGATGGCGTCCTCGATGTCCGGATAGACGAATACGGAGGCGAAGGACGTGTGGCGGCGCTTGTTGGCATCGTAGGGGGAGATGCGCACGAGGCGGTGCACCCCCACCTCGGTCTTGAGCTTGCCGAAGGCATAGGGGCCGGCCACCTCGAAGGTCGCCGAGCGGATGCCCGCCTCCTCCCCCGGCTGGTGGTCCAGCACCGTCACGGCGTAATTGTGATTCTCCGCCCAGCGCTGGTACATGCGGAACAGCATCGCGGCCCAGTCCGCCGACTCCGTGCCGCCCGCGCCGGAATGGATCATCACGATGGCATCCTTGCTGTCGTGCTCCCCGTTCAACAGGTTCTTCAGCTCGATGTCCGCGAGCCGCTTCTCCAGTTGGGCGGAAATTTCCGTCAGTTCGGCGACCAGGCCCGGGTCTTCCTCCTCGGCGCAGAGGGCGAGTCCGGATTCCAATTCCTCCAGCCCGGAGCGGAATTTTCCCCACTCGGCCACGAGGTCGGTGATGACCTGCAAATCCTTCAGGACAACCGTGCGCTCCTGCTGGGGCAGCGTCCAGAACGCTTCGTCGCCGGAGCGCTTCTGCAGCACTTCCAGTTGCTGCTGTTTGCCGGGGAGGTCAAAGATACCCTTCGAGGACTTCCCGCCGCTGCTTGATTTGCTCGTACTTGGACTTGATGTCTTCCATGGGGTACCATTGATCTTGAATCCGCGGCAGCCGTGGGGTCATGCAGGGGAGAAGCGGCGCGTGGCGGGAGTATCCGCTGGCGGGCGGCACGTTGCCCGCAAACAGACATCGTAGCAGGAATGGGCCGCTAAGTCATCCTGGACGGTTGTTCGGCCCGTATCACTCACCCGGGGGAAGACGCCGGCCCAAGGATGGG
>JAIQEZ010000122.1 GCA_020073545.1 Terriglobia bacterium | reverse complement strand
TCAACGACCGCGGCGAGTTGATTCTGGAAGAATTCGAGAAACTCTTGAGCGACCGCACGCGCCTGGCGAGCGTCGCTCACGTCTCGAACGCGCTCGGCACGATCAATCCAATCAAGCAGATCGTGGAAATGGCACATGCACGGGACATCCCGGTGCTGGTCGATGGCGCCCAGGCCGCGCCGCACCTGAAGGTTGATTTGCGGGAGCTGGACTGCGATTTCTACGTGCTGTCGGGCCACAAGGTTTTCGGACCGACGGGGATCGGCGCGCTTTACGGCAAGGCCCGCCTGCTCGAATCCATGCCTCCCTATCAGGGCGGTGGCGACATGATCCTGTCCGTGACCTTCGAGAAGACCACTTACAACCACATTCCCTACAAATTCGAAGCGGGCACGCCCAACATCGCGGGGGCAATCGGATGGGGCGCCGCCCTGGACTACGTCACTTCTGTCGGAATGGATAATATCTCCTCGTACGAACACGCCCTGCTCGCCTACGCCACCGAGGCCATTGGCCAGATTCCCGGCGTGCGCCTAATCGGCACGGCCCGCGAGAAGGCCGGAGTCCTCTCCTTCACCCTGGAGGGTGTGCACCCGCATGACGTCGGCACCGTGCTCGACCGCGAAGGCATCGCGGTGCGCACCGGCCACCACTGCGCGCAGCCTGTCATGGAACGCTTCGGCGTGCCCGCCACCGTCCGTGCCTCCCTGGCCTTCTATAATACCAAACAGGATATTAATGCTTTGGCGCAAGGCCTGCAGCGCGTGAAGGCGATTTTTGGTTGATACCGCGATCCGAAGGGACTCTTGAAGCCTATGTCGGAACTGGACACCCTCTATCAGGAGGTCATTCTCGATCACAGCAAGCGGCCGCGGAATTTCCGCCCGCTCGAAAACTCCGACCGCCACGCCGATGGCTACAATCCTTTGTGTGGCGACAAGGTCACCATTTACCTGCGGCTCGCGGACGATCGCATCGCCGACATCAGCTTCCAGGGTTCCGGCTGCGCGATCTCTACGGCTTCCGCCTCGATTTTGACGGAAGCGTTGAAAGGCAAGACGCGCGCCGAAGCTGAAGCGCTCTTTGAGACTTTTCATAACTTGGTGACCGGCCAGCCGGTGAGGCCCGAAGACGCGCCCGCGCTCGGCAAGCTGGCAGTCTTCTCCGGCGTCTCGGAATTTCCTGTGCGCGTCAAGTGCGCCTCGCTTGCCTGGCATACCCTGCGCAGCGCGCTGGCGGGCGAGCCGGCCGTCGCCACCACGGAGTAATCGACTATGCCTGAGCAGACTTCGCCAACACCCTCCGCGCCGCAGAGCGCCTTGACGGTCTCGGAAGTCGTCGCGCTGCAGGACAAAATCATTGAGCAGGTGCGCACCTGTTACGACCCCGAAATCCCCGTCAATATTTATGACCTCGGTCTTATCTACGACGTCAAGGTGGAAAATACCGGTCATGTTGAGGTGAAGATGACCTTGACGGCGCCGGGCTGCCCTGCCGCGGGGGTGCTTCCCGGCGAGGTTGAAGACAAAATCACGGTGCTTCCGGGTGTCAAGGACGTCAAAGTCGAAGTCGTTTGGGATCCGCCCTGGGACAAGAGCCGAATGTCGGAAGCCGCAAAACTCCAGCTCGGGTTCATTTGATCGGAGTCAGACAGTCGATCCGCTCACCATCCATCGCCATGACCGAGTCTCGTCGAACCCCACTTGCTGACTATCATGTCTCCCAGGGAGCGACGCTCGCCGAATATCACGGCGCGATGGTTCCGGCGCGCTTCACGGATCCCGCCTCCGAGCATCGTGCGGTGCGGGCTGCCTCCGGGCTCTTCGATTTTTCCTTTCGCGCCAAGTTCCGCCTGAAGGGACGCGACCACGCGCGCTTCCTCCAGCGGCTCGTGAGCAACGACGTCAAGAAGCTCGCGCCGGGCCAGGGAACGTACGCCACACTCCTCAACGTCCAGGGGCACATCGTGGTGGACCTGCGCTTGTACTGCGCCGAGGACAGCTTCCTGGTCGACACCGACGCCGACCTGCGCGAGAAAGCCACGCAAAGTCTCGGTCGCTACATCATCGCCGACCAGGTGGAGATCGAGCCGCTCGACCTCTACGGGCTGGCGTTCCAGGGGCCGAGCGCGCTCCCGCTCTTGGAAAAGACGCTGCACATCGACTTGCCCGCCCTGCAGGAGTTCGGCCACTTTGCCTCTAACTACGCGGGCTTCCCCATTCGCGTCGTTCGCGCCTCGAGCACCGGCGAGGAAGGCTATGAAGTTTGGGTGAGCGCCCGGGGGATGGAGGCCGTCTGGGGTGCGGCTTGCGGCCAAGCGCCGACTTACGGCACGCTGGCTTGCGGTTGCGAAGCGCTGGAGAGTTTGCGCATCGAGGCCGGCATTCCTCGCTACGGGCAGGAACTGGGCGAAGACGTAATTCCGCTCGAAGCAGGGCTTTGGAACGCGCTCAGCTTCAACAAGGGTTGTTACGTCGGCCAGGAAATTGTGGAACGCGCGCGCAGCCGCGGCCACGTCAATTGGCAACTGAAGGGTTTGATCGTGAATGCCCCGCAGCCACCCCGGCCCGGCGAGAAGCTGGTCGCGGAGGGAAGAGAGATTGGCGAGGTCACCAGTTCCTGCATTTCACCCACGCTCGACAAGACTCTTGCCCTCGCCTATGTGCGCCGCGAGGTTTCCGAGCCGGGCACCAAACTTGCTTTCGCTTCCGGCGTTACGGCGGAAGTCGCGACGCTGCCTTTCCACCCGCGTGCGAGGTCAGCGCCCGCGTGAGGCTTTGCGAAGATTCGTTGGCTCCTGCTGGAGATTCGCCTCAGCGGAGCGGGTGCGCGAGTTGCAGGGTCATCAGGACAAATGACCCGGCAATGATCAGCACGCAAAGCACGGCGAGCGTATTCCACAGGTTTTCGCTGGGGCGCGTGGCCGGTTCGCCGTCCGGAACGAAATAACCAAGTGCCAGGCCCGAGATGAGCCCGCCGAAGTGCGCGGCGTTATCAATGCTGAAGAAGATTCCAAAAATCGCTATGTAGATCACCCAACGCCAGAGCTGGCGGCGATAATCCCTGCCAAGATGCCCATGATGGAAGCTGGCGCCGATCAGAATGCCGATCAATCCCAGGATTGCCCCTGACGCTCCCACCGAAACTCCGAAAGGGCTCCACCAAAGGCTCAGCATGAATCCCGCGACTCCCGTCGCCAGGTAGAGCACGGTGAATTTGGTGGCACAGAAAAGGGATTCCACTTCCGGGCCCAGGTCCACCAGGCACCACATGTTCATCCCGATGTGGAGCAGGCCGGCGTGAAGGAAAACGGCCGTCACCAGCCGCCACCATTGGCCGGCCCAAATGTACGGAGCCTTGGCGCCCAACCGCACCAGCACATCGCCGCTGATGCCGCCCATCGCCGGCGCTCCGTACAACTGTGCTGCCTCGGAATTCTGCGTCATGTACCAGGAGATGGCGTAAATCGCCAGAGTGGCCACGACCACCACGGAGGTCGCCGTGGTAGGAACCGGAATCACGCCCAGCACACGCCCCGGGGTGCTGGTGCCCCCCCGCGCGCGCACGGGCCCGGCGCGTTCGCCGCAGAACGGGCACACCGAGGCATCGCGATCAATCAGCGCGCGGCAATGCGGGCACATGCGGACCGAACTGTTCGGTGAATTCCCCTCCGTGCCCCACGACAAACCCCAGGCTTTCCTCAGGCGTTGCCACTGAAACCACAGTTTGGGGGGTAATTTCATTCTCCAGTCTTCTCTTCCGAGCACCAATTTGAATTATATCTGACCTGCTGGACCTTCAGGGATTTCATTTGTCCGCCGACTGCGCCTTGACTAGTGCCCTTCCGACTAGATCCTAACGAGCCCCCCCTTGGACTGGGCCCCAAATCTGAGACAGCGAGTCTAGACTCATCTTTCATCGAATGGAGGGAGAGTCATGAGCCTGTCTCGAAGGAGGTTCACTAAGGAGTTCAAGGAAGCCGCCTTGCGGCGGCTTGAATTGGGGGCCTCGGTGGCCGAAGTGGCGCGGGCGTGGGAGGTGAATCCGAATGTGTTACACCGCTGGCGCAGGGAGCTTCGGGAATACGCAGCGAAGGCGTTTCTGGGCGAAGGTCGCAGCCGGACCCAAGGGAGTCGGATCGCCGAACTGGAGCGTAAGGTCCGCCGTCAGGCGATGGAAGTCGATTTTTTACGGCGATGCTTGCAGCATGTCGAGGAGCAGCGGAGGCTGCAGGCATTGACTATCCGCACCTCGCCTACTCGCAGCTTGACAAAGAAGTGCGCACAGCGAGCCTGATTCCCTTGGTGGCTCTGTGTCGGCTCGCGGGAGTTAGCCGGGCAGGGTTTTTTCGCTGGCGGCATGCTCTGCAGCCGCTTGATCGGGACCTGGGCTTGCGCGATGACATTCAACGTATCGTGCTAGAGTCACCCTGCTACGGCTGGCGACGGGTGACGGCGGAGTTGCGCCGGCGCGGTTGGACGGCGAACCACAAACGCGTCCGGAGGATCATGCGCGAGGATAACCTGCTCTGCTTGCGCCGCAAGAGGTTCGTGGTGACCACCAACTCCAATCATGACCGCCCGGTGTACCCCAACCTGGCCGGGGGCATGGTGCTGACCGACATCGATCAGCTCTGGGTGGCCGATATTACCTACATCCGGCTGGAGACTGAGTTCGTCTATCCCGCTGTGGTGCTGGATGCCCACTCACGCCGCGTGATTGGCTGGGCTCTGAACCACACACTGGAAGGCGATCTGGCCATTGCGGCCTTACGGATGGCACTGCGCCGCCGCTCGCCAACGGCCCGCTTGGTGCATCACTCCGACCGTGGCATCCAATATGCCTCGAAGGACTACACTGACCTGCTGAAGGAGCACCGCATCGCCATCAGCCTGACCCGGAAGGGGAATCCTTACGACAACGCCACCTGCGAGTCGTTCATGAAAACGCTCAAGTACGAGGAGGTCTATCGGCAGGAGTACCGGGACCTGGCCGAGGTGCTCGCCTCAATCGGGTGCTTCATCGAGCGTGTTTACAACGAAAGGCGGCTACACTCAGCGTTGGGCTACCGCCCGCCGGCGGAGTTTGAAAGAACGCTGGCTATCCCGGCGACCAGGGTGTACGGACACACTTTTCTGACCTGAACTCAATCTGTCCAGTGGAATCTAGATTGGGCGCTCGTGTCTTCCCGTCACTGCCCATCTTCCGGGAAGCCGACTTGTCGCTGTATTGAATGCGCCCCCCTCTGGGTTAGCAACGGTTCCTCGGCTAGGTGCGCCAGGTGCGCTTCCGATACAGCCCTAAGCACCTTTTGCCGATTTGGACAGGCCCAGTCGGTGAACCGCTCCCTGTCACTCCTCGTCTTTGCCAACATGACACACTGTTCACCGCCGACTGCCCCAGCGTGGAGTTGCCCCTCCGCCCTCTACCATTATCCGGTATCCGTGATTATCAGCCCATTCACGTGCTGCCTTTTCCAACCTGGGGTTTCCGCAGTTTAAGAAGGCCACGGCCATCTCCTCGCGGCCGGAATCATTCAGAGCCCGGATCAAGACACCCTCTGAGCCCCGCTCACCCCTTTGAATGAAGAATGCATAAGCTGCGGCGATCACTGCAAGGTCGGGCTTCCTGAAAGCGGTCAGCAGGGCATCGACCCCGCGCGGGCCTCCTGTCTTTGCCAACACCTCGGCCGTGCTCTTTCGGACGTCCTCATCTGCATCCTTCAGGGTGGCGATCAGGGGCTGGATGGCGCGGGGGTCTTTGATCTCTCCTAACGCTCCAACCGCATCCTCTCGGACCTCCCGTTCTGGATCCTTTAGGGCAGCGATCAGGGGCCCGACGGCACGGTGATCTTTGATTTCTCCCAAGGCCCGGGCCGCCGACGATTGGACGGCTGGATGTTCATCCTTCAGGGCAGCGATGAGGGGCTCGACGGTCCTTGGGTCTTTGATCACTCCCAACGTGTTAGCCGCCGTCATTCGGACGTTCCAATCTGGATCCTTCAGGGCAGCGAGCAGGGGTTTGACCGCGCGGGGCCCTTTGATTTCTCCCAATGCCTCGGTCGCGCACCGTCGGACGTCCGCATCAGCATCATTCTGGGCGGCGATCAGGGGCTCGACGGCGCGCGGGTCTTTGATCTTTCCCAACGCGCCTGCCGCTCTCTGTCGGACGTCCGCATCAGCATCCTTCAGGGCGCCGATCAGGGACTCGACGGCCGGTCCGCCGATCTCTTGCAAGGCATCACCCACGCTATTTCGGACGTCCCTATCTGCATCCCTCAGGGTGGCGGTCAGGGGCTCGACGGCACGGGCGTCTTTGGTCTTTCCCAACGCGGTGGTTGCGCCCCATCGGGCGACCTTATCCTCATCCTTCAGGGCAGTAATCAGCGGTTCGACGGTGCGGGGGTCTTTGATCTTTCCCAACGCCCAGATCGCGCCCCGTCGCACGCCCGCATCTGCATCCTTCAGGGCGGCAATCAGGGGGTCGACGGCCGGTGCGCCGATGTTTCCCAACGACCAGACCGCCTGCCCTCGGACGTACGAATCTGCATCCCTCAGGGCGGCAATCAGGGGCTCGACGGCACGGGGGTCTTGGATCTTTCCCAACGCCTGGGCCGTCCTAACTCGGACGCCCCAAGCCGCATCCTTCAGGGCGGCGATCAGGGGTTCGACGGCGCGCGGGTCTTTGATATTTCCCAACGCCTCGGCTGCCCCCTCTCGCACGTCTGATTCTGAATCCTTCAGGGCCGCGATCAGGGACTCGACGGCGCGGGGATCTTTGCTCTCTCTCAACGCCTGGGCAGCACGCCATCGGACGTTCGCATTGGCATCCTTGAGGTCGGCGATCAGGCGGCTCACCCGATCAGCCTGCGCGTATCCGATCGGCACGGGCCCCAGTGCGCAGAAGCACAGATACACGATGCCGGCAGACCGTCGTTGGATTCGACAGAAGCGACGAACTTGCGGCGGGATCATAAAACCTCCTTCACGCCTGGAGGCGCGGCCAGCAAGATCCGAGTTGTTGCGGAGATTCTACATTCGATGGCTCATCCTAACAAGTGGCCGCGATGAGGAGCCAGGGTGGCAAAAGGCAAATTGTGAGTTTCTTGAGCAACCAAAGCCGGATTGGTCCTGGGAAACAGGCTTCCCTGACTATGGACATTTCGTGCCGGCGCAAGGCCCGGGAGTGCGCCCGCGGGCGGATCGCTTGCCGGGAACAAAGAGAGGATGTGTCATTTGTTGGTAAGGAGTGTCTCGACTGGCTGTCTCAATTCAGGGGCCCACTCCACCTTCTCCACGATCTTCCCAACCCTGCAACATACAGGTATAGTGTGTGGGCAGATTAAGTTGGACCGGCACTAGAATAACGCGACTGGAGTGGAGCCGAGTCATGAAGTTTGAGGATGCTGGACGCGCTCTAGATCACGAACTTGAAAAGCTGCGGAAGTTTCTCGATCACGAAATCCGTCCGGAGACCCGTCAGGAGATGGCGGAGTTTCTCCGTCGGGCCTCGGACCGCCTGACGAAATTGGCCGCCCGACTGGAAAAAGCGAAACGCTGACCCGGTGCTGAACCACTCGAGGGAAGGATCGCAGAGAAGACTGCTACACCGCGCTGTCGAGATCAGTGTGGCGGCGGCCCTGCTTCTCTCCGCGAGCGGGTGCCTACACCGCCACAAAGCTCCCCATGTCACCCGGCGCGCTCCACCGCCCACGCGCACCGCGCCGGCTCCGGGGCCGATCACGCAGGGCGAGGAAGGCATCGCTTCCTGGTATGGCCGTCCCTATCACGGCCGCCCCGCGGCGAGCGGCGAGATCTACAACATGTATGCCATGACCGCGGCGCACCGCACCCTACCCTTCGGGACGGAGGTGCGCGTGCACGACCTCGAGAACGGGCACGACGTGACGGTGCGGATCAACGACCGCGGGCCGTTTGTCGAGGGTCGCATCATCGATCTCTCTTACGCTGCGGCCCAGGCCATGGAGATGCCCGGGGTGGCGCGCGTGCGGCTGGAGATCATGGGACTGGGCGCCAGTCCCGAAGCGGGCATCTTTGCGGTGCAGATCGGCGCCTTCCGCGACCGCGGCAACGCCGAGCGGTTGAAAGCCCGGGTCGAAGCGCGCTACGGGCCGGCGGTTATTCAGGGCTTTGACCGCGGCGACGACTACTTCTATCGGGTGCGCGTGGGCCACGAGAGTTCCGAGGACGCCGCCCGCGACCTCGCCCAGAAGCTCCGCGGCGCGAATCTGGCCACAGAAACCTTCGTGGTCAGGATGAACTAATGCCGGATTGTCTCTTCTGCCGGATCGTCGACCGCAAGGCCCCCGCCAGGATCGTCCACGAAGACGACCGCGCGGTGGCGATTGAAGACATTCACCCGCAGGCGCCGGTTCACCTGCTCGTGCTCCCCCGAAAACACTTGCCCTCGCTCAAGGAGGCTCTGGCCGAGGATGAAGCCTTGCTGGGCCATCTTCTCCTCGTCGCGGCACGGCTCGCACGCGAGCGGGGACTGGAGCCGAAGGGCTATCGCACCGTGATCAACAACGGCACCTGGGCCGGGCAATCCGTGTTCCACTTGCACGTCCACGTGCTGGGAGGCCGCGCCTTCCATTGGCCTCCGGGATAAGCTTATCTATCGTTTTGCTGAGTACTGCGCGTGGGGGGAGATCCGGGAGCCGCCTTCAACGCACGACTGCCAGAAGATTCTCTTCATCAATGGCCACGCGCGACGGCTTCCGCGTGGTGGTGAACTTGAAGCGGCCGCCATTCTCGCTGACGGCCACGCGCCCCAGCGTGACCCGCTTGTCCTTGGCATAAATGGCAACGACAGGAACCAGCATCTCGAAATCTCCGGGGACATCACTCTGTGTAATCGATCCTTGCACCAGATACTTGTCGGCGGCGAGCCGGCGGACGTTCGTCTCGATGCGGTAAGTGGGGACTCCCGTCTCATAGACCCACTCGTTAAAGAACCAATCCAGCTTGTGGTTCTTTTCCAGATCGCTTTCCGCCGTCATGTACTTCTCGACGTGATGGATGAAATCTTCCGTCGAAACCGATTGGCCTTGGTACTTGCTGATGAAATCGCGGAGCATCCGGAAGAACCGTTCGTCCGAACCTGTCTTGGGATCGGACATCAACCCCCGCAGCATGTGGAAAACCCAGCAGGCTTTCTTGTACACGATGTTGGGGTATCCTTCCGGATCCAGGGAACTGGAGAGCCGTTGGCCGAGCCAAATTGGCCCGCCGGATTCAATCGTCTTGCCCTCCTTGGTTTTGGCTAGCAAATCGTCCTTGTAAAGGCGCAGGAGATCGCGGAACTGGTGGTCGCCGTCCTTCAGCCGAGCCAGGAAAAGAGCCGCCGCGTAGCTGGCCAGCCCTTCCGAAAGCCACTGGTCGTGGTAGGTCTCCCAACCCAGGAGATTCCCCCACCACTGATGCGCAATCTCGTGCACAACGATAACCGGCCCCAGGGGATCGCCACCTCTCTTGCCGAGCCCCATCTCATTACGATCCGACTTGGGAAGAAAGGCAAGGGTCGGCAAATACACCAGTTCCGGCCATCCCTGCCCAAAGTTCCCGGGAACCTGCGAAATCGCCAAGCGCGGATAAGGAAAAGGGCCGAACAGGCTGGCATAGTACTCCACCGCGTCAGCGGCGACGTCCGCCACGTGGTCGAGGTAGTCTGAGGGTGTGAGCGGCGGTGGCGCTTTCACAACCAGACTGGGCGTATTGTTTTCCCTCCCTGGCGGTCCGTAAATGATCACGGAAGGAATTGTCACCACGGCCCGCCGCTTTTCAAGCGAGCTTTCCGCTTCGCGCGTGGCGTAAACGGTCACGTGCGTCTTGCCCGCTCGCCGCTCAACGGAAATGTAGGGGCCGAGGTTGAATCCCGCCATCCGGAAAACCCCGTCCGAGTGCCAGCGGCTCTCCATGGAACCTTCCGATGACTTCTCTTCGACGCGAGCCCCCGTCGCTACCAGCACCAGCTTTTCCGGGTAATGGAAGGTCAGGTCGAACAGAGCCGGAACGCCAATATCCAGATTGGGGTACCAGCTTCCCCGGGCGCCGACGTACAGCACCGCGTTACCGACGTCCGCGATGACGTTGCCGTGATACTTGAAGACCAGGCGAAAGCGTTCACCAACAGGACGGGGCTCCGGGAGCACCACCTCGACCTGATCGTAAGTTCGGGGCTCCGCAGGCGCTTCTCCCAGCGCGGGATCTTGAATCACCACAAGACTTCGTCCTCGATCATCCTCGACGCTGGAGACCGTGAGCCAGCGCGAAAGCCCAAATGAGATGATGCGATCTGAAGCCGAGCGTGATTCAAGCTGAATCTCGGCGCGCCCTTCCAGGCTGCGGTCCGGTTGGATACGAATATCCATCGTATACGAGAGCGCCTTCACCGAACCTCGCAGCAAATCAGCCGTCCTGGCCTGAGAGGTTTGAGTCGGAAAGGAACACCAGAGGTCCGTAAACACTGTGAGATCAACCTTCCGCAGCGCTGCGACACTGAACGCCTCCGCCAGCCGCTCATCGTCGACAACCTCGAACACCCCCAGGCTCTGTCCTTGCACACATGCGTAAAAGTAGGGACGGCTGCGGTCGCCTAGCAGATCCATGAGGATGCGGACGGTGGTGGCAGAATTCAGCGTTTGCGGCACCGAGGCCCACCGTTCCAGAAACTCATCGGGTTGCTCGGGATCATCCGGATCAGGTTTTCGCGACGCCGCCAGCAGTTCCTCGGCAGTCCGATCCGTGAAACGCATGTAGACGGAACCAAAGCTCTCTTCCAAAATGGGGGCCTGGGTGAACTGCGCAAGGTTCCGCTTTTCGGCCTGGATGGGTGGGATCATTAAGATTTCACCCTCTCCAGAGAAAACGGCCCCGGTGACCTCGCCATCTACCTTCGTCATGAAAGCGACGAAGCCGCGGTTGAGGT
The DNA here is from genome assembly GCA_020073545.1 of Terriglobia bacterium. Lineage (GTDB taxonomy): Bacteria > Acidobacteriota > Terriglobia > UBA7540 > UBA7540 > Bog-366. Next base: position 5,127 of record JAIQEZ010000122.1, on the reverse strand, counting down.
ACAGGGTCATCCGGTCGCGCGTGATGCGAGCGTCGCGGATGACATAGACTTGTGTGCGATCGATGGTGGCGCTATTCAACTGCTTCAGCAGATCAAGCGGGTCAGGAGGTTGTGGCGCCTGATTCGGGGCCGCGTGGAGCAGGCTCGCGAGAAGCAGGAAGACAGGCAGCGGGAACTTCCAATCTTTCCAGCCGACTTGTTGAGGATAGATTCCCAGGGACTCCATGTCACTCCCCTCCAAATCTCTTGCTCTACTGTAACGCGGAAGTTGAAGCCTCTCAACTCGACGCGGCTCGGACCACTGTTGTATGATCCCGGAAGGATGTCAGGGTACTTGGGGATGCGCAAGTGCGTCGCGAGCCGCGGGGCGGGCCGGATGGTCTGGATACTTCTGGCGTGTATGCCCCTCCTGTTCCCTTCGCTTCTGAAAGCGGATGTCATCTATCTAAAGAACGGTGGAAAGATAGTCGCCCAAGTCACCAAAGAAGATGCGAAACAGGTTTTCTACGAGATGGGCGGCGGTGAATTCGCGCTGCCGAAATCCCTGGTGGAGTGCATTGAGAAATCGGTAACCCCAGCCGCTTCACCGCAGCAGGATGAGCCGGGGCCGGGTCGCGAGCTCTCGCTGCCCCTACCCCTGCCTGCAGATGCGGAAATCGAGAAAGGGTCGGCAGTCATCCACGACGGCGCCGTGGATGAGGCCTACCTCACACACCTGGGTGACGAAGCCCTCCACAACCCCTCGCCCGAAAACCTTCACCAGCTCAAACGAGCCTACCAGCAGGCGGCGGTCTTTCTGACGCGCCAGGGCGACCCGGAAGCAGCCATCCTAAAGTATCGCGACGCGATCAAATACCTGCCCCATGACCAAGCCTTGACACTCGCTCTCGGTTACCTCTTGACGAAGCAAGATCATTATCTGGAAGCAGTCGGCCTGCTTCGGCCGGAGGCGGACCGCTACCCGCGGTCGCCGGACTTTCACGTGCTCTTGGGCTCCGCCTACTACGGAATGGAAAACCTCAATCAGGCCATCGCGGAATGGAATCAGGCGCTCGCCCTCGCGGACGATCCCCGTTTGCGCAAAGCCATCGAGAAAGCCGAACTCGAGCGCGATGTTTCTGCCTCTTACTCCGAGCTGCGCAGCGAACACTTCCTGCTTCGTTACGAAGGCCCACAAGCCGAAAAGCTGAGTGGCGCGATCCTGAACAGCCTCGACGGCTCCTTTCAGAATTTGGTGCTCGACCTTGACTATTCCCCCTCGGAAGCGATTGTCGTGCTTCTTTACCCCAGTCAGGCCTTCCGCGACATCACGCGTTCCCCGTCCTGGGTGGGAGCCTTGAACGATGGAAAAATCCGCGTCCCCATCTCGGGCCTCAGCGTGATGACCCCGGATCTCGCGCGCGTGCTGAAACACGAGCTGACGCACTCCTTCATCCGCCAGATCACCGTGGGGCATTGCCCGACCTGGTTCAACGAGGGCGTGGCTCAGATCGAGGAAGGCGCCACCACGGCGGCGCTGGGCGCCCAACTGGCGCGAGCCTTCACCGCCGGCAACACCCCTACCTTCGCATCGCTCGAAGCGTCCTTTGTGGGTTTGCCGCAGGACCAAGTGGGCCTTGCCTACGCCAAGTCTCTCGCCGGACTCGAGTACCTCCGTGACACCTTCGGCATGGGAGAAATCCGCCGGATGTTGAAGCTGCTGCCTTCCTCCGACTTCAACACCCTGTTGCAGAACGAGCTTCGCTTGAGCTACCCCGCCTTCGAAGCGGAAGTCGCCAACTATGTCGTGAAGCGGTACGGTTCGTAGTTTGACCGTGCAGCACCGACCCAGGCTCTCGGGTGCCCGGCTTTATCTGCTGCGCTCCGTGCCGCCTCCCGATTGTCATCCCCACTGTCACCCTAAGTCCGCCACGGCTTTCTCCCACCGCGTCATCCCCGCCCCGACGCAATCGGGGCAGGCTCCAGCGGGGATCCCATCGTGTGGCTTCTCGGGGACCAAGAGATGCAATGCTGATTTCCCGATGAAGAACCGCAGCCCCGCGCCGCAAGAGCCAGCGTCGGCGACCGGTTTTTTTCTCATAACATGTTGAATCCAGGTATGTTATCGTTAATCTGTTAAGCCCTTATCCCTCAGCAACATATCCGGATCGTCCCCAGCCCCTGCTGATTCTAAAGGACATTCTGGCTTCGCTCGTCGTTGTTTAACATCTTTTTCTTCTGGAGGACTCCATCAGAGTGGCGAACCATCGGCGCGCGCAGACGACCTCGATTTCCGCTTGGCGAGCCAGATCCACGAACTCGGAAAACAAGGGGTGAGCGGTTTCCGCCGGACTCAGCAGGGCGCGCGCCGTCCGGTCGACCGCGCAGGCCGGGGCGTAGAGCAAGCCCAGGACGAGGTCCCGGTAGAGGACCGAACGCGTCCCGCTGCGCAGGCCGTTCAGCCGCGACCAAGCCTTACCCCAGGCCGTGCGTGGGCCGCTGGATCTTAGAGCGTTGCGGCGATTGGCGGCCAACCGCGCGGGCGTCAAGGTGGGAGACTTACGCAGGGACATGCCGGTACCCAACAACTAACATGGGTCTAGTCTATACCACTATGGTACGGCTGTCAAGATCAATAAACCAGCCTTGGAGCCTAGAGCAGACCGCCTAGCGGGCCCCGCGAAGCGGGATACCGTGAGTAGTCCCGCCCTGCGGGATGAAACCTACGGAAATAGAAGCTGCGAGATCGTTCCGGCCGGGGAGGGGCCGAACCTTCGTAGGGTCAACCCCGTCGGGGTTGGGCGGTCGGGTGGGCTTGGCTATCCGCAGGTTCAAACCTGCGGCTACTCACGGTTGGCCCCTGCCGGGCCCGCCAGGCTCCGAGGCTGCACGACCGGGCGGTGCCCGTTTCCGGCGAGGCACGGAGGATTAGGCGAGGCCGCCGGCCGGCCTGAATGAAGATGCAGGCAACCTGCCTGCTAGATCATAAGTGGCGTTATAATGAGAACTTATCTACCTCGCAATGGCGGGGTGCTTTATCTTAGGCTGGCCGCCATGGCGGTCTAGGCGGGTCGATCCTAAACGAAGGTTGGCCCTTCTGGCAGAATGGCAAATAAGACAGAGCAAAACTGCGAGGCTCGGCACAAAATTCCACTACATCGGGCGCCAGGATTTCTTGATGAGTGAGATCTTTCAACGCATTCTCGGCTTGGTAGCCCGTCAAGAGGTACTCATCTCGGATCACGGGTATGATGAGCTTGCGGCACATGGTATTCTTGTCACGGATATCCTTGAAGGAGCCAGGGAGGGCGCCGTGGTCGAAGAGTACCCGGCCTATCACAAGGGGCCGTGTGTGCTTGTCCTGCAAAAGGACAACGAGGGCAAGCCCATCCACGTTGTGTGGGGTATCCCGAGCCAAGCGGATTCTCCAGCCGTCGTTGTCACCGCGTATCGGCCTGACCCAAGCCGATGGGCAGACGATTTTCTCAGGAGAAAACCATGACCAAAAGGTATCACACGAAGTTCATCCATGCGGGACAATACGCTGCTGCGGTCGAGATTGAGTGGGTTGAGTCCGACACGGGGTGGTCACCCTATTTGTCCGTGGAAGACGCACAGAAGCTGGATGAGGTGCGTGAGGCTTTAAGGACAGGTGATCTAAAGAAGGCGGGTCAGCTTGCCCGTGTCTATCAGCTCACGCCCCTGGCCGTGTGAATCCACAAGCGGTAGCCAGCGTCAATCCGCGCATCAATGGACCGCGGGTGGCACCGACATCCCGCCTTGCGGGACAGATAAGAAGCCAGGACAGGCCAGGCATTGGACGTGGTGACAGAGATGTTGCGCGTGTTCGTGGGGCGTATACACAAATGACAATGTAAGATGCGCTACCCGCCCTGAGACGATCTTGAGGAGGCGACCGTGCTTCAACCGAAAGCCGACACGTGGTCGGGTTACCGCTTGTGGATAGTGTGGGGACTGGCTCTGTGCGGGATTTTCGGGGGCTAGCAGTTTTGGGCGCTTCCGTTCCTGTGATTTTCTGCGTTGGATTCCCAGTGCTCGTTGTGAGCCTTTTCCTTCTGGTGATACTGCTGCTGGAAGAGCCGCTTTCTATGATTTCCAACCAGCTGGATGAGATTACCCGGGAACTCAAGAAGCGGTGAGGTCCGCGGCTGGCTGGCGTGGACCTTCCCAATAATGTCTGCGCGCCTAAAGCGTAATTAGTTCAAGGATCGCAGGCCTGAACGACCCCGTTCAGCCGGCTACAACATGTTCGAGTCCATCTGCATTAACCGCCAAAACGTTCTTACCGGCAATCCTCTCGACCTCGGATTGTTGGCTGAATGTCTCGTTTTCTACCAGGAAGTTTCGGTGATCACAGATGCCGACACCTTCAAGTTCCTCGTAAGAACCTGCAATCCTAGTGTCTTATCCGAATTGTTCGAGATGGGGAATCTCAAAATTCACTTTTTCGACAATATGACTGCAGTTGGGACCCACGATGCCGGCCTACGATCGGAATGGTATGATTTTGTCACTCTTTCGACTAGAAAGCTAAAGTATCCTATAGTTGCGCGGGATCTTTTCGAGGAATTAGTGGGTCCGTCCGGCAAAGGCTTATCGAAGTTGGAGCGCCGCTTCTCGAGATTTGTTTCGCGTTCCGAATACACACTCTCAATGCTTGGCACAGCTCTTGCGGATGTTGGCGATGAAGCTTACATTTCATCTGCCGTTCGAAGCCTCTTGGCGTACGTTGCCCCAGAATACACGCCTCCCAATCCACTTTTGTTTCGGCCAGCCGTCACTTCTGACCGTACGATATTGGTAAAGACTAATATCGATTTCGAAAGCGCAAATCATGCATATCACATGCATGTGCCTGTGGCGCACTCGTCGCTGTCGGTAGCTCTCATCCTTTACCACATCCTGGACAATCGACATAGGTAAGCGGTCGCCCGCTTTCCCTGTCACACCACCGTACGTACGGGTCCGTATACGGCGGTTCGGCGGGTTGAGCAATTAACGGACCGTCAATCTCGGAATCCCGAGCGAGGCGAAGTAGGCATTGGGCAGCGCGAGGCAGAGGGCCAGGCTGTTCGCCAGTCGCCACGGGCCATGAGCGCTGCCCGCCGTTTGGGCGGCCAAGCGCGT
>JAIQEZ010000004.1 GCA_020073545.1 Terriglobia bacterium | reverse complement strand
CCTACCCCCGAGCCCGCAACCGAAGCCCCCAACGACGTGGATGCCAGGGAACATCCCTAGAAGATTGGCCCGGCTCCCCGCCCTGATTCCCCTAACAAAACCAAGAGCTACGCTCGCGCGTTCAGGGCCGGTGAAAACGCCAGGACGCGGGCCCTCGTGCCCTGCAAGGGCACAAGGCATTAGCCGGGGGCATCGCCCCCGGAAGACGAGCCACCACCCAAGGTCCGACCCTGAAAGGGTCGCATGACGGCAGCGTCACGGCTCCACCTGGTGCCTCTTGCGTGGTCTGTACGACCCCTTTCGGGGTCGGTCGGTTTCCGGGCTGGTCCTCCGGGGGCGTTGCCCCCGGCTATTTTATGCATCCCCTTCGGGGATTCGCGGCGGAGCAAGATGGACACTCGCCCCGATCCCGAACTTGATTAAAGGGTAATCGCAGTCGAGGTTATTCAATTTCGGGATCAGGGTGCACACTCCTCAAGCTCGATTTCGCGGACCTTGGCCGCTATCAACCGCGGAAACCGGCGCTGATTTGACGCCTATGGAGGTTGGGGGTGGTCGTGGGGAGAATCCTGCAGGCGCCGCCGACCCGGTTCTTACAGGCTCTTTTGCCCGCGGTGGGTTCTGCGCATCTCGAGGAAAAACCTGCGGCCAGCAGGGCGAGGACCGTGGCTCGTATCTACCCCCTGACAGACGCCCCAACCTTCTTCAACAACAGGGCCGCGCGGCTGCGGCGGATCGATGGACGATCGGCCACCACAAACCCGGCCTTGGCCGCCGCCTGTAACTCAGCTTCAAACTGCGCGGGTTTGACGTGCCCAACCGGCTCGACCAGCAGCAGACCGGCGCCCGGCTTCAAGGCTTGGGCGAGCTCCGCGAAGAAAGTCTCCACGGCCGGCAGTTCATGCACGACCGCGAACAACAGCCAAAAGTCCACCGCGCCGACTAGGTCCGCGACTCCCAGGCTACTCGCAGAGGCTAGGCGCGCGTCGAGCCGCTCCAGCAGCCCCGCCCGGGCAGCCCGGCGTTTGAGGCTGGCGATCATGCGCGCCTGGATATCCACCGCCACCACCCGGCCGGAAGGTCCGACCAGCCGGGCGAGGTCGAGCGTGAAAAAGCCCATGCCCGGCCCCGCTTCGAGCACGGTCATGCCTTCGCGAACGTAGGGGGCCAGGAGCTTGGCGGGGTCCTGCGCGAAGCGTCGCAGCGGGCAGGCTAGCAGATAGCCTAGCCACCAGGGACATACACGTTGAGCCATGAGATTTCTCCTCTCCAGGATGCCCGCCGCGCGCCTTGGCGTGCGGTCCCGCTCTGCGGGACCGCCTTCCTGGTAGTGTCCTGATTTGAGAACATTCGCTCGAGGGAGTTGGCTAGGGGGGCGGAGCTTTAGCTCCGACATGATCGGCCGGCGCCCAGTCGGGGGCTTCAGCCCCTGAAGCTTCAGGGCCTAAAGGCCGCGTTTGAGGTTTTGGCCATCGTCGGACCTGAAGGTCCGACCCCCTGTCTCGAATTCACTCTGCCACATCAGGACGCCACCGCCTTCTTCCCGCGTTTCACTCCAAAATGACTGCCTGATTCCAAGGCGACGTCAAACCGCGCACCGGGATGGCTCAGGGCAAGCCGCGGCACTCCAAGGCGCCTACGGCGCAGGTCCACGGATCAAACCCAAATCTTGTTGCGCTCTTTCCGGGCAAGTCCGCCACATCATATCACGCGTGGCAACGGTGATGAGGGCGGGCGCGCGCGTGGGCCGTGCGCCACGCGCAGTTACTCTCTCCGCACCACCCCCGTGACGCCGGCCACAAACAGCGTGGCGAGCATCCAGCCGCATACGATCTCGATCCGACACTGCCGAAATTGCATCGCTGCGATCGCATTGTCACTGTCCCGTCTCCGGCGGGACGCCGGCGCTACAAGCCGCGCTACGGGCGCTGTCTCGCGCGCCACACCCAGTAGCCGAGTGAAACGACTGCCAGCCAAGGCACTCCGGCCAGCAGGGTGACGCGCATGCCGGGCACGAACCACGTGGAGATGGTCACCAACACCAATCCCGCCAGCGCCAGCCAGTCCACGACCGGGAAGCCGGGCATGGAAACGTTGGCGCCGTCGCGAGGGTGCACGCGGCGGAAGCGCAGGTGGGTGAGCAGGCTCATGGTCCACACGTAGAGGCCGGCAAAGAGCGAGGTCCCCACCAAGGCCAGGTAGGCTCGTTGGGGGAAGTACCTTTCCGCGAGGACGGCCAGGGCCATGCCGCCGCCCGAGGTGGCCAGCGCCCAGATGGGAATGCCTCGGCGCGTGGTGCGTCCCAGGCGGGCGGGCGCGTAGCCTCCGCGCGCGAGCGAAAACGCCATGCGCGCCGAGAGATAAAGCAGGGCGTTGGCGCTGGAGAGCGCGGCCGTCAGCACCACCAGGTTCATCAGCGTCGGCGCGGCTCTCAGGCCCGCCGCCTGGAAGGCGCGCACGAAGGGGCTGGCGTCAAGGCCGACTTCGCGCCAGGAAACCAGCCCCACGAGCACGGCGATGCCGCCGATATAGAAAAACGCCAGCCGCCAGAAGACCGAACGCATAGCGCGCGGGATGGAGCGCCCAGGGTCGCGCGCCTCCCCGGCCGCGACGGCCACTTCCTCCACGCCGAAATAGCTGAAGGTGGCGAGCGAGGTGGCCAGCAGGACGCCCCGCCAGCCGTTGGGAAGAAATCCACCCTGCCCGGTGTAGTTCGCGAGCCCGCGCGCCGGGAACGGTCCGAAACCGCACAGCAGCGCCACACCGATTAGGATGAAGGCACTAATGGTTAGTATCTTTATCAGTGACAACCAGTATTGAAACTCGCCGAAGCTGGCAACGGTCCAGGCGTTGGCGACGAGCAGGACGATGGAGAAGGCCACTACCCAGATCCATCCGGGCACGCGCGGGAACCAGAAACCGCAATAGATGGCCGCGGCGACGACTTCGCTGCCCACGGCGATGGTCGCGCCCAGCCAATACGAGTAGCGGATCGCGAATCCGGCCCAGGGGTGCAGGTAGATTTCCGCGTAGACGCCGAATGAGCCCGCCACAGGATGCACCACGGCCATCTCCACCAGCGACCAGGCGATGACCAGGGCGATGAAGCCTGCGAAGCTGTAAGCAAGGATCACTCCCGGGCCGGCGAGCTGCACGGAGACTCCCGAGCCGAGAAAGAACCCGGTGCCGATGGCGCCGCCCAGGGCGATCATGCCCACTTGGCGAGAACTGAGCCGGCGCGCCAGCGTGTCTTCGCGCGCCGCGACGGCGTGCGACGCGGCGGAATCTGGAGGCCGAAATTGCGGTGACGAAGTACTCGACAAAACCCTGCCATCGTAACGGCAGGCGGCCGGCGGGTCAACAGGGACCCTTTAGAAAGACAGTAGGCACTAAGCAGGAGGCAGTAAACAGGAGTCGGTGAGCGGAAAGCGGTAGGCAAAACGCAGCGGGCACTAAGCAGGAGGCAGTGGGCGGAAAGTGGTAGGCAAAACGCAGTGGGCACTAAGCAGGAGGCAGAAGGCAGGAGGCAGAAGGCGGAGGGCGCGGCTGGGGCAGTCTCGCGCCGGTTTGCGATGGGCGCGATGCACGGCCCGCAAACCACCGACGAGCGGCAAGCGAACTGACCCCTCACCCGCCGCGCTCCGCGCGGCACCCTCTCCCCTCGGAGAGGGCTGCAGGATTTGGAGCGCCCGGCACGCGGCGCCTTGTTGGCGTCGGCCCTCCCTGCACACTCGCCTGCGATGCGTGGAAACACGCCTTGGGTCCGCCAGCCCGCTGTGAGGTTATAGAACAAGTGCGCCCAACCTGGAGCGTTTCAGCGGAGAGTTTCCGGGTGTATACTGGCGGGCTCGAAAGTCCTCCTCGCCCGTGCCGTCCAGGCTAGGACGGTGCTGTGCGATGGCTCGCCAGGAGGCACCGTCGATTTCAAGGAGTCGCCATGAAGGGTAAACCTGAAGTGCTGGAAGTTTTGCAGGGAGCGTTGACCGATGAATTAGGCGCGACGCACGAATACATCCTGCACGCCGAGATGTGCGAGAACTGGGGTTACAAGGCGCTCGCGGGCCTGACCAAGAAGCGGGCCATTGAAGAAATGAAGCACGCTGAAAAGTTGATTGAACGTATTCTCTTTCTGGAAGGCGCGCCCGACGTGCAGTCCCTGCCGAAAATCGTGGTCGGCAAAGATGTGAAGGAGCAGCTCGCGGCGGGGCTGAAAAGTGAGCAGGCGGCTGTCGTGAGCTATAACGAGGGAGTCGCCACCTGCGTCAAGGCCGGGGATAATGGCTCCGCGGACCTGCTCCGCGCGAATCTGCAGGACGAAGAGCGGCACGCCGATTACCTCGAAACCCAATTGGACCTGATCAAGGAGCTGGGTCTGGCGAATTACCTGGCCCAGCTCATGGTGGAATAAGCGGGCGACGCTGTGCGGTCGCGTCGCACTGCAGTAGGCGCGGCCGTTGCGGCCGCTCTGTCGCCGAATCCGCTTGTACGGGTAACCCTCGCGGTCGCCCGGGCCGTTGCAGGATGCGCTTGGGGGGAGCGACTTACGTGTCCTCCGTGCACCTCACACCCCCAAATCCGCGGTGGGCAAAAAGCGCGGGGCACGGCGGTGTTGGGTAGCCTGCTCGAATGAGTAGGCGAGCTTCAGGAGGGTCGGCTCTCTGTAAGCGCGGCCGAAAAACGCAATCCCCACGGGCAAGCCGAACACGAATCCCGCGGGCACGCTGATGTTAGGGTAACCGGCCACGGCCGCGGGAGTCGAGCTGCCGCCGATGTCGTGGTCGCCATCGACGAGGTCGGTCAGCCACGCGGGTGCGCCGGTGGGCGCAACGAGCGCGTCTAGTTTGAACTTGTCCATCACCGCGTCGATTCCTTCCGCCCTCATCAGCCGTTGGCTTTTCTCGAGCGCATCCAGGTATTCCTTCCGGAAGAGCGAACCCTTGGCTTGCGCTTTGATGAAAAGGTCCTGCCCGAAGTAGGGCATTTCTTTCTCGCGGTGCTGCTCGTTGAACGCGATGATCTCCTGGAGGGAATGCACCGGCGCGTCGGGCCCGAGTTCGGCAAGGTAACCGTTGAGGTCAGCCTTGAGTTCATAAAGCAGCACCTCGAGTTCGGCGTCACCCATCTGGTCCAGGGTTTCGATGTCTGCGGGATCGACCATGGTCGCGCCCTGGCGCTTCATTGCCTCGATCGCCTCGTTCATCAACTTGTCAACAGGGTCACTGAAGCCAAAAAGCTTCCGCACCACGCCGATCCGCGCGCCAGCCAGGCCTTTAGCATCGAGGAACTTGGTATAGTCGGTGAGCCCTTTGTCGCGGCGTGCGGCGGGGTCGTCGGGGTCAAGGCCGGCGAGGGCACCGAGCAGAATCGCGGCGTCAGTGACGGTGCGCGCCATGGGACCGGCGGTGTCCTGGCTGTGTGCGATGGGAATGATGCCCGCGCGGCTCACCAGCCCCACCGTGGGCTTGATACCCACAACGCCGTTGGCGTTCGCGGGGCACACGATGGAGCCGTCCGTCTCCGTGCCGATGGCCACCGCGCACAAGTTGGCCGCCACTGCCGCGCCGGAGCCGGAACTCGAACCGCAAGGGTTGCGGTCGAGCGCGTAGGGATTGTGCGTCTGGCCACCGCGCGCGCTCCAGCCGCTGGAAGAGTGCATGGAGCGAATGTTCGCCCACTCGCTCAGGTTGGTCTTGCCCAGAATGACGGCGCCCGCGTCGCGCAGCTTCTTCGCAACGAAGGAGTCCTGGGGCGGCGTCGCTCCGACCAGCGCCAGCGAGCCGGCCGTCGTTTGCATGCGGTCGCGCGTCGCGATGTTGTCTTTGATGAGCACTGGGATGCCGTCGAGCGGCCCGCGCGGCCCCTTGGTCTGGCGCTCCTTGTCCAGTTCGTCGGCAATCGAAAGCGCGTCGGGATTCACTTCGAGCACCGAATTGACGCCGGGCCCGCGCTTGTCAATCTCGTCGATGCGCGCGAGGTATTTCTCGGTGAGGGAGCGCGCCGTGAACTTGCCGGACTTCATTCCGTCCTGCAGCGCGGCGAGGGTGATTTCATCGAGCTCGAAGGCGGGGACGGCTGAGGAAGCCTGCGCGGCAGGATGCGCAGCCTCGACAGCCAGCGCAGCTTCCGTGCGATGCGCTGCTAGTGGCGCCGCTGCTCCGCCGAGCATTGCGGTCTTCAAAAAGGACCTTCGACCTAGAGCCGCTCTGTTCCGGGAAGGATTCATTGCGTCCATGGTTTCTGCCTCCTGCCATCCAAATGTGCTATTCCAGCGGCCACAGGTTGATGGTTCCAGCCTCGACCTCCATGGTGGCGCGGCCCTGGGCATCCTTCTTGTAGAGGGCGCTGCCGCTGGCCAGCAGCTTGCCGTCCGGGGAAAAGACGAGCGAGGCGACGACACCCGGCGGCCCCTTCAGTCGTCGCTTCAGGGCTCCGGAAGCTACCTCCAGCAATTCAATCTCTCCTGGAATGTCACTGAACGCGCTGCCGACGGCCACGGTCCTGCCGTCAGGTGAAAAGGCGACCGAGGACGTAAAGTCTGCGTCGAACCTCCTCGCGGCGCCGGAAGGAATGTCGAGCAAGCGTATACCTCTGTTGAGATCCAGACCGACAACGACCAGCAGCGCACCCCGGGGTGAAAACGCCAGGTCCGGCACTTGGCCCATACCGGGCTCACCCGTCAGAGTTTGCTTTACCGTGCCACTCTGCGGGTCCCACAACTTCACCGTGTAGTCCCCGCTGCCACTCGCCAGGATTGAGCCGTCGGGCGAGAACGCCAGAGAAAAAACGGCGTCGGTGTGTCCCTTGAACAGTCCTCGCGGTTTTCCTGTGGGCATCTCCCACAGTTCCAGGTTGTTCTCAGGATGCTCATTGGACCTTCCGCCCGAGGCCAAGAGTCTGCCGTCGGGAGACATCGCCAGGGCAAAGACCGCGTTTGCCGTTCGGACGGTCTTCTTCAGCTTGCCGGTGTTCACGTCCCAGAATCTTACTGTGTCGTCCCAACCGCCGCTCACGAGCCTCTGGCCGTCCGGCGAGAAGACGACGGCGCCGACAATAAACTCATGTCCGGTGAGAGTGCGCTGCAATTCTCCGGTCCGGACGTCCCAGAGTTTCACGGTCTTGTCATGACTGGCACTAGCCAGCAACCTTCCATCGGGCGAAAAGGCGACGGACTCGACTTGTTCCGTGTGCCCTCGCAGCGTTCGGACTGCCGGGGTCTCCGTTGGGATGACAGGCGCAGTTACGCTGCTGGTGAAGTGGTATTTGATACGCGGCGCAGCGTCCCAAAACGTCAGGCCCGTGACCCCAGCCAGCGCGGCCAGGATGATGAACCCCACCCACCGCGATAAGCCGCGTTTGCGTCCCGCCAGATACCAGCCACCGGTCGCGAGGCTGCCGAGAATCGCCTCCATTACCGCTATCTCCAGCAAGCCACCGAATGCCAGGGCGCCGACGATGCCCACGACGAGCATGTAGGACCCAAGCACTGCTAGAAAGCGCCACCCTCCGGACCACCGCCGCATCCAGGTATCCGCGACGGCAGGTTGGCTTGGCGGCACGGCCTGGCCGGTCAGCGACGGTTTCTCCAGCGTGCGCGTCGCCGCCAGGACCGCAGCCTGCGGCTGGTCTTTCGCTTCGGCCCCGATTCGCCCCAACTCGTCGATCAAGACCTGGGCGCTGGCGGGACGGTCTTCGCGTCGCTTCTCCAGGCAGCGCATCACTAACCGGGTGATCGAGTCGGAAAGCCTCAAATCCGGCCGCACTTCGGCAATCGGCCGGGGCGGCTCGAAAGCGTGGGCGTGCAGCAAGGCCAGGGTGGTGTCCGCTTTGAACGGCAGTTCGCCCGTCAACATCTGGTACATCACCACGCCGAGCGAGTAGAGGTCCGAGCGTCCATCCAGTTCCTCGCCGCGCTTGCCAAGGGCTTGTTCCGGCGACATGTACTGTGGTGTGCCAATAACCACACCAGTTGCCGTGAGATGGGTGTCGCCCAAGCGTGATTCCTTCAGCTTCGCGATTCCGAAATCGAGCACCTTGGCCTGCTCGCCAGCGGGGGTCGAGAGCAAAACGATGTTGTCCGGCTTGATATCGCGATGCACCATGCCGAGCTGGTGGGCGGCCTCGAGCGCCGCTGCTACCTGCTTGACGATGGAGCACACCCGCGGCACAGGGAGCGGCCCCGCTTCCTGAATCAGTCGCTTCAGGCTCTGGCCGTCCACAAATTCCATCACCATGTACGGCCGGCCATCCTCAGCTTCCTCGATGTCGTCCACGTGCACGGCGTTTGGGTGTTGCAGGCGGCGCGTCAGGATGGCTTCCCGCTCGAAGCGCTTGACGAATTCGGGATCGCTCGCCACGTCCGGACTCATCACCTTCAGCGCGCGCCGCTCGTTGAAGCGCAGGTGCAGGGCTTCATACACGGCACCCATGCCGCCCTGGCCGACTTTGCGCAGAATGCGGAACTTGCCGCGAATGACGGTCCCTTCGGCCCACGCGCCGAACTCGACAAGGCTGACACTATCCCGCGGACAAACCGCAAAACCATCCGGGTAAACTGATTGACACTTGGGGCAACTTTTCATTGCGGACGCTTCAATTCGCAGAGTGCAAATATACCACATCGCCCGCAGACGGACGGCGCTCCAATGAGGTCAGCGCTGGCAGCCTAAGGCGCAAAAAGCGCTGCCCAAAATGCATCTTTGGGGATATGCTGAGCGTCAAATGAGCTGGTTGGGGCAGGGGCGAACCCAAAGCTAAAGAGCGGTCGGCGGGGCGCGGGCGCACAAACCGTCCAAGACGGCGCCGAACCCCGCACCGGAACAGTGAAGGTGATCCATGCTGATCAAAAAGGCGGAGGAGATTCGTGGGTCGGAGATCACTCCGAAGTGGCTTTATGTGAACCGGCGAAGATTCCTGACGGGCGCGCTGGGGGTGACGGCGGGGGCGTTGGCGGGGAGGACCTTGAAGGAGTTGGCGTGGCCCGCGCAGAGGGTCATGGCCGGAAGCAAACTGAACGTGGCACGGAAGAGTCCGTTCAGCACCAACGAGGAGGTGACCCCCTACGACGACGTCACTCACTACAACAACTTCTACGAGTTCGGGGTAGGAAAGGAAGAGCCCGCCGAGAAAGCAAAGAACTTTCGAACTTCACCGTGGAGCGTGAAAGTGAGCGGGTTGGTGGAGAAGCCACGCACTTTTTCCGTGGAAGAGCTCATGCAGCTGGCTCCGCTGGAGGAGCGCATCTACCGTCACCGCTGTGTCGAGGCTTGGTCGATCGTGGTGCCCTGGACCGGCTACTCCTTGAGCGTGCTGCTGAAGGAGGTGGCGCCCCAGCCGAAGGCGAAGTTCGTGGCGTTTGAGACTTACTATAACCCGGGGCAAATGCCGGTGGCGAATTACGCGGGAATTCCCTTTCCTTATGTGGAGGGTCTGCGGCTGGACGAAGCGATGCACCCGCTGGCGCTGCTCTGTTTCGGCATGTACGGGGAAACACTGCCGAACCAGGATGGCGCGCCGGTGCGCATGGTGGTGCCGTGGAAGTACGGGTTCAAGAGCATCAAGTCGCTGGTGAAGATCAAGCTGGTGGAAAAGCAGCCGCCTGCCACCTGGAATATGGCCAATCCGTCGGAGTACGGGTTCTATTCCAACGTGAATCCCAACGTTGACCATCCCCGTTGGAGCCAAGCCAAGGAGCGTCGCTTGGGTGAATTCTTCCGACGTCCCACGCTAATGTTCAACGGTTATGCTGACCAGGTCGCCTCGCTCTACGCGGGCATGGACCTGCGGAAGTATTTCTAACCGGCCGTTGAAAGACCTAGCCCGTCTGTGAACCAGAGCCCTTCGGATTGTAGGGGCGAGCGGCGCTCGCCCCCCAGCGGGCTCCCGCTCAGAGCGGGACCGTTCGGCCTTACAATGACGGGCGGGCTGGGTCCTTCAGCCCCCTGCTAAACGGAGCGCACGCTTGAAGAAAATTCTCCGCAGCAAGTGGATCAAGGTCCCGGTGTTTGGGTTGTGCCTGGGCCCGCTGGGCGAGCTAGCTTGGCGAGCGTTTCACCACCACCTGACCGCCAATCCCATCGAGTTCATCACCCACCTGACAGGGGACTGGACGCTGATCTTCATCGTGATCACGCTGGCGGTGACGCCGGCGCGCAAGCTCCTCCGGTTACCGGAGCTGATTCGCTTTCGACGCATGTTCGGGTTGTTTGCGTTTTTCTACGGATTCCTGCACTTCGGCACGTGGATCGGGCTGGACAAGTTCTTTGACTGGGCTGACATGCTGCACGACGTGCGCAAGCGACCGTTCATCACGGCGGGCTTCACGGGTTTTGTGTTGATGCTTCCTCTCGCTTTAACTTCCACGGCGGGCTGGATTCGCCGCCTGGGAGGGAAGCGCTGGCAGATGGTGCACCGGCTGATCTATGTCACGGCTGTCGCCGGTGTGGTGCATTACTATTGGCTGGTGAAATCGGACGTCCGCAAGCCGCTCTTTTACGGAGCACTGGTGGCAGTGCTCTTCGCCCTGCGCGTGGGATTCTGGCTTGTGTCACGGCGCGGCAAGCCAGCGGGCAAAGCAATCCAGCCCGGGCTCACAACGGCCGAGACGGCTTGAAACGCGCCATTTCGGCGCAAGACCCCTCGGGCGGGAAACCGACTAAGAGGCAGACTGCTGCGCAGCCAATTTACGAGCTTCCTGGCGCGTAAAGAGGATACGGTGGATGACCGTGACGTTGGAGAGCGCGGCGATCAGCCAAAGCACGGGCGCCATGCGATCGAAGAGCGCCCCGATGATGATCAGGACAACGCGCTCCGGGCGCTCCAGGAAACCCACCTTGCAGGAAGGGATCAGGTTTTCGGCGCGGGCGCGCGTGTAACTGACCATGACGGAGCCGATCATGGCCACGGCCACCAGAGAAACGTAGAAGTAGCGACTGATGCGACCGTAATAGATGAGCAGTCCGATCAAGAGGCTGAGGTCGGAGTAGCGGTCCATGACCGAGTCGTAGAAGCCGCCGAAAGGGGTTACGCGGTTGGCGAGGCGCGCCACGCGCCCGTCGGTCATGTCGAAGATGCCAGCCAGGACGATGGTGGCGCCGGCCCAGCGGAAATAGCCGTACGCGAACAGGTAGGCAGCCAGGCAGTTGATGGTAAAGCCGATGAAGGTGAGGAAATTGGGGTTGATACCGGTGGCGACAAAGGCGCGGACAATGGCGTCCAGGACGTGCCGAAGTGTGTCGCCGATCTTTTGCGTCACCATGAAAAGTCTCTGTGCTGCAGTCACCCGGCCGCGGGCGGGAGCAAGCCCGCCGGAAACTTCTAGACCTGCTCGTGAATGGTCTGGACGGCCCGGATTTCGAACTCGCGCGGGCCGTTGGGCGTGGCCACTCGGACCGTGTCACCCGCCTTCTTGCCCATCAAACCACGGCCAATGGGCGAGGTCGTTGAGATCAACCCCTTGCTGACATCCGCTTCCTCGCTGGTCACCAGCCGGTATTCGATTTCCGCGTCGCGGTCAAGGTCGTGAAGGATCACCTTGGAACCGAAAGCGATGCGGTCCTTGGGAATGTTGTTCAAGTTGACCAGGGAAAGGTCCGCGAGACGCTGCCTGAGCTGCGCCAAACGCGCTCCCACGTAATCCTGGCGCTGTTTGGCCATGATGAATTCGGCGTTTTCGCTCAAGTCACCCAATGCCCGGGCACGCTTCAGTTCCTTCGGCAACTCGTGATTGAGTTCGTACTCAAGCGTTTGGATTTCTTCTTGAAGCTTTTGGAGGATGGACGGGGGCATAATACGGGTCCTGACTCTTCGCGGCCCAGCAGCATTATAGGTGAAACGGGCCTTCTGGCGCAACGGACGGAAAACGCGGCGGACCGCGGATTCAAGATGCACGCTCTGGACCCCGCTGTGGTGAAACTGCATAGATGGCGGCGGCGCCAAGGATTCCTGCCGCGGTGATGATGTTCCAAGCGAGGTCATAACTGTGGGTCGCCTCGAAGATCTTACCCGCCAGCATAGGCCCAAACCACTGAGCCAGCGAATCGGCCATAATGATGAGGCCGAGAAGCTTCCCCAGAGCCGTTAAGCCAAAGCACTCGGCCGTTACCAGCGGAATCAACATGTAATCCGCCCCCATGGCAAAGCCAAAGACCAGGGCGAACGCCCAGAGAGCGGCCGGCTGTCGCGCCAAAAAGAGCAGAGGAATCGCCGCTGCGAGGACCAAATAGAACAGCGCCATTACATTCTTCTTGTTGTAACGGTCCGCGAAGTAGCCCACGGCGACGCGCCCTGCCAGCCCCGCGAAGAGCAACCCACTGGACACGTGTGTGGCCTGGACCGTGGTGTACCCGACATCGCGAAGGAACAAGACGAACTGTTGAATCACCGTGCCGATGGCGCCGATCGTGAGCGCGCTGCCCGTCAGGATAAGCCAGAAATTGGCGGTTCGAACCGCGGATCCCAGCCCCTGGGAGGATTTCTGCCCGGATCCCCCTGGGGTGAGAGCAGATCCAACCCCGTCTGGAACAAGTCCCATTTCTTCCGGAGCCGAGCGCGTCACCCACTGGGCAACGGGAAGAAGCACGACCAGGATCAGAGCGCCCATGATCGCGAACGCGCGCCGCCACCCAACCCATCCGATCAGGTTCGCAGCCAATATCGGCGCGGCCACCCCGCCCAAGCCCAGCCCCAAATACGCGTAGCCCATGGCGCGCCCGCGTTTCGCCCGAAACCAGTTTGAGACCAGGACCTGGTTCGGGATGGGGCCGGCCAGCACATAGCCCACGACTTCTAAGATACACAGCACGTAGTACTCTGAGAGCCGGGTCATCCAGCCCATCAGAAGCAGCGGCAATCCGACTAGCAGAATGCCGAAGCGGAGGACTCGCCGCGCACCGATTCGGTCGATGAGCGCACCCAGGAATCCGAAGGCGGGCGCTACAATCACAAAGCCCAGAAAGCTTCCTTGGGTCACCTGGCTGCGCGAAAAATGTAGAGAATCGACCAGCGAAGGGTAGAAAACGGGAAGCCCGTAGAAAACAATCCCCACGGCGAAAAACAGGTTCAGGAAGGTCGCCAGAACGACCCACCAGCCGTAAAAGCCGCGGGTTGGTTTAGGCTGATTCATGTGAGGAGTTTCCGAAGGTATACCCCGGCTCGGAGTCGGAGCTTCCGTACCGTTGGCCTTAGCCGAACTCCGGTCCGAGGATCGCACACTGCAGTTCAGGACGCCCGGGGAAATCGTTGCGCCCGCGATACATTCGTGTTAGGGGCCGCGCGTACTCGAAGCCACGACCGCGCAGCAAAGTTATCGCCCAGGGATTGGGCCTCATCCCATCCACAAAAACCCTCTCTTGGCGGGAACGCCGCAGAAACTCGTCGAGTACGAGGCGAGCCGAGCCTTCGTCTTGCGCCACCCATGGGCCCAAGTGATCAGCAACCGAACCCGTGCGCCCGAAAGCATATCCCGCGAGTTTTCCGTGGCTCCGCACTTGCAGGGCGAAGGCAGGAGCCTCCAAGGCGACTGACCGCAAGAGTTCCCCCCGGTCGGCGCCGAAGATATCGTGGTCGAGTTCGAGGATTTCTTCAAGCTGCAGCGCGCTCGCCTCGGCCCCGGCGTCCGGCGCCGGCGAGCGCTTGAGCTGCCAGCGCTCGATTTCGTATTCGCTCACAAAACCACGTTTCTGGTAGATCGGCTTGCCTTGCGGGGTGGCGTCGAGTTTCAGGGAGGGGATGCCACATCCGTCCAGGTACTCGATGGTCTTCTCCAGCAATTTCGTGCCGATACCTTGACCGCGCGTTGCCGGGTCCACCAAGACCATGCCGGTCCACGCGAATCGACCTTCGTAAACAATCGTCGCCGCGGTCCCGACCACCCGGCCCTCCCTTTCCGCGACGAAGCAGCCTTCCGGGCTGGCGCGAAGAAACCTCTCCCAGTCTCCCTGTGTCTGATTCCAACCGGCCGTGTCCTTAAGCCTCATCCCCGCTGGAATATCGCCTGCGGTCATCACGCGGATGCGGAGGTTCATTCCTCGGGTTCCTTCAGAGGGATGAAAGGTGCACAGCGAGGGGAGAGTCTACCCGATTCGCTGCGGCGCAAGAATAGCGAAGTTGTGGAGCTTGGCTTCGCTTCGGTGGCGAAGCTCCGTGTCCGGCTGAGCCTTTACTTACTTCGTGACCATCGCGACCAGGAGCGGCCGGGTCGATGCGATGCGAATTCGCTGCTGTAGCCAATCGGCACGGTCAAGTAGCGCCTGCACGTCATTCAGGTCGTGTGCTGTGTCGTACCACCGAACCGTGTTGGGTTGGCTCGCGGCGCGCGCATAACGTTCCATGGCGGATCGACTGAAGTATTGCTCGAAAGTCGCAAATTGGAAGAACACCGAGATAGGAGCCGCGCGACCAATGAAATTGATCGCGTCGAGCGGGCTGTTTGCCTCGATGTACTTGTTCCAGACGGCGGGCGGGACGGTCTTGCGGTATTCGGCAACCTCAGGAGAATCGCCGTTGAGAAGGTCCGCCCCGGTCGGCGTTCCGCCCATCAATACAGCAGTCTGTATGCGATGATCCACAGCGGCGAGGATCGCGCCCCACTGCGCGCCGTAGCTGTGCCCGACATAGGCGATACGCGTCGCGTCCACCTCCGGCCGCGCCAGGAGCAGGTCCAGCCCCCGGCGTAGGTCCACCACAGTCTGCGCGTAAGTCTGAAGGTCCTGCTCCGGGTGCTGCAGGTTATTGATGCCACGGTGAGAGGATTCTGGCCGGTCCCAGGGATAATCGGGCAAGAGGGAGACCACACCCACCTGGGCATAGAGTTCCGCTTCCGGCAGGAATTCGGCTCTCGTGCCGTTGCCCCAGTGGCCAAACAAAACTGCCGCAAACTTGCCCGGCGCTTTCGGCACCACCAAGTAAGCACCGACGCGACCGCCACGCGGGCTCGCATAACTCAGGTCGGTTACCGTGCACGCTGGCCGGTCGTAAGTCGCCACAGTCTGAATGTCGAGCGGCTGTTTCACCTCATACTCGAGAAGCTGGGCCGGGGTGGAACGGTCCTGCCCGTAGGCAACTGGAACAAACGTAGCCGCCATGAGGCCCATGAGCAATAAGCGGTTCATAGTCTTGAACCTCCTCTCCATGCAGTTGGGGAACGTTCAACGCAGACCGGAAAACTAGTCATCTTCCGCGTTCCGCGCACCGTTGTCAAACCCTACCCACAGGCCGGCGACGTCTTCATTTTCGAGAGCAGCCCGGAATTCATTCCTCCCGTTTGACGGAGTGAACCCTGGGATGCTACAAACAATAAATGCTAGGGACATGAGGCCCCGAAGGGCGGGGATTTGTTTGCGAGGAGGGAGCTTATGCGGCGACGAGATTTTCTGAGGAGAGGAACTGCGGCGGCAGCCGGATTGGCCGCGTCACGGAAGATTCTTGATCCCTTGGCGAAGGCGGGTGAGGTCCTCAATCCAATTCCCAAGCGACGCCTGGGAAAAACCGGCGTCGATCTTTCCATCATCGCCTTCGGCGGAATCGTCGTGACGGACACGGAGCCAACTTTCGCCAAGAACGCCGTGGCCGAAGCCTTCGACCGCGGCATCAATTACTTCGACGTAGCACCCAGCTACGGAAACGCCCAGGAGCGCCTGGGACCTGCCCTCGAGCCCTACCGCATGCGTTCATTCCTTGCCTGCAAAACCGCAGAGCGGACGAAGAGTGGTGCGGCAAAGGAGCTCGAGGAATCTCTGCGCCTGCTGCGGACCGATCATCTCGACCTTTATCAGTTCCATCATTTGACGACGATGGAGGAAGTGAACACGGTGTTTGGTCCTGACGGAGCGATGGAGACTTTCCAAGCTGCAAGGAAAGCAGGAAAGGTGCGGTTCATCGGATTCTCAGCACACTCGGTGGAGGCAGCGCTGGCTGCCCTGGACCGGTATGAATTCGATACCATCCTGTTCCCCATCAACTTCGTTCTTTTCTCGCAGGCAAAATTCGGGCCGCAGGTGCTGGCCAAGGCGCGCGAGAAAGGCATGGGGATTCTGGCGTTGAAAGGCATGGCCAAAACCACGTGGCCGAAGACGATGAAGGAGAGCGAGCGCCCCAACCCCAAGTGCTGGTATCAGCCGGCGGCACTGCCGGAAGAAGCTGCGCTCGGCTTGCGCTGGACGTTATCGCAGCCCATCACCGCCGCGGTGCCTCCTGGCGATGAGAAATACTTCCGCCTCGCCATGGACGTGGCACAGAAGTTCGAGCCTCTGAAACCGGAAGAGGAGAAAGCTCTTCTCGCGCGCGCCGTGGGCGTCGAGCCGATCTTCCGCCTGGGCAAGGGGTGAGGCTTTGTATCAGCGAGGTCATCTTCGCCGGTGAGCGCGGAGCCACGGCCTGATCTCTGTGCCGTGGGCTGTTTGAAGTCGGCCATGGACACCAACCCGCGGCACGAATAGCGCTTGCCACGGCTTGCCTTGGGTGCCGAGTTGGCACTTCAGCTTGCAGAAAATACTCGTTCCTCCCTATACTGGGGGCGGTGCATGTCCGCTTCTACCTCGATTCCGCAACAGGACAGGCGCACATCTTTCACCACGGTGTCGAAGAGGAAGAGGTCGAGGAGGTCCTGGCGAATCCGGGAGAAGATCGTCCAGGGCGAGAGGGCGCCCGCGTAGCGATCGGCCAGACGGCGCGCGGTCGATACTTGAAAACTATTTACGTCCGCGACCCGAAACCCGACAGTATTTTGGTGATTACCGCGTATGAGCTGCGCGGCAAACCACTCCTCGCCTATCGCCGGCGGCTGAGGAGAAAGCAACGATGAAACGAAACCGATTCCCTGCCGGGTGGGATGAAGCCCGGGTTCGGAGTGTCCTGGAACATTACGAGCAACAGACTGAGGACGAGGCGGTCGCAGAAGACGAAGCGGCATTCCGGTTGCGGGGCCAGACCGTGGTCGTCGTACCCAAACGCCTCGTTCCCGAAGTGACTCGGCTAATCGAGATGCGACGAACCCGCCACAGCAGGACGCCAGGCCGCTAGAGACCGTAGAATGAATCCTCCACCCACAGACAAATCCCCGAAACTCCGCAGTCGCGACTGGTTTGGGAAACGCGATCGCTGGGGCTTAGCCCACCGCGCCTGGCTTCGTGCCGAGGGCTTCAGCGAGCGCGTGTTCGAAGGCAAGCCGGTCATCGGCATCTGCAATTCCTGGAGCGAGCTGAACAACTGCAACGCGCATCTACGCCTAGTGGCGGAGGCCACGAAGCGCGGCGTGTGGGAAGCCGGCGGTTTCCCTCTGGAATTCAACACCATCTCGTTGGGCGAGATGCTGATGAAGCCCACCACCATGCTCTACCGGAATCTGATGGCGATGGAGGTGGAGGAAAGCATCCGCGCTTACCCGCTCGACGGCGTGGTACTCTTGTGCGGGTGCGACAAGACCACTCCCGCGCAGTTAATGGGCGCCGCCAGCGTCGATGTGCCCGCGCTGATGGTTCCGGGAGGGCCGATGCTGAGCGGCATGTGGCAGGGCCGCGAACTTGCTGCCGGTACGGACGTCCGCAAAATGTGGGAAGAGGTCCGCGCCGGCCGCCTGGGGGAAGAGGAGTGGTGCGAAATTGAATCCTGTGTGTCGCGCAGCGCGGGTCACTGCACGGTGATGGGCACGGCGTCCACCATGGCCAGCCTCGCGGAGGGACTCGGCATGACGCTTCCCGGCGCAGCGGACATCCCGGCGGCCGACTCCCGCCGCATGATGATCGCCGAACAGAGCGGAAAGCGCATCGTCGATATGGTCAGGGAAGGTTTGCGGCCTTCCCGCATCATGACCGCCCCGGCGTTCGAGAACGCCATTCGGCTGCTCATGGCGCTCGGCGGGTCGACGAATGCCATCGTGCACCTGGTGGCCATTGCCGGGCGTCTGGGGATCAACTTACCCCTCTCCTCGTTCGATGAAATCGCCAGCACCACACCCTTCATCGCCAACGTGAAGCCCTCCGGGAAATTCCTGATGGAAGAATTCAGTTACGCCGGCGGCGTGCCCGCGGTGCTGAAGGAAATCAGCCCCTTGCTGCATTTGGATGCGCTGACGGCCAGCGGCAAGAGCTTGGGTGAAAACCTGCGGCGCGCGGCGTGTTTTAATCGCGAGGTGATCAGGCCTCTCAGCCAGCCCCTTTATCCTCAGGGAGGCGTCGTCATCCTGAACGGGAACCTGGCCCCGCAGGGCGCGGTCATCAAGCAGTCCGCCATTTCACCACACCTCGTGAAACACCGCGGGCGCGCGGTGGTCTTCCAGAACAACCAGGATTTGCTCGCGCGACTCGACGCCCCGGATCTGAAGGTCGACGAGAACTCGGTGCTGGTGCTGAAGAACGCCGGGCCCCGGGGCGCTCCCGGAATGCCGGAATGGGGTCACTTGCCCATTCCCGCGAAACTGCTCAAGGCCGGCGTGAGAGATATGGTTCGCCTGAGTGACGCGCGCATCAGCGGGACGAGCTTCGGGACGATCGTTGTCCACATTTCGCCGGAATCCGCCGTGGGCGGACCTCTGGCGATTGTTCGGGATGGCGACGAGATCGAGTTGGATGTGGCCGCGAGACGCCTGGAGCTTCGGGTGTCAGACGCAGAAATCCGAACCCGCCTTTCACAATGGAAAGCACCTGCCCCGCATTACACACGCGGCTACGGGAAACTTTTCCTGGACCACGTTCTGCAAGCCCACGAAGGGTGCGATTTCGATTTCCTGCGCGGCGCGGACCGTGAGGAGGGCGAGACGCCCCTCGGACGATACCCAAATCCCGCGCTCTGAGCCTGACGGCCCTCGCCGTCCCCTGGCTGCTCACCGGATCATCGAGAAGCTGGCCGGCACGAGAAGCAGGTTCGTGATGTTCCGCACGATATCGCCGCCCCGCCGGATCGACTCGTCGCGAATCCTGATCCAGTCGGGATTGCCGCGAAACGCTGCCCAGGCTTTCTCGCGGTGAGCTTCACTTTCAAAGGGAATCAGATAAGCCATGTTGGGCAGGTTGGGCCCAAAGATCGTGTCCGCATAGAGGATGGGATGAATGCCGCTTTTGTGGAAGATTTCAATCTCGCCTCCCGCGAAGCGGTCGTGCAGGTACCCGAGTTGGCGATGTGTCGGTGACTCGTAGATTCGCAGCTCGAAAATCTTGTGGCCCGGGTCGCCGGCCGGAGCCGGCGCCAGAGGCGGGCAGAACGCGGTGGCCCGCAACAACATGGCGTCTTCGCGATAGAAAGCGGGCTCATCTTTTTCAAGTTCCGCAACGGCAGCGGTGTAATCGGGGTCGGCGTCCAGGTTTCCCCACAGCGTCTCCATCTCGGCAAGGCTTGGATAGGAAAGAACGAAAAACACCGCGGGCATGTTTGGACCCACATCTACGGTAAAGAATCCCATGGGACCAAAGCGATGCTTTTGGAAGAGCGGCAACGCACGGTTTTCAAGCCAACTCAGCATCCGACTCACTTGGCTGCCATTCTGCAGGCGGATAGAACCAAATTCATAGTAGGAGGAGCGCATCGACTTGTCTCCAGTTGAAATCGCCGAGAAAGATGACTTCGCAGCAGCCGCCAACCCTAGCGTGGCAGCAGGTACATCCCTCAATAAGAATTTTCTCCGGCTCATCATGTCACCACCCCGAATTCAGCAATCTACAGGTTGCGCCTACGATGGCGTGCTCAAAAAGGTATGTCAAGCCCTCCGCGGGCCATTTCTTCGCTCCCCTTTCGCAGGGAAAGGCATCGAATTGCTAGATATTAACTAAACTATACAATCCTGAAGTGATGCTAGTGAGTAACTAGGCGCGGCTTGCAAGCTGTGCTAGAGTTGTCCTGACCATGGCGCTTCAGCAGAATTGCCCGTATTGCGGCTCGTCGCGCATGGCACGCTCGCCGAGCGGCCTGCATCTTGTCTGCTCGGATTGCCACCGCATCGTGTTGCAGGAGCGTGTCAGCAAACCGCGCGGAAGAAAATCACGGAGCAAGTCCTTGCGGCCTGACTCACACGGCCGTTCGGGAAACTAAAAGCGGACTGCGCGCAACAGCTTCCTTCCTTCGAGCCGCCACACACACGACCGTCCGTTTGCGGACACGTGTGTATTTGACTTCCTTCGCTCAATGTGCCACGTTGGACGACCATTGGGGTTACCTCCGTGCCGCCTCGACTCATGAGATTGGGCCAAAGCCTGGCAATCCTCCTTGCAACTCTCGTCCGCGGGTCGGAGCTGCAAGGGGCGGAGAGCCTGCAACCTTTCCTTGACCATCTCCTGCAGGGGAAGCAGGGAGCCGTCATTGTTTCCAACCCCAGGACCGGTCAAATCCTTTCGATCTGGAACCCGGAAACCGCTTTGCAAGAGGCATATCCTCCGGGGTCGACTGCAAAGCTGGTGGTGAGCGCGGCCGCGCTCGAGGAAGGCGTCATCACGCCTTCCGAGAGGATTATGTGCCGCCGAATACCGCGCCTCTTGGGAGAATCCTATCATTGCTCACATCCGCCGGCAGACCAGCCTTTCGATCTGGGCGCGGCGCTGGCGAACTCCTGCAACTATTTCTTTTCAGAATTGAGCACGCGACTGCCAGCCTCCGCGCTGGCCCACTGGTATGCGGTCTTCGGATTCGGCTCGGCAAATGCTACCGGCGAGGACACTCCACGCGGACAGGTGCGCATTGGGGATGAAGCGAGAGCAAAAGCGCTGGCCGCGCTTGGCGAGCAGAGCGTGACGGCGACGCCCGCGCAAGTGTTGCTGGCGTACTCGGCCATCGCCACACAAGGGAGAGTCTTCCGCCTGATCAAGCCCGGGCAGCGGCAGCCGCCGTCACTCGCTCGAGTTGTCCCGCTGCGGAAGAGCACTCTTGTTGTCCTGGCCGACGCACTGCGGGAGTGTGTGCAGAATGGCCTCTGCCACGGCGCGGCGGTTCAAGGTGTGCCCGTCGCCGGGAAGACCGGAACCGCCGCCGCGCTGGACGGAAGTGGAACGACCCACGCGTGGTTCGTCGGCTACGCCCCGGCGGACTCCCCGGAAGTTGCGGTGGTGGTTTTCCTGAAACACGGCACGGGCGCTGGCAACGCCGCTCCGCTCGCGGGGCAAATCCTCGGCCAGTATTTCGCCCACAAGTCTCGCCTGCGATGAATCGACTGGCACTGGCATTCCTTGGCCTCGTGGCGACGGCCCTTCCGGCACGTCCGGCGAGCCCTGAATTCAGGATTGAGTTGTTCTCGCGAAGGGCGGTCAAAAACCTGACGATCGAAGCCGGACAGCAAAGTGCGAACCTGTGCGGCTTGAAAGGTGATGGACCCTGTCTGCCCCTGGAACCCGGCCAGAAAATCGTCTGCTACGCCAACCGCCTTGTCCACTGCCGCCTCGCCGCAGCCAGCCGGAGTTTCACCCTCCTCACGGTTTCCTCAGCAGGCCCATTTCGCTTGGCGCCTTCGTTCGCCGGGGCGGATGAATCTCCGCAGGTCTTCCTGGCGCGCCAGGCCAGCGTGAGCGTGAGGCACGCGGGCTTGAAGGTTATCACCAAGGTTGACTTGGAATCCTACGTCTCAGGCGTCCTCAGCGGGGAGGCCTCAACTCTCAAAGCTCCCTCGGCCCGCGCGGCGATGGCCATTCTGGCGCGCACCTGGGCGCTCCGCTGGCAGGGACGCCACCGCGCACAAGGGTTCGATTTCTGCTCGCTCACGCATTGCCAGGTTTTCCACCTTCCCCACGCTCGGCAAGCGAACGCTGCGCGCGATCCGGACGATGCGACTCTCGAAACGCGCGGCCAAGTGCTGAAGTATCGCGGGGAGTTGGCGGACCCTTACTTCACTGCCTGTTGTGGGGGAATGACGGAAGCCGCAGGGAATGTCTGGCCGGACCGCGCGCAGCCCTATTTGATCGGGGTTCGCGACCCCTATTGCGTGGCGAGCGATCATGCCTTGTGGCAGAGAGAGGTGTCGATAGAAAGTGCGCAGCGGGTTCTACGCGCGGATCTGCATTTGCCCTTTACTGCCCCGCTCACAGAATTCTCCATCGAGAAACGTGATTCCTCGGGCCGGGTGCTCATTTTGCGAGTCGTAGCTGGCTCTACATGGCAGGTTAATGCGAATGAGTTTCGCTACGCCCTCGACCGCCGGCAGGGTTGGGGCCAGATCAAGAGCAATCTCTATACAATCCGGCGCCAGGGGGATTCTTGGATCTTCTCCGGTCACGGCCTCGGCCATGGTGTGGGACTCTGCCAGGCGGGCGCCGAGCAGATGGGGCACATGGGATTCCCAGCAGAGCAAATCCTCAGCAATTATTTTCCGGGGACGACGGTCTCTTCGCAATCGTTCCTTGAATCCGACCCGATTGCGTCGAGCGAGCACTTCGAACTGGTCTACCCAGCGTCACAAGAGCCCTGGGTGAGACAGGCTCTCGAGACGCTGGAACAGTGGCGCAAGGAACTTGGCGCGCGCGCTGAGGCCTTGCCGTCGCGCGTACGCGTGCAAACCTGGGCGGCGACAGAAGAGTTCATCCGCGCCACGGGACAACCCGGATGGATGGCGGCCACGAGCGACGGCCACACCATCGCCCTCGAACCGCTCGCCTTGCTGGCGCGTAAACGAATCTTGAACCAGACCCTGCGGCATGAGCTCACACATCTCGTTGTGCACCGACTTTGCGCAAAAGGCGTGCCGCGATGGTTCGAGGAAGGCTTGGTGCTTTACACGACAGGAGAAAGAATCGCAGGGGGCACGAGCGCGCCCCCCTCGTCGTCATTCCCGCGAAAGCGGGAATCCACGCCCATGACGGAGCTGGAACTTGAGAGGGCCATTTCCAAGCCTCGTTCGGAACCAGAAATGCAAGCCGCCTATGCCCAAGCCCTCGAGCGAGTGCGACGCTTGGCCCGCCGCCAGGGCGACGGAGCTCTCTGGCGAGTTCTCGAGCACCCTTCCGCAGAAGACCTACGCTGGCTTCGCGAGGGCCGCTAGATTCCCTGTAGGCCCGAAGCGCACCCCACCCAGAAGTCTGTGCAGGTGAAATCAGGGTTGGGGGGAGTCCTGTTTGGGGAGACACAGACGGGCGAGGGAGAGCAACCAGGACGACCAGCCGGCGGCGAGCAGAATGCTGACCAAAGAAAAACGCGCGATCACCTGTGCGTAGTCCCGGAATCCTGGTGAGACAACGGGATGCCACTTCGAGAGCCCGTATGCTAATCCGCCGAACACGGCGACGCTCAGGAAACTCGTCAAGAAGGGAGTTCGGAACAAGCATCCGGCCAGGAGCTTCCCCTTTTGCTTCCACGCCTCGGCCCAACCGCCACCCACCAGAGTGGTCAGAAAGCTGAGAAGGAATCCGCTCAGGACAACCCACAGCAGCATCTCGATGACCCAGTAGATCTTCTCGATGAGCACATGGCTGACAGGTTTTTGGGAACGGAAGGTCAGAAAAGAGGCAACCTCAAGGGAGTGATTATTGATCCAGTTAAAAACTCCTCCGAGGAACAGGACGAGGACGAAGCTCACGAGGCACACAATTAGAGTGCTGAGGAGACTCTTGCGATTTTTCACCCAGAGCGAGCGAAGCGGGAGCTTCCTTCCATCCGCGGCAGCGACCTCTGCCGCACCAGAAGCACTCCCGGCAACGATGGCGACGGCAACCAGGAGCTGAACGATGGCCCAAATGAGCGCCAGAATCAGTAGCAACCCGGAGGACTCCGGCAGCCCCAGCCATTCGTAAGCTCCCACGGCCCACAACGCGATCAGCACCGCCAGCGCGAGAAAGGTCCAGCAGCTGCGGGCTAGAACCCCCAGGCTCCACATCCAAGCTGCAAAGGCTCTCTTCATTTTTAGCTTTCAGCGATCGGCGCTCAGCTATCAGCCAAAGCTTTAGCTGACCGCTGAGTGCTGACCGCTTCTTTTTCCTAACGTCCTGTCACGGTCACCGTGGCTGCCCGCGTCGAACCCTGCCGGGCGGGTTCGTACATGGGCAACACGCGAGCCGGGTTCGCCTGGAATGTTCCAGGCGTCACGGCCTTCAAAAGATAGTGGAACTGCCCCTGCCCGCGCTGGAACGTCGTAGAGAACAGCGCGGCGCGGTCATCGTGAAATTCGCGCTGCGTGTAATAGAAATCCCACCAGGGCGGCTTGGCCTTGAGCTCGTACAGGCCTTCTTGCTCGATAAACTCGAAGCCGGCCGGAATCGGATCCTCAATCTCCAAATACTGCTCGTCCCGCGTCGCGCTGACGGTCAGGCGCACGACGACCACGTCGCCGCTCTCGACCGGGCCCGTGAGCGGCTGCTCGGAATGGACAATGCGATTCTCCTGCCGCTCCGGCAGCAGCCTGAAGTACTCGCGCACCACGTTCAAAGCGGCACTGCCCTTAGGTGCGGGCTTCGGCTCACGGGAGAAGTAGGAAGCCGATGCCGACCAGTAGAGAACACCGGTACCGGACTTCACAATGCGGACTTCGTTCGAGCCCGCGTGCACCTGTGGCGCGCTGACCGTGAGCATGAGGGGAGCCGGGTTCGCGACGTCCCTTTCCGTAATGCTCCGTTCGGCGAGCTTCTGACCATTCAGGTACACGCTCAGCGTGTAATTCGGTTTTAGCTCGCCGGAAATCTTCAGGTAATCGATCAAGCCGTAGACGGCCGTGGCGGTTTGCTCCGTGGAGCCCCAGTAATAGCCGTCCGCGCGATGCTCGATGAGCCAGCGCGCGGCGCGGGGCAGCAGATCGCTCCTCGGGTCGAGGCTCGCCAGCGCCTTGAGCGCATAGGCCGTCGTCTCAAAGGAATTGTCCGAAGAGAAGTCGAGCATTTCCTGGCGCTCGGACGTCCACCAAACGTAGGGGCCCGTGGAGCGCGCTCCGTTTTCCAGCAGTTTCACGAATTCCTGCGCGCGCGAGTCCTTGAGTTGCAGAAGCAGGAGCGCCATGAGCGCCTGCCCGTGCGCGGAGAATTTCGCGCGTGAGGAATACAGGTTTTCAACTAGCGCACCGTCAACATCGCCGCTTACGGCCAGCGCATAGAGCAGGTAGACGCGGATAGCCGCGAGCGCGCGGGGATTCTCCTTGATCTGCTGGAGGAGTGATTCGCGGCCGCGCTCCAGCCGCTGCTCGTCAACCGAGTAGCCCGCCTGCTTCGCCTGCGCCAGGCCAGCCACCGCGTAGGCGGTCATGAAGGGATGGGTCTCGTCCGTTTGCCACCAACCCCATCCCCCGTCGTCGTGCTGATACTGGTAGAGACGCCCGAGCCCGGCGGCAATCTTCTTTTCCAACTCGACGGAGGCCCCGGGTGGCGTCAGCCCTAAATCCTTCACGGCTTTCGTCACCAGAATGTTCGGCAAGAAACTCGACATGGTCTGCTCGACGCAGCCGTAAGGATACGTGGCCAGAAAATCGAGCGCCGACATCAGCGTGCCGGCAATCGAAGGAGCCAAGTCGATGCGCAAGGCTGAGGCGTCGGAGTTGATTTCCTGCGGCAGAACCAGGACGCGCGTGATTTCATCCTTGTCGCCGCGCAGCGCTCCGGATTGCGCCACGCTCTGCTGGAGCCCCCAGGGCTCCACGGGCATCTCCAGTTCGAGCGCGTCGGATTCTTCATCGGTCAGCGCCTTGGCCAGGAACTTCGCCTGGGCAATCTTCGGCGCGCGCACGTTCCAGGTAACGACGGCCTCGCCGTTTCTCGGAACGTTCACGGTGGCTTCCGCCGGGCTGGCCAGCTCCACACCTTCCGCGGCGAGCGAGACCTTCGCGGTCTTATCCGTCCCGAGATAATTGTGCACGATTCCCGTGAGCGTCGCCGTGTCACCTTGATCCATGAAGCGCGGCGTCTCCAGGCGCAGGATCAGGTTCTTCCGTGTAATCACCTTCGCAACCACTTGCCCCACCAGCGTGTTGCGCGTTACGGCGCGAACCGTGGCGCGCCAGGTGGTGAGCGAGTCCGGGAAGTTGAATGACGCGCGCGCCCTCCCGCTCGCATCGGTCGTGAGAGTCGGCAGCCACTGGATGGTGTCGGGGAAAAACTTGCGAACTTTGGGTTGAACCACCTGCCCCGGGTTCTTGAAGTCGGCCAGCCGCGTGGGTGCGCGCAGCTCGGTCAACTCCATTTTCTGCCGGCCCGAATAGCCCGTAAACCAGTAAGTGGTCGAGAACTGAGTAAAGACTTTGTTCCATTCGCGCGCGTAGAAAACTTTCTCGGGAGGCTGGACGCTGTCCGGGCGGACCGCGTAGATGGCCTCATCCACTACGCCTAGGCTCAACTCCGCGCTTACTGGATGCCCCTGTTGATCTTGCGCGGTGACGGTGTAACTGACTCGCTCGCCCGGCCGGTATTGCGGCTTGTCCGTCTCGACCGTGACCTTCAGGACTTTCTCCACCGCCGGCACGGAGATGTTCTTCGAGCTCTCGAACAATTGCTCGCTCTTCAGGAACGCCACGTTGACGAAGAAATTCGGTTCGTAGCGCTCCTCAACGGGGACGTCCAACGTGAGTGAATCGCCGGGCGCGGTGTGCAGCGACCACGTGTAAACCTGCTGGCCCTCGGTGGTCACCAGCACCTGCGCTCCGGGCTCGTGCGTCACGATCAAAAGATGCGCCGTTTCACCGGGCTTATAGGAATGCTTGTCGGGATAGATGTCGACGCGATGGTATGCGACCGTTTCTCCAAAGAATCCTGCGCCCGAAATCCACAGGCTGCTTTCGAAACTCGCTTCGCGCCGGTTCCGGTCGAAGCCGGTGGCGTGAATCGTAAGCCAGGGAGTCGTGGGAACGCTATAGGTATAGTGGCCGGTGCCGTTCACGTCGGTGGAAACACTCGCTCGCGACAGGACGCGCCGCCGCGCATCGGCGCCCCAGCTCTCGTGGCTTTCAAACTGAAGCTGCACGTTGGTCGACACAGGGTTGGAGTCGTAGTCCAGGGTGCGAACGGTGATTTCGGCTTGCTGGCCGGGGGCGTAAACGTAGCGGTCCGTCTGCAGCAAGACCACGATCGTCGAGTAGGTGACGATCACGCCGCGCCCACCCATGATTTCGCGGTTACTGGCGTCCGTCACGTGGGCTTCCAGGCGATAGCGGTAATCGTGCTTCTGGGCATCGACTTCGGTGGGCAGAGAAACGCGCAGCAGGCCGTCCGCATCAAGCTGACCGGTGCCCTGGCTGATCTCCTCGCCGAAGTAATCCTCGCCGGAGTAACCCTCGCCTTCGTCGCCTTCGAACTCTTCATCACCCCAGAGGATCCGCCAGTAAGGAAATTGATACTGGGAGCGGTAGACGGAATACTTCACGCGGCCGTTCGCAGCCGGCGCGCCAAAGTAATAACGAGCGTTGATGGTGGCCTGGATCGTCTCACCCTGAAGATAGCGGTTCTTCTCTGTCGAGACCGTCACCTCGAACTCTGGCTTCCTGTATTCCTGGACCTCGAATGATCCGTAAAGGCGCTTTTCGCCGAGGTGCGCCGTAATGCCGTACGTGCCGAGCCCCGCCAGTGCGCCGAGCGCAACCTTGCCGTGGAAGGAGCCGAAAGGCGAGAGGTCGAGTTTCTGCTGATAGATGGTTTTCTGATTGGGGTCGGTGATCTCCACCGTGATCGGACTGGGCACGTCCAGGCTGAACTGCCCGCCGCGCCGCGCGCGCACGATGCCCTTGAAATTCACGTCGTGCGTAGGGCGATAGACCGGGCGATCCGTGTAGACGTAGCCAACGTAATCGGTTGCGGACGTATCGAAGAAGAAAAAGGGCTCGACGCTGGTCGCCACCACGTCCTGATCGGCCACGGCCACCATGATGGAGTTATCGAGCTTGATTTCCTGGAAGGTGGTTTGGAAGACACCCGAAGAATCCGTCGTGCCCCGCGCCAGCTCCAAGTGGTTATTGAAGACGATGGCGCTCGCGCCGGCGACCGGCGCGCCGGAGTCGCGGTGCGCCACAAACAGCAGGACCTGGCCCGGCGCCGTCTTCGAAACCAGCGCCAGGTCGGTGACCATCAGCAGGGTGTACGCGCGAAGCTCGTGATGAGCCACTTCGACCAGGTACAAACCCTTCTCGCGAACCTCCACGGGGATTTCCTGGTACTCCGAATCGCGCGTTCTGGGCACGAGTTCCCGCCAGCCGAGCACAAGCTGCTGACGATTCAGAAGCGGCACCTGGGCATAAGCCGTGACGTCCAGGGGAATGCGCTGAAGCTTTCGTTCCTGGACGCGCGCCGAGTGGAATTGCCAGCGGGTTTCAAAGCGCAGTTGCCCGCGGAAGAAGTCCCGGATGCTCAGGCGCAGGTCCCGTTTCCATTCGTGAAAGCGCTCGAGCCAGGTTTTCTCCCGCGCCAGTTCCGCCTTCTCGCTGCCGAAGGAATGCGCATCCTTCAGCTTGGCGAAAAACTGCACGGGATCCTTCACGCGATAGACACGAAAATCCAGATGATCGACCTGTCGGAAGCGAATCCAAACCTTCGGCTGCTGGGAAGGCGCATAGGTCTGGCGCGAGGAAACGGAATAGAACGGTTCCGTGGAGGTCGTTTCCTCCTGGGCAAGAGCCGCGCGAGGTGCAGCGAACAGGCCCAAGACGAGAAGCAGCGCCGCCAGGGCCGAACCGGCAGCTCCGCGAAAGCCACGCGAAGGAGGGGGCCTTCGTGACGTACCGCCGTTATGTGGCAAGGCAGAGTTCATCAGAGCGTCAACGCAAAATCTCCAGGCGATAGACTCCCAGGAAATTCGGATTGCTGATCAGCGGCCTCCAGCGGGGGTCAGGGTGTTCGAGCAAGGTTGCGGCCCGCACCTCGCGAATCTCGCCGCGGCGGCCAGGGAGGTCTCCGGTGTGATAAACAATCCAATCGGAGCCCTGCGGCTGGTAATAGGAATTCCCGACGAACAGCATAGTGTGAAAAGGCTCTCGCTGTGCAGGCTGGCGGAAGAACAGCAGGTCGCCGGGCCGAGCGGCACGGAGGTCGCGCGAAATCGGGAACGTGTTGTAGCGGAGGAGCGTCGCGCTGTCGGCAAACTCCGCGAAAGCGCCCTGCTCGAGGTCCGCAGGCTCGGCGGGCCCGGGCCGGGTGCGAAACAGCGCTCGCCCGAGCGACCCGTAGGGATAATTGAACTTCGCGACGTCCCCGAACCCCGGATCGTAAGGAATCTCGGCCTCCTCGCGCCACGCAGGCGAGTGCGCCACGAGCGAGTTGCGGTAAGCAAAGCGGATGAGCGCCGCGCAGTCCTGAACCTCCACCCGCGCCCGGGGGGAAGCAGCGTAGTACTGCGTCTCCGCCAGGAAAGTAAACCAGCGGGTGAAATTCTGGCGGTCCGGTGTGCTGTCCAGGCGCGCGCTGTCGGGGAAGCCATCGCCCAGGCTGTCGTGCCAGGAGCGGTCCCGCGAAATCGCGTTGGCGCTGACCGACGCCTTCGTGACCACGCTGGCGCCTCCACCTCGAGAGCCTTGCGCATGAACGGGCCGGTGGCGGACAACCAAGCTGGCACACACCGGCAACATGGCGAGCAAGGCGACCCATCCGTAGACAGACGCCGACCGCGAAGGGCTCTGGGAGCGGGGTTGAAGATTTGGCTTTGTCACGTGTTTGCCGCGCGCGCACATTGTAAATGCCCCCGGCTGGCTTCGCAAGGCCTATCACCAGATTTGATTTGAACTGGCTGGGAGTACCAGCAATAATGAATGAATTCCAGGCCAGGATGAGGAGGAGTGATGATCGCGCGAAGGCTGCGGTGGGCTGTGCTGGCTGGCGGACTCCTGCTGATGGGCCAGCCGCTTTGGGGCAGGGAGATTTCGGTCGAGGGCGCGCCCACGGACACAGGCTTCAACCTCGGGGCATTGGCGAACATTCGCGCCACACTGCGCGGCGTCACGGGCGATGCCAAGCGCTACGCGGTCTTCGCCGAAATCCAATACTACGGGACCACCTCGACCACGAGTGTGCAAATGAACCAGCTCCCGCAAACGCGGGCGGGCGTGGCGGAATATGAAGTGGACTGGCCGATTCCGCCCCAGGCGCCCAGCGGTC
Organism: Terriglobia bacterium; assembly: GCA_020073545.1. GTDB lineage: Bacteria > Acidobacteriota > Terriglobia > UBA7540 > UBA7540 > Bog-366. The sequence goes on along the minus strand of JAIQEZ010000004.1, from coordinate 44,955 downwards.
TTTACACCCTCGCGCTACGCGTCGAAGACCGGACCGAACACCGCCCTACGGCCGTGCAGAAAGTCCGAAGCTTCGTGGTGTACAAGAAGCTGGTGAGGATTTCGCGTGCGACCATTGATAAGACCTTTTACAGCCTCGGGGAACCGATTGATTGCGAGGTCGCGCTTGAGAACCTGTCGGACCGCGACCTGAAAGACTTGCGCGTCGAGTTCTCGAACGCGAATTACCCCTGGATTTCGCTCTTTTCGAAGGAAGGACACGAAAATCCCGACCTGGCGGTGAAAGTGCTGCGCGAGCATCTGGACATTCCCGCGGGCGGCGCGGCGACCATCCCCATGATGCCCGCCGGCACGGCGACCTTCCTGCAAGGCCAGCAGCACGAGGTCATGGGCTCCGGCCTCCCCGTGCGCAATGAAAAAATCCCTCCGCCGGAAGTGGATATGTACACGGTCGCGGTGTGGAACGCCGGCCGCACGGTGCTCTACGACATGCAATTCACCTCGCCGGCAATCGTGCGGACCTGGGACCGCGACCTGCCCAAGCCTTATAGCCGCAACTTCACGCATCCGTACAATTCCGACATTGATTACCAGAAATACCGGGAGTTCCACTCGCCGGGCGAGATTTCACCGGCGATTACCGTGGACCACTCGCACACGCTCTATCGCCCGGGAGACACCGTCAGGATCGTGGCCACCTTGAAAAATCCCGGGGAGGAGGCGTGGAACCAAGCGGAACTGCGGGCGCGAATCCTGGATTCGGCGGGCAAGGAACTTCACGCCGCGACGCTCGCCTCCGGGATCGACCTCGTACCCGGCAAGACACAGGCCCTGGCCGCGGACGCGTGGGCGGTTCCTGCCACCCTCGCGCCCGGAACTTATCGGGTGGAGCTTGCAGTGGTGGCAGCGGGAGGAAAGGCACTGGCGCGCACCAGCACGGAGATCGCGCTGAACGCCTTGCCTGCCTCGCTGCTGGTTGTCTGCCCGCACGAGGATGACGAACACTCCTACGCCGGGCTGATCCGCGCGGCGGTGGAAGCCAACATCCCGGTCAAGGTGGTGATTTTGACGGGCGGCGATGTCGGCGAGTGCGAGCGCTACTACGACAAGCCCTGCGGCCCGAACGAGGCGCGGGAGTTCGGCAAGGTGCGCATGGAGGAATCCGCCCAGGCGCTCGGACACATCGGCGTCCCGCGCGATAAACTCGCGATCCTGGGCTTGCCGGATGGCGGCTCTGGCGCGATTTGGTCCGAGCACAAGAAATCCTCGGACCCGTTCCTTTCCATCTACCTCGCCTGCGATCACGCCCCGTATGAAAACGTCTACAAACCCAACCTGCCTTACGCGCGCGATGCCGTGATTGAGGCGATCAGGCAGATCATCATCAGCTTCCGCCCGGCCATGATCGCCCTGCCCCATCCCGACGAGCGGCACGTGGACCACCGCACCACGAATTGGTTCGTCATCAAAGCCTGCCAGGAACTGCTGAAGCAGAACCTGCCTGCGCAGGCAGGGCCGCTTGACCCGCAGACGATCGTGCTGGCCGATCGGGCTTACGGTTCGGGCGACTCCAAGCCTGCTCCTTACAAATACGAGAACGTCATCATTCACCTGAGCGGTGAAGCGGCAGCGCTGAAGCAGGAAATGAGTTGGATTTACCAATCTCAGGACGGCAATCTGGCCGAAGGGGAAAGAAAGACTTTCTCAGAACTCCCCCGCGAAGAGAAACATCTGCGCATCGTGGATTGGCAGGAACACGAAGGATGGAATGAGTAGGGTTGGGACTTCCGGGCGGCGGTGGCTCGGATGAATCCCTGCGGGCGCTGCCTCCGGTCCGAGCCCAACCCCGGGTCGGTTTCGAACTCGGGCGGCGGTGCTGCCGGCCGGGAGAAGCAGACCGCTTGTCGAGTGGGATGGCGCAGGAAGCGGACAATTCCTCAGTGCCGACCCACCTTACACACGGGCACACGGATCCCCACCTCCTCACAAATGAAGAAAATGAAGAAGAGGATAGGGTGCCCCCCTAGCACACGGCGGTGTCAAGCCGGTCCCGCCGCACGGGTTCGGTGCCACAAAGGGGGTGCTAAATCTGACCACTTGTGGAAAACTCCGAGGCCATAGCCCCTTTTCAAGAAGATGGCCTGTGGAAAAAGCAGTGGAACAAAATGGCCTTCTCGACGCCAGAGGCCTTGGCGCGCCCTTCGGTCGCAAGCCAGATCTCAGATTCCAGAAGCCGCTGTCATGAGAATAGCTCTCCTTCTCGGCTGAGGAGAGGGTTGGGGGCGTCTGGGAGCAAGAACAAAGGTCAACCACCCCCTAACCCCCTCCTTATCGAGGAGGGGAATCACGTGGAGCATTTTCATGCTCGGGGCCGCGCCGCAAAGAAATCCACCTTCTAGCAAATTAAGAGGGCCGACTGGAGAACCTAATGAGGTGCTCCAGGCTGTCTGCCTGCAACGACCAAGACGAAAATGCCGAGAAATTCAGGCGTTTGGTCGCCAAAACGATGACTGTATGTCGCTTTCTGAACGCCACAATGACCGATTTGCAGATTCAGATCGGCGGTCGGAACCTCAATTGCCGGAGTCTTTCCTGTCAGCGGACCTTAGGGTGTTTTAACCCGATCCTATTCATCCCCCCGCGCGGGCAAGCGGCGGGAACGCAGAAACAGAAAGGTTGATTGAGCAGGCCGCAGGGCCTTATCATTGACGTCTGACAAGGAAGCCCGGAAGCCCCATGAGCATCAACATTGGTTTGGATGTCGGCGCCGTCAGTTTGAAGCTGGCGGCCATCGGCGCGCCGGACGACGGCCCCCGCTTTCGCTCCCTCGCGGAGAGATCCGAAACCTTCTATGCCGCCTCCTTCCCTGATGCGAGCCCCTTTGCGGGCCGCCCGCTGGTGATGTCACGTTATCGCCGGCTGCAAGGGAGCCCGATTCAATCAACGTTCGACCTGCTGAAGGAGCTTTACGACTACGTGCCGGAGAAGAACGTGGAAGGCATTCGCGTGACGGGCTCCGGCAGCCAACTTATTGCCAAAGTCCTGGGTATCTACTTCGAAAATGAATTTCGGGCCATTGCCAAGGGGCTGCGGCTGTTCTACCCGCAAGTCCGCACGGTGTTCGAAATGGGAGGAGAAACCTCCAAATACCTGCGCTTGGACCCGGCCATTACCGGCAAGCACCTGGGCATCGTCGATTACCAGACCAGCGGCGAATGCGCGGCCGGGACGGGTTCCTTTATCGACCAGCAAGCCTCGCGGCTGCTTTACTCGATCGAGGAAGTCGGTCCGGCGGCCTGCGCGGCCAGTTGCGCGGCGCGGATTGCCGGCCGCTGTTCGGTGTTCGCCAAGACCGACATGATTCACGCGCAGCAGAAGGGTTACTCCACCGACCAGATCCTGCGCGGGCTCTGCGATGCCGTGGCGCGCAATTTCAAGTCGAGCATCGTGAAGGGGCGCCCCGTCGTTCCTCCCGTGGGGTTCATTGGCGGAGTCGCGATGAACCAGGGCGTCCGCACCGCCTTGCGCGAGGCCTTCAAGCTGCAGGAGTCCGACTTCCTCGTCCCCGCGCACTATGCGTGGCTGGGAGCGGTGGGCGCAGCGATGCTGGAAGCGGAGGAGTTCCGCAAGCGATCGTTCAAGCGCATCCACCAGTTGCGCCAGCACGAGGCCGCCAAGAAGAATTTCGCCTTTAGCGACGCGCTTTCCATGCAGAACGTCGTGCTGCTGCGCGACCGCGCCAAACCCGTGGCGCTGCCCCCTCCGGGCGAGCAGGTGGAGGCCTATCTTGGCATCGACATCGGCTCGGTCAGCACCAACCTGGTAGTGACCGACGAGAAGGGAAACCTGCTCAAGGAGATTTATCTCTTTACAGAAGGCCGTCCTATCGAAGTTGTGGCGCGCGGGCTGAAGGAGATCGAGGCGGAGCTCGCGGCCTCTCTGCGCATTCGCGGCGTGGGCACGACAGGTTCCGGCCGCGAGTTGATCGGCGAACTGGTAGGCGCAGACACCGTCAACGATGAGATCACCGCGCACAAGACCGGCGCCACGCACGTCTGCAACAACATGGGCATGGAGCCGGTGGACACCATTTTCGAAATCGGCGGGCAAGATTCCAAGTTCATCCGCATCGACAAGGGCGTGGTTGTCGATTTCACCATGAACGAAGCTTGCGCCGCCGGCACCGGATCGTTCCTTCAGGAGCAGGCGGAAAAGCTGGGGATCTCCATTAAGGAAGAATTCGCGCGGCTGGCGCTGGCGTCCGCCCACCCGGCGCGGCTGGGCGAACGTTGCACGGTGTTCATGGAACGCGACGTCACGGGCCTGATGCACAAAGGCGCCGAAGTGGGCGACCTCGCCGCGGGCCTGGCGTATTCGGTGGCGCTCAACTACCTGAACCGCGTGGTGCGCGGGCGAAAGATCGGCAGCGTGATCTTTTTCCAGGGCGGGACGGCCTACAACGACGCGGTCGCCGCGGCGTTTTCGCAGATTCTCGGCAAGCCGATCATCGTGCCGCCACACAACGGCGTGATCGGCGCCATCGGCATGGCGCTGATCGCCCGCGACCGCATGAAAGCCACCGGGCAAGCGAGCCGGTTCCGCGGTTATGACCTGAACCGCGTGAACTTCACCTCGCGCGAGTTCGTCTGTCACGCCTGCTCCAACTACTGCGACATGAAGGAATTCAGCATCGAAGGGCAGCGCAGCTACTGGGGCGACAAGTGCTCGGACAAGTTCCGCAAGCGGGCGCGGACCGACCGCAAGCCGGTGATCGAAGATTTGATCGACTGGCGCGACAAGCTGCTGGAAGAAACTCTGCTGCCGCCGAAGGGAGGCCGGCGCACGGTAGGGATTACGCGCTCGACGTATTACTACGACCGCTTCCCGTTCTGGTGCGCGTATTTCCAGGAACTGGGTTTCGACGTCATCGTCTCTTCTCAGACCGACCGCAAGATTTCCATGGCGGGCGAGGAACTGGCCATCGCCCAGCCCTGCTTCCCGGTAAAGGTGGCGCACGGACACGTCCAGGACCTGCTCGAAAAAGACGTCGACTACATTCTGATTCCCAACATGGTGAACGTGGAGGGACCAGAGGGTCGAGTTGATTCCCACCTCTGCCCCTGGAACCAGACGCTGCCGTTCGTGGTCCGCGCGGTGCCCCAGCTCGAAGCGGCCCGGGCCAAGTTTCTATCGCCCACCGTGCATTTCCGGTTAGGACGGAAGCACGTGGAAAAGGAGCTCGCGAGATTCGCGCGCCACCTGGGCGTGACGCCGCGCGCCAACGCGGCGGCGGTGACGGTCGCCTATGCGGCCCAGGGCGCCTTCACGGACGCCGTGCTGGAAGCAGGTGGGCAGGCGCTGGCCCGGCTGCAGGAGAGCGGCGAGCCCGCTCTGGTACTGGTGGGGCGACCCTACAACCTCTACGACCGCAGCGTGAATTGCGACATCCCCCGCAAGCTGCGCGCGCTTTACGGGGTCAACGTGCTGCCCATGGACGCCCTGCCGCTCGAAATGGAGGACATCACCGAGGTCAATCCGAATATGTACTGGAACTCGGGGCGACGCATCCTGGCGGCAGCCCGCATCGCGCGGCGCAACCGCAACCTGCACCTCGTCTATATCTCGAACTTCAAGTGTGGCCCCGACTCGTACATCAAATCGTTCCTGGACGACGCCGCGGGCAAGCCCTCGCTCATCCTGCAGTTCGACGGGCACTCCAACGACGCGGGCTTCATTACGCGCTGCGAAGCGTATCTCGATAGCAAAGGATTCTTGCGATGCCCCTCTTCGGTCACCGCCATGCCAGCCGAAAAATAAGCCCCGGCCATCCTCTGAGCGGGAAGACCGTCTACATCCCGACCATGGCCGAAGGCGGCCCGGAAGCCTTTGCGGCGGCGTTTCGCTGGCTGGGCGTGCAGGCGCAACCCACGCCGCCTTCCGACGAGCGCACGCGCGAGCTGGGGGGCAAATACACGACCGGCGACGAATGCTATCCCGCCAAGGTGACGGTGGGCGACTTCTTGCGCGTAATCGAGCAACCCGGCTTCGATGCGGAACACGCGGCTTTCTTCATGCCGACGGCGGACGGCCCCTGCCGCTTCGGCCAGTACGCACCCTTCCTGCGCAAGGTTCTGCGCGACGCGGGCTATGGCAACATCCAAGTCCTCTCGCCCAGCAGCCAGGATGGCTACGGGGACCTGGGCGACATCGCCAACCTTTTCCTGCGTGTGGCGTGGCGAGCGCTGGTCTGTGGCGATACGCTGCATCGCGCGCTCCTCAAGACCCGCCCGTACGAGACCACCCCGGGCGCCGCCGACCGCGCCTTTTACGAGTCGCTGGAGGACGTGTGCAAAACCATTGAGGCGAGTTGCGCCGACGCCGGATGCCAACTCCGCTCGCTGGTGGAAGCGATGAGGCGTGCCCACGAGCGCTTCCAGCGCGTCCCGGCGCTCTACGATCGCGAGATTCCCCTGATCGGCGTGGTGGGAGAAATCTTCTGCCGGCTTAATACCTTCTCGAACGAAGACCTGATCCGCAAGCTGGAAGGCTACGGCGTGGAGGCTTGGCTGAGTCACATCGCCGAATGGGTCGAGTACGCCAACAACGAACAAAAACGCAAGCTGCGACTGACCGGACGGGAAATCTCGCTGGAGATGGTCGGGACCTACGTGCGCTCGCACATCCAGCACTCGGACGAGAGGACGTTGATGGCGCCTTTCGAGGATGACTTTGTGGGCTATGAAGAGCCGCCCATTGAGGAGATCCTGGAGCTGGCCTGGCCTTACCTGCCGACCGGAGGAGCGCTGGGTGAGATGGTGCTGAGCGTGGGCAAGGCCGCTTACCTGGCCAAGCAGGGCGCGGACGGCATCATCGACATCAGCCCCTTCACTTGTATGAACGGCATCGTGAGCGAGGCCATCTACCCGAAACTCAGCAAGGACTACGGGGGCATTCCCATCCGCAATTTCTACTTCGACGGTACGCAGTCCGACCTCGACCGCGACCTGGGAATCTACCTGGAACTCGCCCGGTCGTACCGCGAGAAGAAACCCTTCCCGCGCCGCTACCCTGCCTATTTCGCACAGCCGGTGGCCTGATCGGCTGGCCGGCTGTAGCACGGCCATCCTGGCCGTGTATTCCCAATCTGCACGGGCGAAACGCCCGTGGTACCATTACCGGTCGGCGCTTGGCCCGGTTGGGGCATTGTTTTCCATCAATCAAAAGCACAATCATTCCCGCGCAGACGGGAATCCAGCGTGGGCGCCACGCGCCTAGTCGCACCAACCCTGGGTTCGTTGCGTGCAGTGGCGGTATCGTGTCGCGCCGCTTCCAGCGGCACTCCGCGAAGTGAATGTTTGTTCATACTGGGACGTGGTTCTGCCGAAGGAACCACACGGAGCATAATTTTGCGACGGTGACTTTACAAACAACGAGGCTCGCTGTTAGAATATAATTAGGAGACTTGAATTTTCTCTCGTAACGGTGTAAGAGGGAAGGAATAGAGGATGGGCGTAGCGCTGTCGATGCCTGAACCGACAAAGGTCGTCAACGTAGCTTCTGTGCCCCAACGGAGCCCTTTCCGTTACCCGGGGGGCAAGACTTGGCTTGTCCCCTATGCCCGGGCCTGGCTCCGCAGCCGGCGCGACCATGTCGAAGAACTCATCGAACCCTTCGCTGGCGGCGCGATCATAGGGTTGACAGCCGCTTGCGAAGGTCTAGCCGATAGAGTGACTTTGGTCGAGATTGACCCTGATATCGCAGCCGTTTGGCTTACGATGCTCAACGGGGGAGGCCCATGGCTGGCTGAGAAGATCGCTGGGTTCAAGCTTACCAGGGAGTCTGTGACAGAGATATTGAGCTCGCACCCTGGCTCTACGAGGGACAGAGCGTTTGCCACCATCATTCGCAATCGGGTTCAGAGGGGTGGTATCTTGGCGCCCGGTGCGGGCCTGCTAAAGAAGGGTGAGAACGGAAAGGGGATCAGGTCGCGTTGGTACCCAGAAACGCTTGCTAAGAGGATATTCAACATCGTCGCCACAAGAGACCGCGTGAACTTCGTTCAAGGCGATGGACTGGAATCCGTGGCGCGCAATGCCCATAGAAAACGTGTCGCCTTCTTTGTTGACCCACCCTATACAGTCGCAGGTAAGCGGCTCTACAAATTCTCGGACATAGACCATGCGCGACTCTTCGGGATGCTGAGCAGGGTCGCCGGAGATTTCCTCATGACCTACGACAACACTGAGGAGATAAGGCACCTAGCCAGCGACTTCCAATTTGAAACTAGAGCGGTAGCAATGAAGAACACGCATCACGCGAGAATGACTGAGCTGTTGATAGGTAGGGACCTGCAATGGCTCAACCCTCGGTGTTTTTCTCAGCCAGTCTTTCCCGAATTCGGGCCTCAAACACCTCCAGGTTAGTGGGCTACCCTCCGCTTCCTGACGAAGTCAGGGACCTAGCCAGGGAATTTAGCTTACGACAGCGCTCGTCGTAATGCAAATTACCCTCATGGAGTCATCAACGAACTGCTGACCGGGAAGAGATTCGCTTGGGTCACGAAGACGGCACAATAACCTTGTGCAGCTTCGCACGAATCGTCTCTTCGAAGCGCCCTTGTGGAACTGGGATCGCTGCAACCAGTCCATCGACTGCTTCCTTGAGAGTAGTGAGGAACGTCTTCAGTCGTCCCAACGTAAATCCCCCAACGCCCTCGACGTACCGCACGACGAACCAAACTACCTCTGCATTGGAGATGTCGTTCGCTGGCGCTGGCTTCATGTGCCCGAGTTGGTTGAAGAAGTCCTCATCCACAACGACAGCCATCTTCTTGCCCCAGGTGCGAAGTGTCGGAACCTTGATTTCGAGTTGAGGCAGTAGTCGCTTTGGCCCACTGCTCCGGTAATCTGGACGCCGATTCTTGATCGGGAAAGGAAAACCCTGGCCTTCGAAGTTCGCGATGTTCTGAAACTCGAGTCCCATCTTCTCGCCGGAGAAGTAAACAGCTTGCTTCTCAACGGGAGCCCATTGCAACGGGCTCGTTCCTGGCGTCACGAGAACGTTGTCGATGCGCCCCACTTCCCGCTTCGACTCACACTCGACGGGTCCCATCAAAGGCACTCGCTGCAGGAACGGCGTCTCGCCGATCGCAGACGCATCGGGATTTGCGAGCAGGGTCTCACCAATCCAGCGGTAAATTGTTCCATCCTGCTCGAACCTACTCGGACAGGTTGTTCGGAGCGAACTGCGGCGGGAGTCTATGGTTACAAGGCCAGTAGCTGGAGCTTTCTCGTATGAACGCAGGGAGCAGATTCCGCCGGACTTGCCGCAGTTGACTATATTGCCCAGTTTGGATTGAAAAGGACACGCTTGCGGTGCCCTCTCGGCCTTTGGAATCGTTTGAATCGAAGCATAGTACTGCCGCTCTTGTGGGGTGAGCTGAACGAACGATCTCCCGTACCACTCGCCGATACCATATCGCCACTGGGTCTTTTTCGTCCCGGCTTTCTGCTTGGGCATTGTGTTGCCTTCCGAGGTCTACGTCCTGGCTGCCCGCAACATGCTGTCTTTCATCGTACGCCTACCACCCCTACGATGCTTTCGTAGTGATTGAAGCCAACGAAAGTACTCTGCGCCTCGTTTTGCCACTTTCTTGCCGCCAATCTTCCCAGAGTGCTCAACGATGAGTCGGTCTGGTATGGCCTGTCCACAATGGGGACAACGGAACACCATCGTATGCTATTTCACTCCGCCATGCACAGCAAGCCAATTCCCGGTCCGGAAGCCTGCGCCCGACACTACACTTTCGCGGCTGGCGCCGACATCGCGTCTGTTCGGTCGGCGACCCGTCACACAAGAAAGTCTCACCGACTACTGCCGTTCTGTATATAATCAGCTCCATCACCTTGCTGGCGCGTGGCCGCGAGAGCCCCGGGCTCGACCACCTGCCCGGAACGGAAATTTCATGTCGGGAATTATCGGTTACATCGGAAGCAAGCGAGTCGTGCCCGTGCTGTTGGAAGGCCTGCAGCGGCTGCAATACCGCGGGTACGACTCCGCCGGCCTGGCAGTGATGCGCGAGGGCAAGCTCGAGATCCGCCGCTCGACGGGCAAGCTTCGCAACTTGGAGGAAAAGATTCGCCTGGATCCTGTGGACGGTGCTTACGGCATCGGGCACACGCGCTGGGCCACGCACGGTGCGCCCACGGAGGAGAACGCGCATCCACACTCCGACTGTCACGGCACGGTGATGGTGGTGCACAACGGGATCATCGAAAACTACCTGGAGCTGAAGAAGCAGCTCGAAGCTGAAGGCCATCGGTTTACGACCGAAGTCGATACGGAAGTGATTGCCCATCTAGTGGAGAAACACCTGGGAGGCAACGGCACAGCGCGGCCTTCACTCAGTCTCGAGGACGCCGTGCGCGCGGCGGTGCGGCAGCTTACGGGCGTGTTCGCACTGGCCATCATCTCCACCTGCGACCTGAACAAGATCGTGGCGGTGCGGCAGGGGCCGCCGGCGGTGATCGGCCTGGGCAAGGACGAATACTTCGTGGCGAGCGACGTCCCCGCCATCCTCTATCACACCCGAGACCTGTTCTTTCTTTCGGACGGTGACGTGGCCGTGCTTACTCCCAACGGCGTGGCGCTGAGCGACTTCGACGGTCATCCCGTGACGCGCCGCGTCCAGCACATCACCTGGGATCCGATCCTGACCGAGAAGGGCGGGTTCAAGCACTTTACCCTGAAAGAAATCTACGAGCAGCCGCGCGCCGTGCGCGACACGGCGCTGGGAAGAATCTCTCCCGAGTCCGGCCAGGTCTTCCTGGACGAAATGGAAATCAGCGAGGAGGATTTCCGGTCGTTTAAGGAGATCAAAATCGTCGCCGCCGGGACCTCGCGACACACGGGGCTGGCGGGGAAAGTGATGATCGAGCGGCTGGCGCGCCTGCCGGTAGAAGTGGATTACGCCTCGGAATTCCGCTACCGTGACCCCCTCGTGGATGCGCACACGCTCACGCTGCTGATCACGCAGTCGGGCGAGACGGCCGACACCATCGCCGCCCAGCGCGAAGCCAAGGCGAAGGGTTCGAAGACGCTGGCGATCTGCAACGTGCTGGGCAGCATGGTGCCGCGCGAAGCGCACGGCACCATTTACACGCACGCGGGCCCGGAGCTGGGCGTCGGGTCAACCAAGACGGTCTCCGCACAGTTGACGGCGCTTTACCTGTTCGCGGTCTATCTGGCGCAAACCCGTAACCGCCTGCCCGCCGCCGACGCCAAGGCACTCCTGGCCGCTTTGACCGCGCTGCCCCGGCAGCTCGAGAGTGTGCTGCAGAAGGACGAGGAGTGTGAAGACCTGGCGCGGCACTTCTACCGCTCGTCGGATTTTCTCTTCCTCGGCCGCGGCGTGCACTTTCCGGTGGCGCTGGAAGGCGCCTTGAAGATGAAGAAGCTCTCCTACATTCACGCCGAAGCCTACCCGGCCGGCGAGATGAAGCACGGACCCATCGCGCTGATCGCCGATGGGCTGCCGGTGGTGGTAATCGCCACCTGCGATTGGAGCGTTGAGGATTCCCACGGGCGCTACGAGCGTACGATCTCCAACATCAAGGAGGCCAAGGCGCGCGGGGCCACCATCCTGGCGCTCGTGACCGAAGGCGATCGCGAGGTGCGCGACATGGCCGACCACTTGATCGTGCTGCCCCATACCAACGAGCTGCTCTCGTCGATCCTGGAAGTGGTGCCCCTGCAACTGCTGGCGTACCACATCGGCGTGCTGCGCGGCTGTGACGTGGACCAGCCGCGGAACCTGGCGAAGTCCGTCACCGTGGAATAGGCAACCCCGAATCGAGATCGCGTTTCTGCGATGTTACGTCCTCAAAGGGGATTTGACTTGGATCCTAAATGGCTGCAATGGACGAAAACTCTTCAGTCCATCGCCCAGAATGGGCTGACCTTCGCCCAGGATCCTTACGACCGTGAGCGCTACACACAGCTTCAGAGGGTTGCGGTCGAGATCATGAGTGCGTACTCGGGTGCCGACTTTGCGCAAGTCCTGGATTTGTTCCAGAGAGAACACGGTTACGCCACTCCCAAAGTCGACGTCCGAGCGGCGGTTTTTCGCAATGACGAAATCCTAATGGTTCTCGAGCGGGAAGACGGCCGCTGGAGCCTGCCGGGTGGGTGGGCAGATGTGGGCGAGACTCCGGCCGAGGTGGCCGAGAGAGAGGTCCTGGAAGAATCCGGGTTCATAACGCGGGCAGTGGGGCTACTGGCGATTTACGATCGCGATCGGCAAGGACACCCTCCGCTGCCCTTCCACGTGTACAAGATCTTTTTGCAGTGCGACCTGCTGGACAAGAATTCGAAGCCAAATGCTGACCGTGGCGATGCAGCTTTCTTTCCAGAAGGGAAACTTCCTGAACTTTCCTTGACGCGCGTGACTCAGGCAGAAATCGCGCGACTGTTTGAACACCTCCATGATCCATCGTTGCCAGCGGACTTCGACTAGCTCACACCCGCTTCATCCGGACGCGGGCCTTGGCCCCCGGGCCTTTTCTTCTCTCCCCTCCGGAAAATGGATACCTTCCGCAAGAGGGCTTATCACTTGAAGCTGGTTTACTCCGACCAGTACGACCTGAACCTGGGGAATCACGTCTTCCCTTCGATCAAGTATCGCCTGATCAAGGAAACACTGCTGCGCGACCGCATCGCCGGTCCGGAGGATTTTGTCGAGCCCGCAGCGGCCGCCGACGAGGACGTGGCGCTGGTCCACCACCGCGAGTACATTCGCAAGCTGCAGGCCGGGAAGCTTTCCTATCTCGAAATCCTGCGCCTGGAAATTCCCTATTCACCTGAGTTGGTGCGCGCCGTCTGGCGCTCGGCAGGTGGGTCGATTCTGGCGGGACGCCTGGCGATTGAAGACGCGGCCGCCGTGAACGTGGGCGGGGGCTTTCACCATGCCTACCCCGATCATGGCGAGGGCTTCTGCGTGCTGAACGATATCGCCATCGCCATTCGCCGCCTGCAGAAAGACAAGATCATCGAGCGCGCCATGACCGTGGATTGCGACGTGCATCAGGGCAACGGTACCGCCGCCATCTTCGCCGGCGATCATTCCGTGTTTACTCTTTCCATCCACCAGGAGAATAACTATCCCTACCCCAAGCCCCCCAGCACGCTCGACATCAACCTGCGGGACGGCGTCGAAGATGCGGAATACTTGGGCGAGCTGGAAAAAGGCCTCGAGAGCGCGCTCGGGGAATTCCACCCCGACCTGATCTCTTACGTGGCCGGCGCAGACCCTTATCGAGACGATCAACTCGGGGGGTTACGTGTCTCGCTCGAAGGACTCGAGCGGCGCGACCGGCTGGTGTTCGAGAAAGCTCGCTCGAAGAAAATCCCCATCGCCGTCACCCTGGCCGGGGGTTACGCCCGTCGCGTGGAAGACACCATCCAAATCCACACCAACACGATTCGCGTGGCGAAGGAATTTGCGAAGTGACGCTCAGGGCTTCGGAAGCAGCCTGCCCAGGTCCCGCCAGCTCACCAAAACGATGTGGTCTTCCGCCAGGACCCGGCGGAATTCCGGACTCGTCAACACGTTGAAATCGCGCTGCCGCCAGGCGCTTCCATAGTCCGGATGGTCAATGGTGACGGCCTGCATTTCGGCATCATCGTACGCGAGGTGAACGATGAGCTCCGAAACGCCGGGGGGCAGAGTCCGCAGGATATGGGTGTAATAGCTCAACCACTCATCCGCCTTGATAGGCGGAGCCGCCATGAACACGTGGTCCAGGATCACGTCAGTGGGTTTGAGGGCTGCATACATATCAGGTGGCGTGCCGGGGATCTTCAACATCAAAAATGGCAGGTGATACTCGTGCGCAACGTTAACGAGGACCGCCACCAAGGCAGGTTTGGTGAAAAGCGTTCCCATGTGTGAATCGAGATGGGTGGGATGGATTCCCATTTTGAGCGCGGTCTCCACCTGCGCCCGGACCTCCCGCTCGGCTTCCTCCGGCTTGATATGCCGCACGGCTTCTCCGGCATCGGCGTAAAGATAGCCCTGAGGATCGAGCAGCGACGGGACCTGGTCGCGCGGCGCGACAGGTCCCCACTTGTAGGTCTTCCATTCACTCGTCAAGGTGAGGTGCAAACCGAGGTCGGCGTCAAGGTGAGCCTTGGCGTAGTCCGCCACCTCCGTCAGCCACGGGCATGGAACCATGACGCTGGCGGACGACACAGCGCCCTGGTTCAAGGCTTCGAAGCTGGCCATGTCCTGCGAGTGCGCAAGCGCCAAGTCATCGGCGTGGATGATCAGCAGCTTGGCATCGGCGGAGTATCCCAGCCGCTGAGTAAGGTTCTGATTTTGTGCGCCTGCCGGTAAAGAGAACGCCATGAGAAGACAAACTCCAACCAGACTGCGAGTGTACATGAGCAACCTCCGGTCTCTCAAGAGGCACGAGGATGCCGGCTACTTCTGAATGTTCACCAGGAGAGAGTTCATGGAACCTGTGCGGTAGCCTTCCAGGTCCAGGGTGACGAACTTGAAGCCGAGTTCCTTGAAAATCGCGACGAACTTGCGGGCCATTTCGGGGTCCAGCGCGCGCGGCATCTCCTCAGGGGAAATCTCAATGCGGGCGAGTTCCTCGTGATAGCGCACACGGAACTGGCGGAATCCGAGAGCGCGCAGAGCATCTTCGCCCTTCTCGACGACGGCCAGGCGCTCCGGCGTCACCTCAATTCCGTAAGCAATCCGCGAGGACAGGCACGCGGACGCCGGGCGATCCCACACCGGCAGGTCCACGCGGCGCGAGAGTTCGCGGATGTCAGCCTTGGTGAGTCCCGCGTCCAGGAGCGGCGTCAAGACCCTGTGCTCGCGCGCCGCCTGCTGGCCGGGGCGCCAATCGCCCAGATCATCCGCGTTGATGCCGTAGGCCACGGCCGCGAACCCACGCTGGCCGGCCAGTTCGTCGAGCTTCGCGAAGAGTTCATCCTTGCAGAAGTAGCAGCGGTCCGCTTGGTTGGCGCGGTAGCTCGGATTCGAAAGCTCATCGGTCGAGATGAACTCGTGCGGGAACTTGCAGCGCGCCACGCACTTCTCGGCTTCGACGCGATCGCGCGCGGAGTAGCTGGTGCTCAATGCCGTGACCGCCAGCATGCGTTCACCGAGCGCTCGGTGAGCCGCGTAGGCAAGGTAAGCCGAATCCACCCCGCCCGAGTAGGCGACGATCAATGAAGGCAACTGCCCCAGGTGCTCTTCCAATCGCTGTTGTTTTGTTTCCAGTTCGCCCATATCGACAACGGCACTTCCTAGAATAGCGCGAGTGCGTCCAACTCTCAACCCGCCCCCAAATAAAAGGGCACGGTCAGCCGTGCCCTGCTGAATCTGGAGTTGTGCGTGCTTATTGGATCAGCGTGCCTTGCGTGGGCCCATTGCCGTTGGTTTCGCTTTTGATCAAGCAAGCCGCCGCGACCTGATCGCCGTCTTCGAGGGCAATCAGCCGCACGCCCTGGGCAGAGCGGCCGCTCTCGCGAATCCCGCTGGAATCCAGCCGCGTGATCTTGCCTTGCTGGGAGATGATTATCACTTCCGAGTCTTCCGTGACGCTCAGTACGCCCACGACCTTGCCGTTGCGCTCCGCGGTCTTGACGTTGATGACGCCCTTGCCGGCCCGCGACTGCAAGCGGTACTCCGTGATGGCGGTGCGTTTACCGTAGCCCTTTTCCGTGACCGAGAGGATCAACTCCTTTTCGCCCACGATTTCCATGCCCACAATATAGTCGCCCTTTTCGAGATCCATGGCATAAACGCCGTAGGCGGCCCGGCCCATGTCGCGCACGTCGGATTCGGGGAAGCGGATGGCCATGCCTTCGTGGGAAGCGAGGAAGATGGTGTCGTGCCCGGAAGTGAGCTTTACGCCGATGAGCTCGTCGCCTTCTTCAATCTTCATGGCGATAATGCCGCGCGAGTTGGGATTGGAGAACTCGGCCAAACGGGTCTTCTTAATGATGCCCTGCCGCGTGACCATGGTGAGGTAGCCTTCCGCGGCCAGCTTCTCGCCCCCCACGGTGACGTCCTTCAGTTCCTCGGGCAGCTCCTTCACGGCCACCACCGCCGCCACCTTCTCCTCCTTCGAGAGGTTAACCAGATTCAAAATATGCTTGCCCTTGCCTGCTGCGCCGACATCCGGGATTTCGTACACCTTCAGCCAGTAAAGCTTTCCGGCGTTGGTAAACACCAGGATGTAGCTGTGCGTGGAGGCGATGAAGAGGTTCTCGACAAAATCCTCTTCGCGCGTGCGCATGCCGAGCCGGCCCTTGCCGCCGCGCGCCTGCTGGCGATAGGTGCTGAGCGGCGTGCGCTTGGTGTAGCCGGAATGCGAGACGGTGATGACGACGTCCTGAACGGCGATCAGATCTTCCAGCCTGATCTCATCCTGCTCCTCGATGATCTCCGTGCGTCGCGCGTCGCCGTACACTTTCTGGATTTCCTTCAGCTCGTTGACGATGACTTTCTTCAGCACCTTCTCGCTTGCCAGGATTTCCTGATACTCCGCGATCTTTTTCTGCAGCTCGTCGTACTCCTGCTGGATCTTCTCGCGCTCGAGAGCGGTCAAGCGCTGCAACTGCATCTCCAGGATGGCCTGCGCCTGGCGCTCCGTGAACTCGAAGCGCGTCATCAATCCCGTGCGCGCTTCCGGGGGAGTTTTCGAGGCTCGAATCAGCTTGATAATGGCGTCGAGGTGCGAAAGCGCCTTGAGAAATCCTTCCAAGATGTGCGCGCGCTCCTGCGCCTTGCGCAGGTCGTACTCGGTGCGCCGCCGGACCACGGTGACGCGGTGGTCGATGAAGAGTTGCAGGGCATCAACGAGCGGGAGCGTGCGCGGCTGGCCGTTGACGATGGCCAGCATGATCATGCCGAACGTCTCCTGCAGTTGCGTGTGCTTGTAGAGATTGTTCAGGATGACTTCCGGCTGCTCGCCGCGCTTCAGCTCGACGACGATGCGCATGCCGTCGCGGTCCGATTCATCGCGCATGTCGGAGACACCCTCGATTTTCTTGTCCTGCACCAGCTCCGCGATGCGCTCGATAACCTTGGATTTGTTGACCTGGAAGGGAATCTCGGTGATGACGATCTGCACCTTCTCTTTGGTGGGGCGCTCGATGGCCGCCTTGGCCCGCATCGTGAACTGGCCGCGGCCGTTTTCGTAGGCCGTTCTTATCCCGCTCTTGCCGTAGATGTAGGCGCCGGTGGGGAAATCCGGACCGGGAACCAGCGCCAGCACCTCGTCGAGCGTGGCGCTCGGTTTGGTCAGCAGCAGTACCGTGGCCTCAATGATCTCCGTGAGGTTGTGCGGGGGAATCTTGGTGGCCATGCCCACCGCGATCCCATCCGAGCCGTTGATGAGGAGATTGGGAACGCGCGTGGGCAACACCGTGGGCTCTTGCGTGGACTCGTCAAAGTTGGGGATGAAGTCCACGGTGTCTTTCTCAATGTCCGCCAGCAACTCTTCCGCAAGACGTGAGAGGCGGCACTCGGTGTATCGGTAGGCCGCTGCGGGATCACCATCGACGGAACCGAAATTCCCCTGGCCGTCTATGAGCGGGTAGCGCATGTTGAAGTCCTGCGCCATGCGCACCAGCGTGTCATAAACCGCGGCATCACCGTGCGGGTGATATTTCTTGATGACCTCGCCCACCACGCCCGCGCACTTGATGTAACGTTTGTCGGAGGTGTTGCCCTCTTTGTACATCGCGTACAGAATGCGGCGGTGGACGGGCTTCAAACCGTCGCGCACGTCGGGCAGTGCCCGGCCGATGATGACACTCATCGCGTAGTCGAGATACGACTTGCGCATCTCGTCTTCGATGTTGACGGGCACTTCCCGGGCCGGCTTGATCAGTGCTTGATCACCCATGAATTTGTTTCCTTGCTTTGCTCCGACGACTCGCCTTCAGGATCAAATATCCAGGTTCTTCACGTCCAGGGCGTTTTCTTCGATAAACTGGCGGCGGGGCTCGACGACGTCACCCATTAATACCGTAAAGATGGAGTCAGCTTCCACCTGATCCTCGATTCGCACCTGCAACATCGTGCGTTGATCCGCGTCCATGGTGGTTTCCCACAACTGTGTGGGATTCATTTCGCCCAGCCCCTTGAAGCGCTGCACGGTGAAAGATTTTTTGCCCACCGACATGACGTGTTCGACCAGTTCCTTGCGATCTTCGATTCTCACCTTGTTGCCATTGGAGGAAATCGTGAACGGAGGCCGGTCATACACGTGTACGCGCTTGTGCAGATCGAATAGGCGCCGGTACTCAGGGCTGGTGAGCAAATCCCAATCGATGATGCGTTCGGGCTGCGTCTCGCTCTGGATAACCAGGAAGTAGATGTTATGCTCCTCGTCCAGCTTGATGGTGGTCTTGAAGCCTTCCGCACGCAGATCCTTCGCTACCTTTTCCATTTTCGCCTGGTTTTCCAGCTCGACTTTCTTGGAGAGTTCGGCGCGCAGCAAGGCGTCGATGGGGCGGCCGTCGCCAAGGCGTTTCTCCAACTTGCTGTACAGCTCGATGTATTCGCCGAAGGCCATCAAGAAATTAGTCAGCTCGCCGCCCTCGAGTCTCAACTTCTTGCTGCCCTCTCCGAATTCCACAGCGTGATCTTCCGTGGCGCGGCGCAACACTTCCCGCCGGAACTCCTTCTCGTCGTGGATGTACTGGGTTTTCTTGCCCTTCTTAATCAAGTACAGCGGCGGCTGGGCAATGTACACGTGCCCGCGCTCGACGAGCTCCGGCATCTGGCGGTAGAAGAACGTAAGCAGGAGCGTGCGGATGTGCGACCCGTCAACATCGGCGTCCGTCATGATAATAACTTTGGAATAGCGCAGCTTGGAAACGTCGAAGTCTTCTTTGCCGATGCCGGTTCCGAGGGCCGTGATCAAGGCGCGAATTTCTTCGTGCGCGAGCATCTTGTCGAAGCGCGCCTTCTCCACGTTCAGGATTTTTCCCCGCAGCGGAAGGATGGCCTGGTAACGCCGGTCGCGCCCCTGCTTGGCGGAACCGCCGGCGGAGTCGCCCTCCACCAGAAACAGTTCGCAGCGCTCGGGGTCTTTTTCCTGGCAGTCGGCCAGCTTGCCGGGAAGCCCCCCGGAATCCAGCGCGCCCTTGCGGCGCGTCAACTCCCGTGCTTTACGCGCGGCCTCACGGGCGCGAGCGGCGTCGATGGCCTTGGCGCAGATTTTGCGGCCCACGGCGAGGGTCTTCTCAAAATGCTCCATCAGCTTCTCGTAGACGAAGCTGGCCACGGTGCTCTGGATATCGCTGTTGAGTTTTCCCTTGGTTTGACCTTCAAACTGCGGCTGCGGCAACTTCACGCTGACCACCGCGACCAGGCCTTCGCGAACGTCCTCGCCCTGGAGGTTTTCCTTCACGTCCTTGAAGAGGCCCTGGTTCTGCCCAAATTGATTGATGGCTCGCGTCAGGGCGGAGCGGAAACCGGAGAGATGGGTGCCGCCATCCACGGTGTTGATGTTGTTCGCAAACGAGAAAACATTTTCCGCGTAGCCGTCGTTGTACTGGAGCGCGAACTCCATGTGGATGTCGTCGCGCTCCGTTTCCGCATAGAGGGGCGTGGCGTGGAGCACGTCTTTGTTCTTGTTGAGGTGCTTGACGAACTCCGTGATGCCGCCGTTGTAATGAAACTCACTCTGCTTGTTGGTGCGCTCGTCCTTAAGGCGGATGGTCAGGCCTCGGTTGAGGAAGGAGAGTTCGCGGAGGCGCTGGGCGAGCGTGTCGAAGTTGAATTCGATCGAGTCAAAGATCTTGGCGTCGGGAAGGAAAGTGACCTTGGTGCCCCGGCGCTCGGTCTTGCCAGCTCTCTTGAGGGTGGCGAGCGGCTTGCCCCGCTCGTACGACTGTTCCCAGGTGTAGCCCTCGCGCCAAATTTCCAGGTCCAGAGACTCGGAAAGGGCGTTGACGACCGAGACGCCTACTCCGTGCAAGCCGCCGGAGACTTTGTAGCTCTTCGTGTCGAACTTGCCGCCCGAGTGCAGGACGGTCATGACCACTTCTGCGGCGGAGCGGCCCTCCTCTTTGTGCATGTCCACAGGGATGCCGCGTCCGTTGTCGGTCACGGTCACAGAGTTGTCGGAATGAACAATTACATCCACGCGGTCGCAGAAGCCCGCCAGCGCCTCGTCCACAGAGTTGTCCACCACCTCCCACACGAGATGGTGCAGCCCCATGGCGCCCGTCGAGCCAATGTACATCGCGGGCCGCTTGCGTACCGCCTCCAGATCGCCCAACACCTTGATGCTGGTGGCGTCGTAGGCCTGCGCCCCGCTTGGTTCTGCCGCCTTCTGCTTGCTCACGTGGCTGAACAACCTCCTGACTGACGCGCTCTTATGCGAAAAGGCCGACAGAGAAGAAGATTCCCTGCCGGCCGCCTGCCATTCGACCAAAAGGAGAATCGAAGGGTAGCTTCAGCGGGACCATTCCTTCTCGCCCAATCTCGTTGGCTGCTTCGCGGGCCCCTGCTCCCGCGGGTGTTGTCTGCGTCAAATGCGCATGGGCATGACAACGTAGCGGTAGCGGTAAGCGCCCTGCTCAGCGGGCCGAAGTTGCCCCGCGCTCTGCTCGTCCTTCAACTCTAGCCGGATCTTGCCGCCCTCCCCAACCACACTCATGAAATCAAGTAGGTACTGGTAATTGAAGCCGATCTGTATGGATTCCTTGTCGTACGTGGCGTCGAGGACTTCATGCGCCTCCCCATACTCACCACTGGAGGAGAATATCTCAACCCGGTCCTTCTCAACCTGCATGCGAATAGCATGCGAGCGCTCGTCGGCAAGCAGGGCTACGCGGCGGACTGCGGCCGCCGTCTGCTCCTTGTCCAACTCCACAACCCGGGTGTTCTCCCGCGGCAGAACGGCCTCATAATTCGGAAATTGCCCCGTCAGCATCCGCGATATCAGGACGCGGCTGCCAATTTGGAAAAAGAGATGGCTCTCGTCTTTTGAGAGTTCCACGGGGGTTTCCTCCTCCGCCTCCGACAGCAGGCGAAGGAGTTCGGCCATCGCCTTCTTGGGTATCAGAACTCGCAACTCACTCTTCAGTCCCTGCACCTGCACGTCACACTCGACCAGCGCCAAACGGTGGCCGTCCGTCGCCACCATGCTGGCGCTCTCAGGCTTCATAAGTAGTAGCGCCCCGTTCAAGGTGTAGCGCGATTCCTCGCTCGAAATCGCAAAGATAGTCTTTTGCATCATCGCGCTGCAAACCCCCGCCGGAAGTGCGGCAACGGGTTTCGGGGTAGTCGGTAGCACAGGGAAGTTATCTCTGGCCATTCCCACAAGCTTGAAGGATGAACGTGCGCACGTAACTTGCACCCAGTGGTTTTCGAGGAGCTTGAAGTGGACCTCCGCATCAGGCAGAGAGCGCACAATCTCAAACAACCGCTTCGCAGGGATAGTCCCCGACCCTCCATTTATCACCTTAGCTGGACATCCACAGCGAATGCCAAGGTCAAGATCCGTAGCGCTAATGCGGAGGGTGGATTCCTCAACCTCGAAAAGTAGGTTGGAAAGAATGGGGATGGTCGTCTTTCTTTCAACGACGCCCTGCGTTAAGGTGAGTTCCTTGAGGAGATCAGCCTTACTGGTAGAAAATTCCATAGAGATTTTCCCTCAAGAGAAAGTATTTAGTAGTAGTGCTGTGTATATGTGGAAAATTCGTGAAGCTTCGCGGCGGGCACAACTTAGGCACCCTGCCGGTGTGAATGGTCTCCCAGGAGTTGAGGATTACCAAGGATTCTTGGCCTCGTCACTAAGATTCACAAATTTCCCACTCAAGTAAGACTTGCATAACACACCAACTTCAATTCAGGCTATCACGTAGCTTGTTGAGAAGCCTGTTCAAATCCCGGTCAGTCTCGCGCATCTCTGTAATTTTGTTGATGGAGTGGAGGACAGTAGTGTGATGCTTTCCGCCAAACTCTCTGCCGATCTGCGGCAGTGATGCGGGGGTCAGTTGCTTTGCAAGGAACATGGCAATCTGCCGGGGGTAAGCAACGGCGCGGCTGTTATCCTTCGCCTTCAGTTGCGGCAGGCTGAGGCCGAATTCCCGGCAGACAGCTCGCTGGATGTTCTCGATTGAGACCCGCCGCTCCTCCAAGTCAACTAAGTTCTTAAGCACCTGCTGCGCCATCACCAGGGAGATAGCAGCGCCGGTCAGAGAAGAATAAGCAATCAAGCGCGTTAAGGCTCCCTCGAGGTCGCGGACGCTGGACTTGATCTTCCGTGCGACAAAATCGCTAACATCGTCGGGCAACACCACGTCCTGGCTCTCACTCTTCTTTGCCAGGATAGCCCGTTTCGTCTCCAGGTCCGGAGCCTGCAAATCAGCCGTCAGGCCCCAGGCGAAACGCGAGCGCAGTCGCTCTTCCAGGCCGGGGATCTCTTTGGGCGGGCAATCACTCGAGATTACCACCTGCTTCTGCGCTTCATACAACGTGTTAAAGGTGTGAAAAAACTCCTCCTGGGTCCGCTCTTTGCCGCCGATAAACTCAATATCATCCATCAGCAGCACGTCCACGTTTCGGTACTTATCGCGGAAGGAGACCATCCGGTCGTAGCGCAGAGAGTTGATCACTTCATTCGTGAAATGCTCCGAAGAGACGTAAGCCAGCCGCATCTCTTTCCACTTGCTCTTGATCGTGTGGCCGACGGCTTGCATCAAGTGCGTCTTTCCCAGTCCCACGCCGCCGTAAAGAAACAACGGGTTGTAAGCCTTGGCGGGCGTTTCCGCCACGGCCTGCGCCGCCGCATGCGCAAACTGGTTACAGCTCCCGACCACAAAGGTATCGAAGGTGTAACGCGGATTCAGTTGGTGGTCGACGGATTCAAAGTCGAGCTTCGCCTGGAGCGCCTTGCTGTCTCCGCCCTCGAGGGTCTTCTTCTCCGCGCTTTCCTCCACGACGTAGTGGACCTTCTGAAAGTCTAAGTGGAGCTGCTCGAGCGCCTCGCCGATCAGGCCCCCGTAGTGCTCCTGAATCCAGTCCTGGAATTCGCGGTTGGGGACGCGTACCACCAGCGCCCCACGGTCAGTGTGGCTGAAGCGGGTCGGCCGAAGCCAAGTCTGGTAGCTCTGGGTGTTCACCTTGGCTTTCAAATAGCTCAGAATTTCCTGCCAAGCGTTCATGGCGGTTTCAGAGGGAAAGCAACCTGTCAGCCCCATCCGGTAGGAGCACTGTTGGTCCGAGACTAACTCCTTCTGCGAGCTTGAAAGGACTGGCGTCACTAAGGCGCCTCAAACTCCGCTAGCTGTCCACGGTTTTTTCCCGTATTTTGAGTATTGAGACAGTTCCCAGACGGCCCCGTAACCCGCTGGGAATGATTCGTTTCACTTCCCTAATATAACACGAATCCGGGTGAGTGCAAACCTCTCCACAGCCTTGAAAATCGCGCCTCCGAGTGCCTACCGCAGCTTCCCGGAACCTCGCAAGAGTTGGCCCTCCTCTCAACCTAGCAGACGCGCGATTTCATCCCGCTTGGGAACACGCAATGGCTTCGCTTGGCCGTTCTCGATTACCATGATGCCTTCGCTCTTGGGTCGAACCTCCCCGATCACTGCCGCGGGAATTCCGCGTCGTGCATAGGCCCGCAGGAGATGTGGAACAGACTTGGGGCTGGCAACGATCAGCAGAGCGCCTGAGGCGATCAGCGCCAGCGGATCGAACCGCAGCGCTCGGCTGAAGGCACGGGTCTCAGCCAGAACGGGGATTTTTGCTCTCCACACGCGCAACCCCACACGCCCAGCGCGGGCGAGCTCATCGAGACCCGCGAGCAACCCGCCCTCGGTCGGGTCGTGCAGGGCGTGGATTTCGGCCGAGCGCACCGCAAGGCGCGCGTCGCGAACGACGCTGATGCCCGGGTCATAAAGCCATCGCTTGGCCCTGCTGACCACGCCGCGGCCAATGGTCTTCTCCAGTTCCTCGCCTTTGGCCCGCGCGAGAATCGCGGTGCCTTCGATCGCCACGCCGCGCGTCAGGATCACGAGGTCGCCGGGCCGCTGGTTCTCTTTGCGAATGAGCTTGGATTTCTCCACTTCTCCCAGCATCTGGCCCACGACGATGGGCCGCCGGAGGCCGGGGGTGATCTCCGTGTGGCCTCCACAGAGCGTGACACCGAGCGTCCGACAGGCCTGGAGCGTGTCCTGGAAGATGCGGCGTGCCATGGCGCGGGTGGCGCGGCTTTCTGGAAGGAGCAGCGTTGCCAGGTACCAGCGCGGTCGCGCCCCCAGCGTCGCAATGTCGTTGGCGTTGATGTTGACGGCGTACCAGCCGAGGCGCTCTTCGGTGAAGGTGATGGGGTCGGTCTTGGCGACGAGATATTTTCCCCCGAAGTCAATCACCGCGGCGTCTTCCCCGTAGCGCGGGCCGATCACGACGCGCGACGACGCGCGCGGGCGGCACTCACGGAGGAGAGCCTGGAGTACGGTCGGCGGCAACTTGCCCACCGGTAAGGTCGAGCGGGTGCGCATCGCCCCGCGAGTATAGCTCCTGGGAACGTGTCCGGCCACTTTTCTATGCGTCCTTCCGCAACCCAATCTGGCGCTTGCAAAGCGACGACGTCTGGGCATAATCTCCCTTGGGTTTCCCGCGATGCATCGAGTCCTGGGAGTTATACCGGCGCGACTGGAGTCCACGCGGCTACCTCGCAAGCCGCTGCGGTTGATCTGTGGCCGGCCGCTGATTGCCTGGGTGTACGAGCGCGCGAGGCAGGCGGCGTGCCTCGATCATCTGCTGGTGGCAACCGACTCCCCGGAGATCGAATCCTACTGCCGGGAGCAGACGATTCCCGTGATGATGACTTCCCGCGGCCACCGCTCCGGGACGGACCGGGTGGTGGAAGTCATGACTCGCGAGCCCGCCGAGCTTTACGTCAACATCCAGGGAGACGAGCCGATGATCACTCCGGATCACCTGGAGCGCCTGCTGCGCCCCTTCCGCGAGGCGCCCGAGACGCAAGTTTCGACCCTTAAAGTTGCGTTCGACGCGGAAAGTGCGCGTGATCCGAATAATGTGAAAGTGGTGACCGACGCTGCCGGCCGGGCGCTCTATTTCTCCCGCGCCCAGGTCCCTCACGACCGCGATGGCAGCGGACGGGCGCAATACTTCAAGCACCTAGGCATCTATGCATTTACGGCGGCAGCGCTGGAGAAATTCCACTGCTTGCCGCCTTCCCCGCTCGAGCAACTGGAGAGGCTGGAGCAACTGCGCTTTCTCGAGAACGGCATTGCCATCGCGGTCGTGGAGACGCCCCACGACACGATCGGCGTGGACACGGAGGAAGACCTGCAAAGGGTCGAGGCGTATTTCCGTCGTCTGAAGCAAGAGCCCGGAAGATAGCACGCGATGCGCATCAAGAAAGCCACCAAGAAATACGAAGTGTGGCTGGCCAAGCAGGCGGCAATCGTTCAGGCCGACCTGGCGCTGAAGCACACGCACATGGCCGAGGATCCGTTTCCCTTCCTGCGCGCCACCTTCTACCGCTGGGCGCAGGTGTGGCCCGAGGCCTGTCCGGAGCTCGCGCGAGCGCCGCGGGTGCTGGCCGTGGGCGATCTGCACGTGGAGAATTTCGGCACCTGGCGCGATCAGGAAGGCCGGCTGATCTGGGGCGTGAATGATTTCGATGAAGCTTACCCGATGGCATACACCAACGATCTTGTTCGGCTCGCCGCCAGCGCGCACCTGGCGATCGCCGCGAACCACCTAACCCTCCAGGACGAGGACGTGTGTGGTGCCCTCCTGTCCGGATATCGCGCAGGGCTCGAGACCGGGGGCAAGCCTTTCGTGCTGGAAGAGGATCATAAATGGCTGCGCGAGGCAGCGACCGGCGAGTTGCGGGACCCGGTTCACTTCTGGGGGAAAATGAACGCGCTTGCTTCCGTGCGCGGCGACGTTCCCAAGAGTGCGCGCGAGGCGCTGGAGGATCTCTTGCCCGCGCCGGGACTCGTCTATCGCGTCGCGCACCGGGTGGCAGGGCTGGGTAGCCTGGGCCGCGAGCGCTACGTCGCGCTGGCGGATTGGGGTGGAGGCCGGGTGGCGCGCGAGGCCAAGGCGCTGCTCCCTTCCGCGTGCGTCTGGGCGGGTGATGACAGAGGTTCGAAGAAGGTCCTCTACGAGGAGATCATCACCCGCGCGGCGCGCGTCCTCGACCCCTTTGTCCACATGCGCGGCCGTTGGATTGTGCGTCGCCTCGCTCCGCTCTGTTCGCGGATTGAACTCTCGGCGCTTCCCAAGACGCGTGACGAAGAGCGCTTGCTGCACGCCATGGGTTTTGACACAGCCAACATTCATCTGGGGAGTAAGCAGGCCGTCAAGGAAGTGCGTCGTGACCTGGCGAGGCGCAAGCCCGGGTGGCTTCACGAGGCTGCCCGGAAAATGGCGGAGGCGGTGAAGAAGGATTGGGAGGAATGGCGGAAGGGCTAACGAGGCTTCGCACCCGCCCGGTCGCACGCGGCGGATCTTATTTTTCCCCGACTAGGTATTTGCAGCCCTCTGACCCCATGCGCGCGGAGTGGGCACTCTTGCCGGGAATATCGAAGCGCTCGCCAGGCTTGTAAGTACGGGATTGCCCGTCGGCAGTGACGGTCATCTCGCCTTCCACAATGATATGGGCTGTGACGTCAGGGTGTCGATGCGCGGGGTAGTAGACGTCCGGGCCGTCTTCCCAGACGTAAACGTCGTTGAACCCCTCCGCGCGCAGTTGCTTCCTCCACTGTTGTTCGTCCATGATGCGGAATCTCCTTGAGCATTCCCAAAAAGGTCGGTGATGCAGGAAAGCAAGCGGGGCGATGCTGGGCCGCGCCATGACGCGAATCCCAGTCCCCGCCGCTGCAATGCGCCGTCACGGGAGCCCATGGCCGCTGCACCCTGGCGTCGCGTGGACACGATCACTCCGGGGCACCGACGGACTTGCGGTATCCCTCGATCATCTTGGTGAAAGCGCGGACCCTGATCGGGAGTTCCTGGACGGCGACGACTGCGCACTGTTTGATCTCCTCGACGGCTCCGAGCATGGCCGTAATCACGTTGAGAGCTTCTTCGAGCGGGTACACAACCCCCACCAGTCGCGAGGGGTTGAAGCGCACCGCATTTTTCAGCCCGCGCTCGATCTTTTCCGCCGTCACCAACACGCCGCGCTGCTTATCGCAGAATGTATCCCAACTGGGGCCGGACTCGGGAAATCCCTGCTCGGCATGTTGGTGTCCATAATACTCGAGCTCACACCCCAGCCACTCGAGTTCCTGCGCGAGTTGCAGCAGCGGCGGTTCCGGCATCCGCAGTTATTGTAATACACGGCGCGAGTGTGAGAGATTGAAAAGGCCGCGGCTCTGCCACATCGAGCAGCCAAACTTGACGTGGCCGTACCAAAAGCTAAAGGCAAGTCCTAGGGGGTGAACGTGGAGTATCGCACTCTTCCCAAGACCGGACTCAAGGTTTCGCGCCTCTCCTTCGGGACGATGACTTTCGGCTCGCCAAGCGACCCAGCCACCGCGCAACGCATGGTGGAATGCTGCCTCGACGCGGGCATCAACTTCTTTGACACAGCGAATGTCTACAACCGGGGCGCGGCGGAATCCATCCTGGGCAAGGCGCTCAAGGGCCGCCGCGACAAGGTCGTCCTGGCCTCGAAGGTGCGCGGCAAGATGGGGGATGCGCCTGACGACGAGGGCCTGTCGCGTGCGGCCATTACCAAAGGCATCGACGCCAGCCTCGAGCGCCTGGGGACCGATTACCTCGATCTCTATTACTTGCATCAGCCCGACTATGCCGTACCCATCGAGGAAACGCTGGACACCATGCAGGAGCTGGTGCGGGCGGGCAAGGTGCGCTTCCCGGCCGTTTCGAACTATGCCGCGTGGCAGGTGTGCGAAATTCTGTGGATTTGCGAAAAACGTGGTTACCAGCCCTATTCTATTTCGCAGCCCATGTACAACTTGCTGGCGCGCGGCATCGAGGAGGAATACCTGCCGTTCTGCCAGCGCTTCGGCGTCGCGGTGGTTCCCTACAATCCGCTCGCGGGCGGGCTGCTGACCGGCAAACACTCACGTGAGGGCGCCCCGCTTCCCGGAACCCGCTTCGACGGCAACAAAATGTATCAGGACCGCTACTGGCACGACGACGACTTTGCCGCCGTGGAAGAGTTGCGCGCGATCGCGCGGGAGGCGGATAAAACCCTGGTCGAACTTGCGCTCCAGTGGCTCCTTACGCAACCCTTGGTCGATTCCATCATCCTGGGTGCTTCGCGGGTGGAACAGCTCGAGGAGAACCTGCGGGCGGCCGAAGGCGCCCGGCTGGAGGAATCCGTTCTATCGCGCTGCGATATAGTTTGGAAGCGACTGCGGGGCATCACCCCGAAATATCACCGCTGACGGGGCTTCGCCCCAGCCCGGCGAGCGTGTTGGTTTGCCAGGAGGGCAGGGCGGAACCTGTCCCGGCAATCCCGCAAGGCGGGACGGGCGCCCCGCCGGTGGTGTCCTAATTTGAAAAGCTGCGCTTGAGGAAGTTGTGCAGGGGGTCGGAGCTTTAGCTCCGACAGGATCGGGCCGCACGCCGTCGGGGGCTTTAAGCCCCTGAAGCTTCAGGGCCTAAAGCCGCGTCTGAAGTCTTGGCTATTGTCGGACCTGAAGGTCCGACCCCCTTTCTGGAATTCACTCCACCATGGCAGGACACTACCGCCCCGCCGTCTCTGTTGCCTTGCTGAAAGCAGCCAGCGTAGAATGAACGCGGTCGAAGAACATCCCGACCGTACACTCACCCGATTTGATGCTCTTCGATGAGCCGATGATCCGATTTCCCGATTCGCCGTTGTGAATTACTATTCTGAATTATGAATTATGAAAGAAGCGAATCAGCCGCAGTCTGATAATTCAGCATTCATAATTCCCGACTGCTCGAAGAAAAGCCGGACAGCGCAGACCCCTTGGTCGGTTCTGCGGCACGTCCCAGGTCTGTCATTCTGAGGGAGCGCAGCGACCGGAGAATCCCGGCATTAAA
Source organism: Terriglobia bacterium (assembly GCA_020073545.1). Taxonomy (GTDB): domain Bacteria; phylum Acidobacteriota; class Terriglobia; order UBA7540; family UBA7540; genus Bog-366. The sequence continues at coordinate 15,888 of JAIQEZ010000004.1, read as the reverse complement.
TGAGAGAAGGTCTTCTTCCGCTGCTAGCGAAATGCAGGGATCCTTTGCTTCGCTCAGGATGACAGCGAACGGGCTTAGGATGACACGACGCGGCTTTTTCACCCCTCCAGTTTTGCCACGCGCTTCTCCGCGTCCCAGATCACGCGCTGCTTCTTGATGTAAGAAATATTGGCCATGTGGCACGCCACCGCCGTGCCCAGGCCGAACTCTACGTTCTCGATGGGCTGCTGGCGTGATTTGACGCTTTCAAAGAAGTTGCGGATGTGGTCTTCGGTCCCTTCTGCCCTCTGCGGGAAGCTCTCCTTCGGTCTTTCCGGTTGCTGGCGCGCGGTGCCGACATCGGCGAGCGGGTCGTCCTTGTGCTCGGCGAGGAATTTCTCCTTGGTGTCTTTCGGCCAGCTCTCCAGCGGGTATGAGTAGTCTTCCAGGGGATTGTAAGGCACGAAATTGGCCGACGACTCCGTAAGCTCGACGGTTCCCTTGTCGCCGAAGAAACGCACGATCTCTTGCGTGTCCCAGTTGCAGGCGAGGTTCGCCAGCACCACGGCCTGGAACTTGCCGTAATCGTAAAGGGTGTTATGAATGTCGGGCACGTCACGGTCGCCGGTCCACTTGTAGATGCCGCCCGTGGCCACGGCGCTCATGGGGAACTGCACACCTAGAACGTAGTGGACGCGGGAGAGCAGGTGGACGTACTCATCGCCCGCGATGCCCGTTCCGTAGTCCCACCAGTTGCGGAACTGGAAGAAGCGCGGCGCGTCAAAGGGGCGCGGCGTGGCGTTACCGAGGAACCGCTCCCAATCGACGGTCTGCGGCGAGGCATCCGGCGGCACGGGATAGCGCCACGCGCCGATGGCGTTGGGCCGGAAAATCGAGGCCTGAATCATGTACACGTTCCCGATCTGGCCGCTCTCGACCAGTTCCTTCGCTTTGCGCGTGGAGGTCATGCTGAGGCTCTGGCTGCCCACCTGCACCAGACGCTTCGTTTGCTTGGAGACGTCCTCCATCTGGAGCGCTTGCGGAATGGTGTGGGTCATGGGCTTTTCGCAATAAACGTCTTTGCCGGCGCGCATGGCGGCGATCGCGATGGGCGCGTGCCAGTGGTCGGACGTGGCAATGAACACCGCGTCGATATCTTTGCGCTCCAGGAGGTCTCGATACTCGCGCGTGGTGGGCGTGTTGGCCTGAATTTCCTGCGCGCGGCGGAAGTGGCCGTCGTAGAGGTCGCACACCGCGGCCACGTTGCCACCCACCGTCAGGATGGACTGCATCAGTTCGAGGCCGCGAATGCCCGCGCCAATCACGGCCACCGTGACTTTCTCGTTGGGCGAGGCCACGCGCCCAAGCGCCGGAGCCCCGAAGGCCAGGCTGGCGGCGCCTGCCGCGGTACGCCCCATAAACTCTCGGCGGGAAATCTCATGTTTGGACATAATTCCTCCTTGCGGACAAGTCAGAATGCGGAGCGGATTCTAGCACAGCGGCGGATGCGCAGCATTCGTGGAAGCAGACCACAAGTGCGGGTTGGAGGACTTCAGGCGCGTCAGGGCGACGACAGGGCGTAGCCTTTTGCTTAGTGCCTGCTGCTTACTGCCTACTGCTTTTCCCGAACCCCGATTCCCCAATCCCGTGTTTTAAGCCAATTCCCACTTCACCGGGCGTGAGCCACGCACAGCGCGCACTTTGTCCTGCTCCCTCGGGCGCTCCATCACCAAGTGGAAGCCGGGCGTCAAGGGCGAGAAGGGTGGCGGGAAAGACTTGACAGGGGGTGGCAAATACCTTACGGTAAGCGCTTACAATTTATGCCGTATTCTCCCTTCTTGCCCTCCGCCACGCTCTCGAAGATGATTTTCGGCCCGCCGCTCGGATCGCCTTGGCGGCTCCGCGCCGAACCGAACTGGCCACACACCCTTCTATTCGGCGGAGGCGGGAAACCCTAAAGCGAGGCCTCTTATGTCCAAAGACAAGTTCGCGCTGGGAATTGACTATGGAACGGAATCCGGTCGCGTCGTGGTGATCCGCGTGCGCGATGGCAAGCTCGTGGCGTCGGCGGTGGTCCCCTACCCCGACGGGGTGATCGACGAGCGCCTGCCCGGCGGCCCCAAGCTTGAACCCGACTGGGCGCTCCAGAATCCCCTTGATTACTTATATGTGCTCGAGAAAGGTGTGCCCAAAGCGCTGAAGGAAGCGAAGGTGAAAGCGGAGGACGTGGTCGGCATGGGCACGGACTTCACCGCCTCGAGCCCCATGCCCACCAAGGCGGACGGTACGCCGCTCCGCGCCGTGCCGCAGTACCGCAAGCACCCCCACGCGTATGTCAAGTTGTGGAAACACCACGCCGCACAGCCGGAAGCGAACCGCATCAACGAAGTCGGTCGCGAGCGCAACGAGGAATTCATCCGCATTTATGGCGGCAAGTACTCCTCCGAATGGTTCTTCTCAAAACTCTTGCAGGTGCTGGACGAAGCCCCCGAAGTTTACGACGCCATGGACCGCTTCATCGAGGCCGCCGATTGGATCGTGTGGCAAATGACCGGCGAAGAGAAGCGCAACACCTGCACGGCCGGCTACAAAGCCATGTGGGTGAAAGGCCGGGGATTTCCCTCGCGGGATTTCTACCGCGCGCTAAATCCGCGTCTGGAAAACGTCATCGCGAGCAAGGTGGGGGAGACGTTCTATCCGCTGGGCGCCAAGGCCGGCGGACTCACCGCACTCTGGGCCAAGAAAACCGGGCTCCGCGAAGGCACGCCGGTTTCGATCGGCAATGTGGATGCCCACGTGGCGGTGCCAGCTTGCACGGTGACGCAGCCGGGCTCGCTGGTGATGATCATGGGCACGTCGATCTGCCACATGGTGCTCGGCAAAGAGCGGCAGATGGTCGAGGGCATGTGCGGAACCGTCGAGGACGGCATCGTCCCGGGCCTGTGGGGTTTCGAAGCGGGGCAATCCGCGGTGGGCGATATCTTCGCCTGGTTTTTCGAGCACGGCGTGCCGGATTACATTCATCGTGAGGCGCGCAAGATGAAAGCGCCTTTCCAGGTGGCGCTCGAAAAGCGCGCCGCCGCGCTCAAGCCCGGCCAGTCGGGTGTTGTGGCCCTCGACTGGTGGAATGGCAACCGCTCGATCCTGGTGGATGTCGACCTGACCGGGGTGCTCCTCGGCATGACGCTCGCCACGCGCGCGGAAGAAATCTACCGCGCTTTGATCGAGGCCACGGCTTTTGGCACGCGCACCATCGTCGAGGCTTTCGAGTCGAAGGGCATCGCCGTTAACGAGCTCGTGGCGTGCGGTGGCTTGCCGGAGAAGAACCGGCTCTTGATGCAGATCTACGCGGACGCCACGGGGCGCGAGATCAAGCTGGCCGATCCGCTCCAGACCTGCTCGGCGCTGGGATCGGCGATGCACGGCGCCGTGGCGGCGGGACGCGCCGCCGGTGGTTACGATTCCATCTTTGAAGCCGCCCAGCACATGGCGCGCGTCCAAAAGCTTGTCTATAAGCCTCACGCAGAGAGACACGCGGTGTACAACCGCCTCTTCAAGGAGTATCAGACGCTGCACGACTACTTCGGGCGCGGCGCGAATGACGTCATGAAGCGGCTAAAGACTCTGAAACGGGAGATGGCAGCACACTAAGCAGTCAGCGCTCAGCGGCCAGCTATCAGCTACAGGCACGACCGTTGGGTTTAGCCGGGCGCTGAATGAGGAAAGCTGATAGCTTCTGGATCGAGCTGAACGCTGAGAGCTAATTGCTGAGAGCTTCTTTTCATGCCCACACTCGAACAACTCCGGCGCGAAGTCTATGAAGCCAACCTGGGCATCTGGCGTGGCGGACTTGTGACCATGCACAGCGGCAACGCCAGCGGCATTGACCGCAAGCGTGGTGTGGTGATCATCAAGCCAAGCGGCATGGACTACCATCGCATGCACCCCGCGGACATGGTGGTGACAGACCTCGAGGGCCACAAGCTCAAAGGCAAGTGGAACCCCTCCGTGGACCTGCCCGATCATCTTTACATCTACAAGCACTGCCCGGAAGTGGGCGGCGTCATTCACACCCATTCCAATTACGCCACCAGCCTCGCACTCCTGGGCATGTCGATTCCCGCGTATCTCACGGCCATCGCCGATGAATTCGGTGATGAGATTCCTTGCGCGCCGTACGTTGATAACCAGGCCGACCATATCGGCCAGGCGATCGTCCAATACCGAAAGCGGGCGCCGGCGATCCTGATGGGCCATCACGGCACCTTTACCTGGGGGCCGACGCCCCGCGCGGCGCTGAAAGCCGCGGTGATGCTCGAAGACGTTGCCAAGACCGTTCACCTTGCCCTGCTCCTCGGCAAACCCAATTCCCTGCCGCCTGAGGAAGTGAAGAAGTGGTGGGATCGCTACCACACCACGTATGGTCAGCCGGGCAAGAAAGGTTAGCGCGGAGGTTGTTGACAAGGGGCTTTACGCGCTCCGGGCGAATGGCGTAGGATTGGGCGGACTTTTCAGGCCGGCGATTCCACGTGGGTCTTGAAAACGCAGACCGTGCGGATCTTTCGATCGGATCGATGCTGCACTATTGAGGACATGCCATGAACTTATCCCTCTCGTTTCCCTTGGCCATGCTGTGGTTCGCTGCCCCGGATTCCGCCGGGACCGCCCAGCGACTTATTCTCCTGCACCCGGTGGACCTGGCGATCATCGTCATCTACTTCGCCATGGTCCTGGGGATTGGCTTCTACCTGAAACGCTATACGAAAAGTGGCGAGGGCTTTTTCCTGGCGGGCCGGGAAATGACGGCCTGGGTGGCAGGTCTGAGTTTCATTTCCGCCAACCTCGGCGCCCTGGAGCTGATGGGTTGGGCGGCGGCGAGCTATCAGTACGGCATCCTGGCGGCGCATTGGTACTGGATTGGTGCGATCCCGGCCATCCTGTTCCTGGGCCTCGTCATGATGCCGTTCTATTACATTTCCAAGACCCACTCTGTCCCGGGCTACCTGCAGCTCCGGTACGGGGAATCAGCCCGCGGCCTCGCCGCGGTGATGTTTTCCTTCATGACGGTCTTGATGGCCGGCATCGACATGTACGCGATGGCGCTGGTCATGAAGGTGGTCCTGGGCTGGAACATGCACTTCAGCATCTGGGTCTCTGCACTCACCGTAGCGGTCTACGTGGCGCTGGGAGGTTTGTTTTCTGCCATCTTCAACGAGGTTCTGCAATTCTTTCTGATCTGGTTCGGCGCGCTGCTGATTCCCATTCTGGGTCTGATGGAGACCGGCGGCTGGTCCGGGCTGGTGGCCCGTATTCACCAGAACTTCCCGCAAGGAGATTACACGCACCTCTGGCGTACCATGGGCAGCTTTGCTGATAACCCCATGGGGATTCACTGGACGGGAATCGTCTTCGGCCTGGGTTGGGTCATCTCCGTCGGCTACTGGACCACGGATTTCCTGGTCGTGCAGCGCGTGATCGCCTCCAAAGACCTCCGGGCGGCGAAACTGGCGCCCATCATCGGTTCTTATTTCAAGATGGCCGTGCCCTTCATCGTTATCCTGCCGGGCTTGCTGGCGCTGGCAGTGCTGCCCTTCCACCTGGTTCCGGCAAACGCCGTCGGTCCGGGGCAGCATGGCTACAACGAAGTCCTCCCCCTGATGCTGGCCCGGTACTGTGGACCTGGATTGCTGGGCCTGGGCATCACGGCCTTGATCGCCGGGTTTATGTCGGGGATGGCGGGGAACGTCAGCGCCTTTGCGACGGTCTGGACTTATGACCTCTATCGGCCGTTCATGCGCAAGGGCGCTTCGGACAGCCATTACGTTACGGTGGGACGCACGTGCACCATTCTCGGCATGCTGGTCTCGATCGGCACCGCCTACCTGGCGATGCAGTTCAGGAGCATCATGGACTACGTCCAGGCGCTGTTCAGCATTTTCATTGCGCCGCTATTCGGCACGGTGCTGCTCGGCATGTTGTGGAAGCGTGTGACCCCCGCGGCCGGCTTCTGGGGGCTGCTCGCCGGCAGCGCTTCTTCGATCACCATGTTTCTGATGGTGAAATTTAATCACAGCATGCTTGCCTACATCGCGCTTTCGAGCCAAGCCAAGGATATGGCCGAGAATATGTATCGCGCCTTGTGGTCGTGGCTGATTTGCGTGATCGTGACTGTGGCCGTAACGGCGTTCACCGAACCCAAGCCCGTCGAGCAGTTGACCGGCTTGGTTTACGGTTGCACCGAGCTGCCTAGCGAAGGGCATTTGCCGCTATGGAAACGCCCCATTTTCTGGGCAGGTGTATCGCTGGTCCTCTTCTTGGTGTTGCAGTGGATCTTCTGGTAGAGAGTTCAGTTTTGGGATTCTGGTTTTTGGTTTGCGGGTCGCGGAGGGCTGATCGTCGACTGCCGAAAGCTTGTAGCCGCTTGTGAGGTCTCAATGAGCGAAGAGCATCGCATTATTCCCGTGTGGTTTTTCGTCGGCGTGATCCTGCTGATCTACGGAATACTGATCCTGGCGACGGGGATCTACGAGTTCCGCAATCCACCGCCAACCGTTCTTTCGAACCTGCATCCCGCCCTGTGGTGGGGCGTGTTGCTCACCATCCTCGGCGGCATGTTCGTTTACATACACATGCCGAAGAAACCCTGAGCTTCTGCCAAGGCGCGTGCCCTCGCGCCTCCGCGGCGGACGCTACTCCACTTCCGGGATTCCCAAGTCTTTCGAGCCGAGGGGAGACATCTTGAAGTCCGGTCCGTATTCCTCCAGCAGATCGAGAGCGATGCGCGCGCGGTGCAGGCGCTCGCGGCCCATGTTGACGGCAAGATCCTCGAGGTGGCGTCCGGAGGGATAGATGTCCGGCGCGTTGCGCAGCCCGAATTTGAAATAGACCGGCGCGGCCACTTGAAGGATTTTGGGCATCTCGTAGTAGCGAATGAAGCCGCCGAAGTTGTCCGGCACTTCGATGTAGAGGTCGATGGGGATGTCCACCGCCTGGCGAATGGCGCCGAGCTGTGCGGGGCTCAGGTCGGTGGGAATATTGAGCGTCGAGACGCCACACTGCTCAAAAAGTTTCGCGGTGGCAGGATTGGCGGCGGGCAGGGTGACGGAACTCTTGATGACCAGATTTTTCGGCAACTCACCCTTCTGCTTCATTTGGTGCAGCACCCAGATCAGTCCGAGGTCGGCGGGGAGGATGCTGCGGATGCCGAGGTCGCAGGCGCGCCGGACGTCCTCGATGGCGTAGATGAGTTGATCCGCGCCACGATGTTGCAGGCCGATCACTTTCCCCGCCGCGGAGGCCGTTTGTGCGCCGGTCTCAAATGTGGCGCGCGGGCCCACGAACAAACACACCTCGATGCCTTCCTCGCGCCCCATATGCGCCATCTCACGAATCTCGTCTCGCGTCAGCAGCATGACACCGCTTCCCTGGCTGATGCGGTGAATCGGCACCTTGTAAGCCTTGGCCTCTTCCAGGACGGCGCGGAACACGCGCGGCCCTTCGACGCTCGGAATCTCCAGGCGATACTGGCCGCCATCTTTGAAGCGCTTGGAACTGGGCTTCAAGGCATGATTGTCTTCCGTGGGCAGCTTGAGCTTGGCGAGGAATTGTTGTGTCTTTTTCATGGTCATCTCTTATGCCTCCGAAGGGGTAGTTTCATCTGCCCCTTGTGCCATTTTCCGTGGGTGCCATACGACACGCATTTCTGGATGCCAGATCGCTTTCACACGGTCACTCCGTTCCCTCAGCGTTTCCGAATGTTGTGCCTGCGGAATTAGGAAGAACACGACGTTCGGGGTGTGAAAGCAGGTAATCTCCGCAACATCAAGACGTCGAAAAATCTGACGCACACGCTTATCGACAAATTCTGAGGGATTGGCAAAGGGGAGGAACTGAATAAGCAAGACTGAAAACCCGCTTTTGAATCCAGCCTCTAGTTCGTCCAAGTATAAGAACTTAACAGACCTTACCCTCTCGTGGGGAGCCGCATTAGTCTTTAGACCATTATCGGGATCAAAAAACACGAGATCACGCTTGTTGCTCGCGGCAGATTCGAGAAGCTTCCGGAAGTACTCTCGCCGTTTACCCAAATCGGGAGGAAGGTCAGGCTTGAAAAAGGAGAAAATCTCAGGGGAGAGGACATCCTCACTTTCAGCCCGGGTCACGTTTCGATCGCCGTAGATAATAAGAGCCTGGTGCAGTGCATAGAACAAATTCTTATCGAAATGGTCCCACTTTTTGGGCTCGTGAAGGTATCCAATCTTCTTGCCGTTCCCCCCACCTTTGTCAGCAGTGAGCATCCAGCACACTGCCACGCTGGCTCTCTTGCCGCCAGAAAGAATGCGGAGCAACCCGTACTTCCTGTAATCGTTGATGTCGCCGAAGTATCGGTTCTTCATGAAAAGCGATCGCGGCGGAGGTGTCAGAACGGGCAACGGACCACTGACAACGGACCACGGACCCGAGACGTCTCTACTGCGCGTACCTCATATACACTGTCCGCGTCTCGGTGTAGAAATCGAGCGCGGCTGGTCCCTGCTCGCGCATGCCGAAGCTCGACTCTTTGGTGCCGCCAAAGGGGAGCTGGTATTCGACGCCCGCCGTCGGCAGGTTGATCGTAATGAGCCCAGCTTCGATCCTGTTGATAAACTCGTGAACACGCGTGAGGTCGCGTGAGACGATGGAAGCCGAGAGGCCAAAACGCACGCCATTGGCCAGGCGCATGGCATCGTCGAAATCATTCGTCACCAGCAAGCCCAGCACCGGCCCGAAGACTTCTTCCTGCGCGATGCGCATCCCGGGCGTCACGCCGGCGAAGATGGTCGGCTCAATGAAGTAACCCAGATCGTAGATTCCCCCCGTCAAGCGCTTCCCGCCACACACGAGTTTAGCGCCCTCGTTCTTGGCGATTTCGATGTATTTCAGGTCGGTCTCAAGTTGGGCGGCATCCACGGCCGGGCCGATCTCGACGCCGGGCTCGAGGCCGTTACCGACTTTCAGCTTGCGGGTCTTGGCGACGAGTTTTTCGAGCAGGGACTCATAAACGGATTTCTCAATAATGGCGCGGCTGCACGCCGTGCACTTTTGCCCCGTCGAGAAAAAGGCGCCGTTCACCAGGACATCGGCGGCGTAATCCAGGTCCGCATCTTTCAGAACCACGGTGGGATTCTTGCCGCCCATTTCGAGTTGGACGCGTACTCGCCGTCGTGTGACTTTTTCGTAAAGCGCGTTGCCGACCTCGCACGAACCGGTGAAGGAAACGGCGCGCACGGCCGGGTGTTCGACCAAAGCGTTGCCGACGGCGCCACCAGCGCCGGTCACATAATTCACGACCCCGGCAGGAATTCCTGCCTCGTGGAGCGCCTCCACGATTCGATAAGCGCTCAGCGGCGCGAGCGACGCTGGCTTCATCACCACGGTGTTCCCAGCCACGAGCGCCGGGGCCATTTTCCAGGCGGGAATGGCACTGGGGAAATTCCAGGGAGTAATGAGCGCCACCACTCCCAGCGGCTTGCGCAGCGTGTAGCAAAAGACCTTCTCTCGCTCGGAGGGAATCTGGTAGCTGAATTGCCGCGCGCCCTCACCGCCAAAGTAGCGCAGAATGTTGATGGCGCGCTTGACCTCGCCTTTGGCTTCGGGCAGGGTTTTACCCTCTTCGCGGGTCATCTCTTCGCTGACCTTTTGAAGACGGCTCTCCAGGAGTTCCGCAGCCTTGAAGAGAAATTCCCCGCGGCGCGGGGCGGGCGCCGCCGCCCAGGCGGGCTGCGCTTTTGCCGCCGCCTCGCACGCCGCCTGCGCGTCTTCCGCACCGGAAGCCTGGAAGTGCCCCAGAGTCTCGGCGGTGTTGGCGGGATTGGTATTCGGGAACGTCTTTCTTGACTTGCAGTCAACCCATTGGCCTGCCACGTAATTGCGATAGACTTCCGTCATTAAATCACTCCTTGTGATCAGCGATTCCAACAAAAGGGACCCGGGAACAACCCGCCGCGAAGTTCACTCGGACTGATATCGCATCAGGCGGCGCATTTCTGCCTCCGCGCGGTTCAGGGGATGCGCGTCCGCTTGCGCCCGGAGTTCCTTGAAGACGGGGTAGCCCGCGGCCTGTTCGCGGCGCCACTCTCGATCAAACCGGCCGTCGCGAATTCCGGCGAGAGCGCTTTCCATGAAGGCACGTATCTGCTTTGCAAAGGGAACCGCGCGCGCTCGCGAGAGCGTTCCGTACTGGCTGGTCTGAGAGTGCAGCCGCATCTGTTTGAAGAACCCGACGCGAGCCATTTCCCGGAATATTTCCGCAGCCTCCTCCGATCCGTACATCTCCAGAGCCACCATTTCCGGCGGGAAGCCGTCTTCGGCCAGGAATTCATACGCCATCATCATGGTCCGGCAGAGGAGGGGCCACAGGGCCTGCTCCTGGAAAAGGTCGAGTTCGGTTTCCTGCGCGAACGTCGTCTTGAAAGCGCCTGCGCGGGTGGCGCCAATGCCCCGCGCCCAGGCAAGCGCCGTCTCGAGCGCGTGCCCGGAGGCGTCCTGCGCCACCGCGATGTAGGCAGGCGCGCCACTGCCGGTAACGAATGACTCACGCACCATGGTGCCAATCATGCGCGGGGCCACCATGACGACGTCTACGTCCCCGGGCGGTACGATGAGGCCGAAGCGGATGTTGTACCCATGCGCGAAATTTAATGTCTGCCCCGCGCGGAGGCGCGTACTCAGAACGTCGGCGTAGACTTCGCGTTGAACTTCGTCGGGGATCAGCAGAGTCAGGACGTCAGCGCGCTCGGCGACCTCTGCGGCGGAGCGGACCGCGAAGCCGTCTTTTTCAGCCTGGCTTGCCGTCTCGTCGCGAAGGCTTCCGATCATGACCTCGAGTCCCGAGTCGCGCAGGTTCAGCGCTTGGGCACGTCCCTGATTCCCGTAACCGATGATTCCCAGCGTCTTATGACGAAGCACTTCCAGGCTGGCGTCCGGATCGTAGTAAGCTTCCATGCGTCTTTGGTGCCTTTCGCAGACTTCCCTATCGTGCAGGGGAATCCATTATCGACGCGCCGTGGAGGGGTGTCAATCAAACGGAGCATTCCGGCAGAGAGGGATCAGCAGCGGCGCAGACGCCTTTTGGAAGAGGCCCCCTCCCATCGGCGTTTTGTTTAGGAGATTGCTGAAAAACTCGCCCCCTGTGTCATTCTGAGCCCATTCGCTGTCATCCTGAGGCGAAGCCGAAGGATCTTTATCATTTCGCTCAGGGTAAACTGCGCGAAGAATCGCGCCCTGTGCATTTTCATAACCGTGCGAGATTCTTCGTCGTCCCGCAGGGCGGGACTCCTCAGAATGACAGGGCCCACGGGTTTTTCCGCAGCCTGTAAAGCCCCGCCCTTCCTCGTCGTGGTGAGAAATTCGGGCTAGGCGCGCGGAGCCAGTTCGCGAAGCGTGCCGAGCAATCGGTTTACTTCCTCCGCCGTGTTGTAATGCACGAGGCCGATCCGCAGCATTCCGCCCGCCGTCTCGACGCCCAGCCGTTCGGTAAGGTTCAGCGCATAGTAGTTGCCGTCCCACGTGAAGATGCCGCGTCCGCCGAGACGCGCTGCCAACTCGCGCGGCGAGCGGCCGGCGATACGAACGGCCACGGTGGGAACGCGCTGGGCGAAGGGCGCGGGGTCCGTGATGCCGTAGAAGGTGAGCCCAGGAATTTCGAGGAGCGCGGGAATCAGTCGCTCGAGCAGACTGCGCTCGTACGCGCCAATGGCGTCGTAGGCCGCGAGAATTGCGGCTCTTCGGCCCTTCGCTTCAGGTGTGTGACGTCGCCCAAGCTCCGCCAGGTATTCCACGGCGGCGGTGACTCCGGCCAAACCCTCGTGGTTCTGTGTTCCGGTCTCCCAGCGGTCGGGGAGGGTGTCGGCCGCCGGGCGCACCTTGTAGGGACGCAGGCGCGTCAGGTGCTCGCGTTTCCCGTAAAGTGCCCCCGCGTGTGGGCCGAAGAACTTGTACGGGGAACAGACCAGAAAATCGCAGTCCAAGCTGCGCACATCGATGGGGCCGTGGGGCGCGTAGTGGACCGCATCGATGTACGCCATCGCCCCGGCGGCGTGTGCCCAGCGCACAACTTCCCGGACGTCGTTAATCGTTCCCGCCGCGTTCGATGCGTAGCCCACGGCTACCAGGCGCGTGCGGGGCGTCACCTTGCGCCGCAAGTCGTCCATATCGAGCGTGCAGTCTGCGGGGTTGATGTCCACAAAGCGGATGACGCAGCCGCGTTCTTCCAGCGCCGTCCAGGGAGAGACATTCCCGTCGTGGTCGAGTCGCGTCACCACGATCTCATCCCCCGGCCCGAGCTCCCGGCCGAGGGCGCGGCTGAGCGCAAAGGTCAGCGTGGTCATGTTGGGTCCAAAAACCATCTCCTCGGGATCGCAGCCCACCAGGTCCGCCATGGCCGCGTGCGCCGCGGCGAGAACCTGGTCGGTGCGCTGGCTCGTGGCAAACGCTCCGTGCGTGTTGGCATTCGAGGACGCCAGGTACGCGCTCATCGCGTCAATTACCTGTTGCGGCACTTGCGTGCCTCCCGGGCCGTCGAAAAACGCCGCGGGGTAGCCGTTTACTTTTATCCCCAGCGCGGGGAATTGTGGCCTTACCCAATGGATGTCAAACGTCGTCATGGGTGACTCCTGTGGAGACGCTCATCATGCGCACGGAACGCGGAAGGATCAAGCGGAAAACACACGCCACCCTCAGCGGCGGCAAAGTTGCGTGGGTATGCGGCGGCGGGTGGAAGGGGAGAGTTGATGCGATTTTGCGGCCCCTCGGTCGCCGCGGCGACAGAGGGTGGCCCCGCAGGGCGGGACCGGGTGAGGGGGTGCTCCACCATCGCAATCGAACGCCCACTGTGAAGAATTGGGTGCGACAGGACGCTAAGTCCTCGCATCGGCGTCTTCGTCCCCTCAGACCAGAGGATCTCCCCGACCCGTCACGGGCGAGTGAAGAGGCGCAGGTCTGGGTCACGCCGCGAGGGAAACTTCTGCGACGGCACTAATTTCCTTCACCGCGCCCTTCGGAGACGCGCACGAGGTCGATTTCGGTCCTGTCGCCCTTACTCTTGAGCGCCACGACTTTCTGTTGCTTCTCATGCTTGATTTCGAAGACGGTTTTCCCCTCTGCGTCCTTCTCCCGGTACTTGGTCACCTGATCGCCCAGGCGTTCGTGGTAGAACGCGCGGACTTTCTCGTAGGAATCGGGGGTCTCGAACTTCCCGGCGAGTATGCGAACTTTTGCTTCGTCCGCGATATCGATACTCACGGTTGCGGCGTCGCTGTCTTTCACGCGAGTCGCGCCGGGATAAATCGGCAAACCCAGGCTGGCTTCATTCACATCGTGGTGAACTGCCAGCGAGCCGATGGGCGTTTTGATCGAGACCTCTTTCTTCCCGCTGTCCCCTTGTTCGACTTGCACGTGGACGTTCCTGGAAACGAGGTGCGCCGCGGTCCAGATAGCGACGCCGGCGACCACGACGATCAACGCCAGAAACAGCAAGACGATGATGACGATGGTGCTGCCGCTTCGCGGCGGCTGGGGCGGCACAGGGGGACGTGGGGGTTGAGGACTTGTGGCCATGGCACACTTCTCCTTTTTCTCTACTTGGTTCTATTTACGTCCTCCGGCCCCGCAAAGTTCCATCTCCCGCGCCAGCCCTCCGGCTATTTCGCGGCCGCGGCCCTCTAAAGGGGTTCGCACAAGGGAGTGACACTCGCTACAGCGGCAGAAACAGTGTTCTCACCCAGACCTGCCGCCCCTACCGAAGCGGGGCAGCCGCTTTTGATGTCGGTGGTCAACTGGGGCGAGGTCTCCTAGTCGGTCTGGCGACGCACGGCGGTCTTTGTGCTTTCCGATGGAGGAGGACAGTCGAGGTTTGGTTAAAACCACACGCCGCATTCTGTGTCCCACCCTCGACGATCCTTGGTCGGACAATTGCGCTTGACAAATACTTGTTTGTAATTCAGACTAGTCTGTATAACAAACTATCGCAAATCGCAGCTATCTTCTGCGAAAGGAAGCGAACCATGGGCGATGCGATCGGCGAACATTTTCAGCCTTCACTCAAAGAGTTGTCAGAACTTGAAAAACTCACGCGAGCGTACGGGAAATTCTCTAGAGATGCGGTCGGATTGGGGCACGTGCTCGGGGGTGGACTCGTATTCCTGTCTGCATACCTGCTGGGGCATCATGTTCATCTCGGGGTTTTCGGTCGGCTTCTGCTGGGCGCCGGGCCTTTTGCCTGGATCCTCGGCAAGGAGTGGCTTCGGGGACATTACTACCAATTCAGCGGTAGAGTGCAGCAGCCGAAGAGGGTCTGGGAGGATGTACTTCTGGCCATGCTCACCGGGGTAACGGAGTCAATCAGCCTGACGACCACCGGCTTCGTTGTCCATGGCCTCCTCCAGGATTTCTCGTGGCGGCTGGCGCTCAGCAGCTTGGTTTACGCTGCGCTATTGCTGGCGATGCCGTTCATGGTCTGGCGATATCTGCGCGCTCCCTACGAGTTCGTGGTTGGCGTCGCCCTGTTGGCGCTCGCGGCTCTCCTGCTCAGTGGGAGCCCCCTCGCGGGAACCCCGAGAGCTGCAGTTGTGCTTGGGTTCTTGCAGGTATCTAACGTGGTCGCGCTGGTGATGGTCTTGGTGGGCTTTGTTGAGCACATGGAATTCCTGAAACTGCGGCGGAAAATGCGCGCCCTGAAGGAGGCCGCATGAGGGCGGACCTGGAAGGCTTCCTAAGCCTGGACCGGGTGGTGCACGAGCCTGCGCGGCTGGTGATCCTGACGGTGCTGGCGCAAGCCGAGGAGGTGGAGTTCCGGTTCTTGGAGAGGGTTTCGGGACTCACCAAGGGGAATCTTTCCAGCCACATTTCGAGGCTGGAAGAAGCCGGGTACCTGGCAGTCAAGAAGTTCTTCCGCGGCAAACTGCCGGCAACATCGCTCAAGATCACGCGCTCGGGACGCAGCGCTCTCAAAGGGTATCGCGAACAGCTCAACCGCGCACTTCAGCGTAGGGGATGAGCACGGGGCACGCATGCGCGCCAGGGGCGGGGTGTAAAACGCCGAGCAGCAAGTCGCCGCCGGCAACTTACTCGATGATCAGCCGCTTCGCCGGCAAGAAGGCCGTGGGCGGGCAAATCCCAGTCCGATGGTACGGGCCAATGGGTGCGAGCCCCGCTGAGCTCAGGCCTGACAAGGCTATGCCAGCATTACCCTGAAAACTGTAGGGGTGGACGGTGGGAAGGCGTTTTCCCTTACGGATTCACGCGCCACTCGATTAGCCCGCCTTCGTGCCACGTGAAGTCCTCGCTCGAATAACTGGCGTCCGGCGGACTAAGATCCCCTTTTTTGTGGACCTTGCCTCGAAGCTGGATTTCGATCCGCAAGCCCGCAGGGCTTGCAGCCCACATGCCACACCCCACCTACCACTCATGGCGACGTAAAAACCTGTCCCGATGTTCGTGATCGGGATCGCCGCTACGCACTTTTCTGCCTACCGGTAGCCAAAATCGTATTGCACCCTCTTGACATTTCACCTGCGCCTATTGCTACCATAGAGCAGGGACTGGGGGCGCAAGAGCGAGTCCTGGGTCCGGAGTCCGAAGTCCGGAGTCGGGAAAGCGGGGACCAGGGTTTAGGGACTGGGGACGGCAAGAGTAAGTCCGGGGTCTCCAACCCAAGGGCTGGAGACTCGGGGCTGGGGACTAGGGACGGGAAGGATACCTGACAGGGAACAGGGAATAGGTGAAAGCGAAGAAACACGAACCAGCCCACGGTACGACGTGCGGAGCTAAAAGCCTCCCGCAACGCGGCGCTCATGCGGAGAATGGAAGATTCGAACTTTCGCCAAGTTGCGCGCCTGACGAGCCTGCTCATGAGGATGAAACGCCACGAGC
>JAIQEZ010000121.1 GCA_020073545.1 Terriglobia bacterium | reverse complement strand
AACCCGCTCAGGTCCAGTTCCTCCACCACCCGATGCACGAAAAAGCACAAGTGATCTTCTCCCAGCACGTCCTTCACGCTGGGCGGCAACAACCACGCTTGATCTGGTTCGTAGGGCAGAAATCTCATCGCGGGCCTCCTCGCCCGCGTTCCCTGCACGTGCCCAACCGAGAGTTATCACACAGACTCCTGGGGAGAGGGTTGTGAAATCCGGGGCACTGCGCAACGCCGCGTGAGCTTCTCTCCCCTGGGAAGAGGGTTGTGCAATCCGGCGCACTGCGCAACGCCGCGTGAGCTTCTCTCCCCTGGGAAGAGGGTTGTGAAATCCCGGGGCGCTGCGCAACGCCGCGTGAGCTTCTGTTGAGTCATCCAAAATGGACTTCACTGCTCTGACCATTAGCCAGATCCAAGAACTCCTGAAGAGCCGCCAAGCAACCGCCGTCGAAATCGCGGAAGCCCACTTGGCGCACATCGAGCAGAAGGACAAAGAGGTCCGCGCCTACCTCAGCCTATGCCCCGAGCGCGCCCTCGAGCAGGCGAAGAGGGTGGACGCGAAGATCGCTGCCGGCGAAGCCCTCGCACCTCTTGCCGGTGCGCCCCTCGCCGTCAAGGACGTCATCCTGACGCGTGGCCTCCGCACCACCTGTGCATCGCGGATTCTGGAGAACTTCGTCGCTCCTTACGACGCCACGGCGGTCGAAAGGCTGGAACAAGCCGGCGCCGTTGTCCTGGGCAAGACCAATTGCGACGAATTTGCCATGGGATCTTCGACGGAGAACTCCGGTTTTTACCCGACCCATAATCCCCACGATTTGACCCGCGTGCCCGGAGGCTCCAGCGGCGGTTCGGCTGCGGCCGTCGCCGCCCATCTGGCCACGGCCGCGCTGGGTTCGGACACCGGCGGTTCCATCCGCCAGCCAGCGGCGTTCTGCGACATTGTCGGGATGATGGGGACTTATGGGAGAGTCTCGCGCTACGGATTGGTGGCGTTCGCATCCTCGCTCGATCACATCGGACCGTTTGGCCGCTCGGTGCGCGATGTGGCCCTCGTGCTGCAGACGATCGCCGGACACGACCCGATGGATTCGACCTCCGCGCCGGTCCCCGTGGGCGACTACGCAAGTGCGCTGACCGGCAATGTCCGGGGCGTCCGCGTGGGAGTTCCCAATGAGTACCTCAAAGGGCTGAGCTCCGAAATCGGGGACAATATCCAGAAGGCCATCGACCTGTTGAGCAAGCTGGGTTGCAGCATCATTCCCATCAGCTTGCCGCACACGGACTATGCCATCGCCTGCTACTACATCATCTGCACGGCCGAGGCCAGCTCCAACCTTGCTCGCTACGATGGCGTCCGCTATGGATTTCGGTCTCCTCAGCACACGGATTTGCAGGACATGTACCGGAAGACCCGCGACCGTGGGTTCGGGGCGGAAGTGAAACGCCGGATCATGCTGGGAACCTATGCTTTAAGTTCCGGATATTATGATGCTTACTACCTGAAAGCTCAGAAAGTACGTACCCTCATCACACGCGATTTCGTCGAGGCTTTTGACGAAGTTGACGTCATCGTAACGCCCACCTCACCGATTCCCCCCTTCAAGCTCGGCGAACGCGTGGACGATCCCCTCCAGATGTACCTCGCCGACATCTACACCGTCACGGCCAGCCTGGCCGGCATTCCCGGCATCTCTGTTCCCTGTGGGAAGACCCCGAGCAAGCCGCACCTGCCCGTGGGCATGCAAGTTTTCGCCAAGCACTTCGACGAAACGAAGCTTCTGCAAGTCGCCCACGCGTTCGAAAAAGCCGGCGGGTTCAAACTGGCTTCAGCTGGTGGGGAGAACCCCGTGACGGCCTAGGACGTAAGGAGTGAGTCGAACCGGTTCTTGGCGTCGTCGGCTTGGGAGGCAAGGCGGGCGCCGACTCGAAGATTCCAAATCCCAGATCCAAGAAAAGACACGCCCTCTCCTCATTGCCTTAGCTGAAATGGAAAAAGCCGCTGCGGGCTAGTGTTGAATCGGGAATCGAACAGCCTGGTGGCGTTGTCGGCCTTGGAGGCGAGACTGGCGGGCGCCGAGTGGAAGATTTCAAATTGCAGATTCGAGAAAAGACGCGCCTCCGCCTCAGGGCTCCTTTGCAGCAGGAACACTCCCCTTCGGCGAAGGTTTCAAATCCAGATTCCACACTACCGACGGCAAGAGACATGCGCACGGCAGCCGTGTGGTCGACTCATGGCTTTTCCGGGGCTGGGCTAGCACCTTTGCGGATCTCTTCCAGCTTCTTGAGAAACTCCTCGCGCTCGTGGCGGGCCTGGTCGGCTTTCTTGGTTCTCCCCGTCACGTAACGCTGGCCTTTCAATCCCGAATCCTGCAAAGACCGAATCCAGGCGCCCAGTTGCTTTGAAATGCTCTCTGCCTGGGATTTCGAATTCAAAATGTCAGATTCCAGATCGCGGAAACCGGGCAGGCGTTCGAGCAGGCAAAGCATGGAGCGCACTTCGCCGGCCGATCCCCGGGCAATGTAAAGAAAAGCCAAGAGCTCCCGGTTGGTCCCGCGCTCAAACCCTTCAGGGATGTTGTTGGAGATGGATACGGCTGCGCGTTCAATCTGCTCGCGAAGACTATGCTGGCGCCTGAACGGTGGTTTCGAAGTCGTCACATAAGTCTGCACGGCGAGGTCGATGCTGGCCTTCCATACGGGAAGCTGCTCGAAGCGCTCGTAGCGCATGCCGCACCTCTTGAATATGGAATCTTGAATCTGCAATCCCCCGAGTCTAGCAGAGAAACCGAGTATTGTTTGAGTTCCGGTCCGCGGCACGGGGGTTCAACACCGCTTCGTCAAACCTTAAAGAGTGAGTCGAACCGGTTCTTGGCGTCGTTGGCTTGGGAGGCAGGGCGGGCGGTGCTGGCGAGGAGAGTCGGGTTCGGTTGGAAGTAGTCGCAGCAATTCGCGGTTCCCTTATCGCCGACCCACTCGGCTTGGGTTCCCGCGCATTGGTTATGTTTTCCGGGGTCGTAGAATTGGCAATTGCGGCAACTATGCAGGTCGGAGTCGCACTGGGGGCAGGCGTCGGCGCGAAGCACGCGGCTCCCTGCGGGGTATTCAATCTTCCCGCCGCATTTCCAGCAGTTGAAAAGCATATCGAGCTTTCAGCACTCAGCCGTCAGCGATCAGCCAGAGCAGGAAGGCAAACCCGTCTTGGCTGAAAGCTGACCGCTGACTGCTGATCGCTTGTCTACTGTGTTCTCGCCTCGTCCTCCTCGGCCAGCTCTGCGGTCACGCCCGGGGCCGCAGGGATGGGCTGCTCCGTGCTGGGGGCAGTGACGGCCGCGGCCTCCGGCTCGGCGCGCTCGACTTCCGTGAGTAGCTTGAAGTTCCGGTAGTACTCGAGGCCCGTGCCAGCCGGAATCAAGCGGCCCATGATGACGTTTTCCTTCAAGCCACGCAGGTGGTCCACCGCCCCGCGAATGGAGGCTTCCGTGAGCACGCGCGTGGTCTCTTGGAACGACGCAGCCGAGATGAAGGAATCGGTGGCCAGCGAGGCTTTGGTAATTCCCAGCAGCAAAGGCCGGCCGGTGGCGGGTTTGCCACTTTTCACCTTAGCGCGCTCGTTCTCCTCGCGGAATTTGAACTTGTCGACCTGCTCGTCGAGTAGGAACTCGGTGTCGCCCACTTCTTCAACTTTCACCCAACGCATCATCTGCCGCACGATGACTTCGATGTGTTTGTCGTTGATATTGACGCCTTGCAGCCGGTAAACTTCCTGGATTTCATCGACGAGATACTTCTCCAGTTCCTTCTCCCCGAGGACCGCCAGGATATCGTGCGGATTGCGCGGGCCATCCATGAGCGGCTCGCCGGCGCGGACTCGCTCACCTTCCTGCACGGAGACGTGCACACCGCGCGGCAGCAAGTATTCTTTGGTTTCGCCCTTGTCGGGAACCACCAGAATCTTGCGCTGGCCTTTAACCACGTCGGCGTACCGCACAAGGCCATCGATTTCCGTAATCACGGCGGGCTCGTGGGGCTTGCGCGCTTCAAAGAGCTCGACCACACGCGGCAGACCACCGGTGATGTCCTTGGTCTTGGTGGTTTCGCGCGGGATCTTCGCCAGCACCTCGCCAGGGCTCACTTCGTCACCTTCCTGAACCATCAGGTGGGCGCGGGAAGGCATCAGGTACTTCTTCGTGCCCTTCTTCTCGTTGCGGATGACGATCTGCGGCTGGTATTTCTCATCCGACGCCTCTTTCACCACCCATTGCGACAACCCGGTCACTTCATCAACCTGCTCCTGCACCGTGACGCCGGCCTCCAGGTCTTTGAACTGGACCGTGCCGCTCACTTCGGTCAGGATCGAGAAAGTGTACGGATCCCATTCGACGACAACGTCTCCGAGCTTCACCGGAGACCCGTCGGCCGCCTTGATTCTCGCTCCGTACACGACCGAGTACCGTTCACGCTCGCGGCCCTTGTCGTCCACGATGACCACCGCACCGTTGCGATTCATCACCACGTGGGCGCCTTCGCGGTTCGTCACCGTCTGCACGTTGTGGAACTTCAAGAAGCCGCTGTTCTTTGCCTCCAGAGTGCTCTGCTCGGTGATACGGCTGGCCGTGCCGCCGATGTGGAAGGTCCGCATGGTGAGCTGCGTTCCAGGCTCGCCGATGGACTGAGCCGCAATCACGCCCACGGCCTCGCCCATTTCCACGACGCGCCCGGTGGCCAGGTTGCGTCCGTAGCAGCGCACGCAAACTCCGCGCCGGGACTCGCAGGTCAGCACGGAGCGAATCTTCACGCGCTCGATGCCGGCTGCCTGGATGGCCGCCGCCAGGTCCTCGTTAATCTCCTGGTTCACGTCCACGATCACGTTGCCTTCGTAGTCCTTGATCTGCTCGAGTGATACCCGGCCCACAATGCGGTCGCGGAGCGGTTCCACCACTTCGCCCGCTTCCACGATCGGCTCCACGTAGATCCCGTCGAGCGTGCCGCAGTCAAACTCGGAAATGATCACATCCTGCGCCACGTCCACCAGGCGGCGGGTCAGATAGCCGGAGTCGGCGGTCTTGAGAGCCGTGTCAGCCAAGCCCTTGCGCGCGCCGTGGGTGGAGATGAAGTATTGCAGCACGTTCAAGCCCTCGCGGAAATTCGCGGTGATGGGGGTTTCGATGATCTCCCCGGAAGGCTTGGCCATCAGACCGCGCATGCCGGAGAGCTGGCGGATTTGCTGCTTCGATCCGCGCGCGCCGGAATCGGCCATGATGTAAATGGGATTGAGCTGGCCGGAGGTGTCCTGATTCTCCATGGTCTGGAACATCTCATCCGCCACGCGGTCCGTCACGTTCGACCAAATCGCAATCACCTTGTTGTAGCGTTCGCCGTGGGTGATGGCGCCTTCCTGGTACTGCTTTTCAACTTCGATCACTTCCTTCTCAGCCGCGTTGACCAGGGCGGCCTTGCTGAGCGGCACCACGAGGTCATCAATTCCGATCGAGATACCCGCCTTAGTCGCGTACAAGAAGCCCAGGGTCTTAACCTCGTCCAACATCGGGACCGTGGTATCGAGGCCAAAGCGCAGGTAACAGTAGTTCACCAGCGCGCCCAGACCTTTCTTCCGCAGCAAGCCGTTGACGTACGGCATCCCCTTAGGCAAGTGGTCATTGAAGATCACCCGGCCCACGGTGGTGTTGACAAACTGGTTCTTGACCGTGAGGGGCTCCGTGTGCAGCACGTCCTGATCATCGTAGGCCGTGGTCAGGTCGATGACGCGCCCCGTGTAACGCAAACGAATCGGGGTCAGCGTTTCGACCTCGCCCGCCTCCAAAGCCAGCACAACCTCTTCCGGATTCGCGAAGGCCCGGCCATCGCCCTTGGCCCCGCGTTTCTCCTTCGTCAAGTAGTAAACGCCCAGGACGATGTCCTGGGTGGGAACGGCGAGAGGTTGGCCGTTGGCCGGCGAAAGAATGTTGTGCGACGACAGCATCAGAACCGAAGCCTCGATTTGGGCTTCGGGCGAAAGTGGGATGTGCACCGCCATCTGGTCTCCGTCGAAATCGGCGTTGAAGGCCGTGCAGACCAGGGGATGAATCTTGATGGCCTTGCCTTCCACGAGCACCGGCTCGAAGGCCTGGATGCCCAAGCGGTGCAGGGTGGGCGCGCGGTTCAGGAGCACCGGATGGTCCTTGATGACCTCTTCGAGAATGTCCCAGACCACCGATTCCTGACGCTCCACCATCTCTTTCGCGGCCTTGATCGTCGTGCAGTGGCCCGCCTGCTCGAGCCGGTGATAGATAAAGGGCTTGAAAAGTTCCAAGGCCATTTTCTTGGGCAGCCCGCATTGGTGCAGTTTCTGCTCCGGCCCCACGACAATCACCGAACGCCCGGAGTAGTCCACCCGTTTCCCCAGGAGGTTCTGGCGGAAGCGTCCCTGCTTGCCTTTGAGCGTATCGGAGAGGGACTTGAGCGGGCGGTTGTTGGCGCCCCGCAGCACGCGGCCCCGGCGGCCGTTGTCAAACAGGGCATCCACCGCTTCCTGCAGCATGCGCTTTTCGTTGCGGACGATCACATCAGGAGCATGCAGCTCCATCAACTTCTTGAGCCGGTTATTGCGATTGATGACGCGCCGATAGAGGTCGTTCAGATCGGAGGTCGCAAAGCGCCCGCCATCCAGAGGAACGAGGGGCCGCAATTCCGGCGGAATCACCGGGATGACGTCCAGAATCATCCACTCCGGTTTGTTCCCCGACTTCCGAAACGCCTCGACCACCTTCAGCCGCTTGGCGTACTTGACCCGCTTCTGTTGTGAGGGGTCATTCTTCATCTTTTCGCGCAGGTCTTCCGCAAGAACCTCCACATCGAGCTGCTTGAGAAGCTCTTTAATAGCTTCGGCTCCCATCCCGGCGCGGAATTTCCCGGGGAATTCCTGCTGAAGCTGCCGGTAGCGCTCTTCCGTCAGTAACTCCCTTTCTTTGAGGGAAGCTTCACCTGGATCGACGACCACGTAGCTCTCGAAGTACAGGATGCGCTCCAGATCCCGGAGCGAGATATCCAGCAGGTGGCCGATGCGGCTGGGGAGACCCTTGAAGAACCAGACATGCGAGCAAGGGGAGGCCAGCTCAATATGCCCCATGCGCTCGCGGCGAACCTTGGAAAGCGTCACCTCGACGCCGCACTTGTCGCAGATCACGCCGCGATGCTTCATGCGTTTGTACTTGCCGCACAAGCACTCCCAGTCGGCGACCGGCCCGAAGATGCGCGCGCAGAACAGGCCGTCACGCTCCGGCTTGAAGGTCCGGTAATTGATGGTCTCCGGCTTCGTCACTTCGCCGTGGGACCAGGACCGGATTTTTTCCGGCGACGCCAGGCTAATGCGAATCGCGTCGAACTCACCAATCAGACTCACTCGATCGTAAGGGCTGCTGCGAAACAAGGTTTTCCTCCTTTGAAGGAGAGAAGAAATTTACGAACGCTGCGCCACCGGGCGGTCTGCGCGTGACACGGCGAGACCCAAGCCCGGGGGCAATCCACTGCGCTACTCAGCGCCCACGGGCGCGAGCTGTTCCTTGGGCTTCTTGATCAGTTCCACGTCGAGGCAGAGGCTTTGCAACTCCCGCACCAGCACGTTGAACGACTCCGGCACGCCGGGTTCGATCGCGGCCTCGCCTTTGACGATGGCCTCGTAGATCTTCGCGCGGCCGTAAACGTCGTCGGATTTCGCCGTGAGAAGCTCTTGCAGAATGTACGCCGCGCCGTAAGCTTCCAGGGCCCAGACTTCCATTTCTCCGAACCGCTGGCCGCCGAACTGGGCCTTACCTCCGAGCGGTTGCTGCGTGATCAGAGAGTAAGGGCCAATCGAGCGTGCGTGGATCTTGTCATCCACCAAATGGGAGAGTTTGAGCATGTAAATGTAGCCGACCGTTACAGGCTGTTCGAACGCTTCGCCCGTCATGCCGTCGTAAAGATTGATCTTGCCGGAAAGCGGCAGACCCGCCTTTTCCAGGTAGTCCTTGATTTCCCTTTCCGTCGCGCCGTCGAACACCGGCGTGGAGAAGGGGATTCCCTCCGTCAGCGAGCGGGCATAGTCGAGAACGTGTTCGTCATCCAGGCCATCGAGGGCTCCCACCATGGCGCTGTTGCGGAAGAGACCTTTGAGCTCCTTGCGAAGCAGTTCCGCGCGGGCCTCGGTGGAAAAGAGCTGGCGGATCTTGTTTCCCAGTTCCCGGGCGGCCCAGCCGAGGTGCGTCTCCAGGATTTGTCCCACGTTCATTCGCGAGGGGACGCCCAGAGGATTGAGCACGACTTCCACGGGAGTGCCATCCGGCAGGTAGGGCATGTCTTCTTCAGGCAGGATGCGCGCGATGACGCCCTTGTTTCCGTGTCGGCCTGCCATCTTATCGCCGACAGAGAGCTTGCGCTTCATGGCGATATAGACTTTGACGAGCTTGATGACTCCCGGGGGAAGCTCATCGCCTTTCTTCAGCTTCTGGATCTTCTCGTCGGTAATCTTGCGCAGGATGTCGATCTGCCGCGAAGTCATCTCTTCGATCTCATCGATTTTCTCGATGAGGGTCGGATCCTTCTTGGCGACTTTCATGCGTTTGAGGTTGCGCGCCGAGATCCGAGCCAACACGTCACGAGTGAGCTTGGTCCCCTTGGTGACCAGCCGTTTGTTGGTCTTTTCGTCGTGCAGGTCTGCCAGGAGTTCCTCGTCTTCCAGCAACGCGCAGAGGCGCTTCAAGCGCTCGTCCTGGAGAATCCGGATTTCGTCGTTCAGGTTTTTCTCCAAGCGGGTCACCTGCGAGCCCTCAATGGCCTTCGCGCGCCCATCCTTCTCCGTCCCCTTACGGGAGAAGATCTTCACATCAACCACAATTCCTTCAATGCCGGGAGGGCAAGTGAGTGAGGCGTCGCGAACGTCCCCGGCTTTCTCGCCGAAAATGGCCCGCAGGAGTTTCTCTTCGGGTGTGAGCTGCGTCTCGCCCTTAGGAGTGACCTTCCCAACCAGGATGTCGCCCGGCTTCACGTACGCGCCGATGCGGATGACGCCGCTTTCATCCAGGTCTTTCAGCAGAGATTCCGAGACGTTCGGAATGTCCCGCGTGATTTCTTCGGGTCCGAGCTTGGTGTCGCGGGATTCGATCTCGAATTCCTCGATATGGATCGAGGTGTAGGAATCCTCCTTCACCAGTTTTTCGCTGACCAGGATAGCGTCTTCAAAGTTGTAGCCGCGCCAGGGCATGAAACCGACCAGCACGTTGCGGCCCAGGGCCAGCTCGCCGCGGTCCGTGCAGGGGCCGTCAGCCAGAACCTGGCCGGCCTGAACCCGCTGGCCCTTGAAGACCACGGGTTTCTGGTTGATGCAGGTGTTCTGGTTGGAGCGGCGGAACTTAATGAGCTGGTAGATGTCGGCGCCCACTTCGCGGGAGAGCTGCCCGCTGTGGCCGTCGCCCTCGACGCGCACGATGATGCGCTCGCTATCGACGCTATCGACCACGCCGTTGCGGCGGCAGATCACCACCGCGCCCGAATCGCGAGCTGTGACTTCTTCCATTCCCGTACCCACCAGGGGCGCCTGGGCGCGCAGCAAGGGAACCGACTGCCGCTGCATGTTGGAACCCATCAGCGCGCGGTTGGCGTCGTCGTTTTCCAGGAAGGGGATCAGCGAAGCCGCCACGCTGACCAGTTGTTTTGGGCTGACGTCGATGTAATCAATCTCATCGCGCCGCTTGAGCACGAAGTTGCCGGCCTGGCGCGCATTGACCAGTTCGTGAATGATGCGCCCCTTTTCGTCGATGGCCACGTTGGCCTGCGCAATCACGTACTGGTCCTCTTCCCACGCCGACTGATAGAACGAGTAAGGCTCGTCCTCCACCAGCTTGCGTTTCTTTTCGCGAAGCTCCTCGTTGGCTTTCTCCACTTGGCTCATTTCGACGTGCTCGCCCACTTTCCACGGACCGTCGCCGCCGTGCGTGACGGTAACGTAATCGACGACGCGACCGCCGCGAACTTTCCGATACGGGCTTTCGATGAACCCGTACTCGTTGATCTGGGCGTAGCAGGATAGGGAAGAAATCAAGCCGATGTTCGGACCTTCCGGTGTCTCGATGGGGCAGATGCGGCCGTAGTGGGTGGGGTGTACGTCGCGCACTTCGAAGCCCGCCCGCTCGCGGGAAAGTCCACCGGGTCCCAGCGCGGACAGACGCCGCTTATGGGTGATCTCGGAGAGTGGGTTTGTCTGGTCCATGAACTGCGAGAGCTGCGAGGAACCAAAGAATTCGCGGATCGCCGCCATGACCGGCTTGGCATTAATGAGATCATGCGGCATGGCGGTGGACATCTCCTGGTAAACCGACATCTTCTCTTTGATCGCCCGCTCCATGCGCACCAGCCCCAGGCGGAACTGGTTCTCCAGCAACTCGCCGACGGCGCGAACGCGGCGATTCCCCAGATGGTCGATGTCATCGACGGAAAAAGTCCCGCCGGGGTTCTTCCGGAGGTCCAGCAGGTAGCGGATGGCCGCATAGAAATCCTCCGGCTCGAGCGTCCGCTTGTCGAGTGGCAACTGTACCGGCGAGTGTTCCGAGTGATCCGTGGCCAGCGTACCTTCGCAGGCGCGCACGACCTCGGAACAGATGTTCCCCTCCCGCTTTCCGACGAACATCTTCTCTTCGTCCACAACCACGTAGAAATTGGCTCGCGGTAAGTTCCTGGCGTCTTCCATCTCAAATTCGGTGGCCTTGTCGTCGAGGCGGTTCTTGAGCTTGGTGTAGTAGCCGAGTTTGATGTTGAACTTCAGCCTGCCGACGCGGGAGAAATCGTACTTCCGCGGATCAAAGAACATTCCGTTGAACAGAGAGGTCGCGGTGTCGAGCGTGGGCGGGTCGCCCGGGCGCATCTTGCGATACATCTCAATCAACGCTTCCTGAGATGTCTTCAGGGTGTCGCGCCGCAAAGTCTGGCTGATGACCACGCCCGCGTCGTCACGCTCCGGGAAGAACACCTGCAGGGCCTGAATCCCTGCCTCCAGGACGGAATTCAGGACGCTGGAGGTGATTTCGTTGTTGGATTCAAGCAAAACCTCGCCCGTGGCGGGGTCGACAACGTCGGCGGCGGCGAAAGCCCCCTCCAGATCATGCGCGGCCACTTCCACGTGCGTAACCCGCGCCTTCTGGATTTCTTTGAGGAGCGCAGGGGTAATTTTCCTTCCGGCGTGCGCGAGCGTTTCGTGCGTCCGTGGGTGGTCGATGTCCTTGGAGATCTTGTTGTTGACCAATCCCTCCGAGACCTCCCAGAAGAGCTTGCGCTCCTTGAGCAAGAGGTTCTCGACCCTGTAGAAGGCCTTGAGGATTTCGGACTCGTTCTTCAGTCCCAGCGCCCGCAGGAAAATCGTGGCCAGGAACTTGCGTTTCCGGTCAATGCGCACGTACAGGAGGTTCTTGGTGTCGTATTCGAACTCCACCCACGAGCCGCGGTACGGGATGATCTTGCCGAGGAAGTAGGTCTTCTGGGCATTCGACTCGAAGAAGACTCCCGGGGAGCGGTGAAGTTGGCTGACGATGACGCGTTCGGTGCCGTTGATGATGAACGTGCCGTTCTCCGTCATCAGCGGAATTTCACCGAAGTAAACTTCCTGCTCCTTGATGTCGCGGATGTTCTTGTGGCCGGTATCGGCGTCCTTGTCGTAGAGGGTGAGGCGGATGGTGACCTTGAGTGGCGCCGCAAAAGTCATGCCGCGCTCCTGGCACTCCGTCACGTCGTACTTCAACTGGAGGGCCACCGGGTCGCCGCATTTGTTACAGAACGTCACCACATTTTTGTTGAACGTCCCGCATTTCGTACAAAGGACCTCGCCCACCTTGAAAGGATCGGTGATCACCGTGTGCCCGCAATTCTTGCAGGTGCTGCGCAAGTGGTGAAGCCCCTTCAGGCTTCCGCATTTGCACTCCCAGTTGCCGATGGAGTAATCCACGAAGTCCAGTTGGGCGATGCCGCGGAAATCGGTGATAGGAAACACGGAGTTGAATACCGCTTGCAGACCCGCATCCTCCCGCTCGGACGGCAAGAGGTTCATCTGGAGGAAGCGTTCGTACGAGCGCCGCTGGACCTCAATCAGATTAGGGATCTTGATGACGGTCGGAATTTTGGAGAAATTAATGCGCTGACGCAGAGCGCCGTTCCCGCCGTTAGGCATTCCTTTTGCTCCTTGCCTGAAGTTTCAGTAGTCTTTCGGAAAATGGTGACACAGAACCCTTGTTAATTTGGATGCGCACTTAGCCCTTGAGGATGCAACCTGGTCTCCCCGATGGCCCAGCAGCCCCTGGGATCATCCGTGCCACTTGCGAGTGAGGGCCTTGCCACCAGGCGAGCCGCGCAGGGAAGCACGGGAGTCCCGTCGGCCGCTCCCCTGCGACCTGGTGGGAGGACGGTTACTTAACTTCTACAGTAGCGCCCGCTTCCGTGAACTTCTTCCGGATGTTCTCCGCCTCTTCTTTGGAGATAGCTTCTTTGATGGGCTTGGGGGCGCCATCCACCAAGTCCTTGGCTTCCTTCAGCCCGAGGCTGGTGACTTCGCGGACCGCTTTGATGACGTTGATCTTGTTGGCTCCCACGGCGGTCAGAACGACCGTGAACTCCGTTTGCTCCTCGGCGGGAGCTGCGCCCGCGGCGGCTCCGCCTGCCGCGCCTGCTCCGGCCACGACCACAGGAGCTGCCGCTGCCGCAGACACGCCCAGGACCTCTTCGAGCCGCTTGACCAGGTCTGCGGCTTCCAGCAGAGACAAACCTTTAATTTCCTCGACGATTTTCTCAACCCGTTCCGACATGCTTGGTTTTCCTCCTCAGTATTCCAGCTTGGCTAAAGGCTCACTGAACCATCCTGCCCCCGGCGGGTTAGCTGCCGGGCGCATCCTGGAACTTCTTTTCCTTCACTGCCTGCTGAATAATGAAAGCGAGATTCCGCGCTACTCCCGAGAGCGTCGATGCCACGCGTTGCGCGGGAGAATTGATCAAGAAAAGGACCTTCGAAAACAGTTGTTCCCTGGAAGGAAGCGTGGCGAGCGCGCTCAAATCCGCCAGAGAAACGACCCTTCCTTCCACCACGCCCGATTTGAAACTCAGGACGGGATTGCCCTTGGCATATTCCGTCAAGGCCTTGGCAAGCGCCACGGGGTCGGTTTCGGTCAGCGCGACAGAAGTTGTTCCCGCGAGTCTCCCCGCAATCGGCTCGACCGCAGTCCCCTGGGCCGCGCGTTCGATCAGGCTGTTCTTCACCACCTTGTACTTCGCTCCCACCTTGGAGACTTTCCTCCGCAGCTCGAAATCCTGGGCGACGGTGATCCCCTGAAATCCCGAAAGGATGATGCCCCGCGCCTTCTTCAGCTCCTCGTGGAGCAATTCAGCTTGCTTTTTCTTTTCGTCCCGATCCATGACCACTCCTCAAGATTCTTCGGTCTTACGCAGGCTCCACCGAGGCCAGATCAATTGGAAGTCCCGGGCCCATGGTGGAGGAAATCACAATGCTGCGAACGTAGCGTCCCTTGGCCGAGGCGGGCTTGGCTTTAATCACGCTGGAAATCAGCGTGCCGGCGTTTTCAGCCAGCTTCTCAGCAGCGAAGGAAACTTTACCGACCGGGCAGTGAATGATGCCTGTCTTGTCGACACGGAATTCCACTTTGCCGGCTTTGACTTCCCGAACGGCCTTCTCCACGTCGGTGGTCACGGTGCCGGTCTTCGGGTTCGGCATCAGGCCGCGCGGGCCGAGCACTTTACCGAGCCGTCCCACCGACTTCATCATGTCGGGCGTGGCAACAACGGCGTCAAAATCCAACCAGCCGCCCTGGATCTTCTGGACGATGTCGTCGCCGCCGGATTCCTCGGCGCCCGCCTCCCGGCCCTCCCGGACCTTATCGCCGGAAGCGATCACGATCACGCGCTTGGATTTTCCCAACCCGTGGGGCAGAACCACCGTCCCGCGCACCATCTGGTCTGCATGTTTGGGGTCAACCCCCAATCGCATGGCGACCTCGACGGTCTCGTCAAACTTCGCGTAGGCCGCCTTCTTGACCAACGGCATGGCTTCCGCCAAGGTGTAAGTGGGCTTGTCAACCAGTTTGGCGGATGCCTCGTATTTCTTTCCGATCTTAGCCATTCCTGCTACTCCGTATCGAAATTCGAAATGCCCCGCCCTGGAATTTTGAGTTTCCAGTTTCGAGCTTCGGTCTAAGAGACAACTTCGATTCCCATACTTCGCGCCGTCCCCTTCACCGTCAAAACCGCCGCCGCCAGATCTCGCGCATTCAGGTCCGGCAACTTCAACTTGGCGATTTCCGCTACCTGCTTTTCCGTGACTTTTCCAACCTTGTTGCGATTGGGCTCCCCGGACCCCTTGGCAATTCCCGCGGCTCGCTTCAAGAGCACCGAGGCTGGGGGCGTCTTGGTCACAAAGGTGAAACTGCGGTCGTGAAAAACCGTGATCACCACGGGAATGATCAAGCCTTCCTGGTCCTTCGCGGACGTCTTGGCGTTGAAGGCTTTGCAGAAGTCCATGATATTGACGCCGTGCTGGCCTAAAGCCGGCCCCACAGGCGGCGCGGGAGTCGCCTTCCCCGCAGGAATCTGAAGCTTCACCATCGCGGTGACTCGTTTTGCCATAACCCTTGACCTTTACCTGCCGCGTTGCGGCGCGGCTTGTCTGGGCAGCGGCTCAGTTCCTGCCTGCCCGATCAGATCTTTTCGACCTGGTAGAAATCCAACTCCACAGGCGTCTGACGCCCAAAGATCGTCACCATCACACGCAGAGTGGAACGGTCTTCGTTGATCTCGTCCACCACACCGTTGAAGTCCTTGAATGGGCCATCCGTAATCTTGACGTTCTCGCCTCGGTCAAACTTGAGTTTGGGCTTGGGATGCTCGGCAGCCACTTCCACGCGGTGAACGATCCGGTCAACCTCCTCGGGTGTCAGGGGGCTGGGCCGCTGCCCGGACCCTACGAAACCCGTGACCCGCGGAGTGGAGCGCACCAGGTGCCAGGTGTTGTCGTTCATTTCCATCTCGACGAGCACGTAGCCCGGATAGAACAGCTTGGGGGTGACAACCTTTTTCCCTTGACGCATTTCGATGACGTCCTCAGTGGGAACCATAATCTCCCCAAACTGCTCCGCGAGCCCTTCTGCCTCAATCCGGCTCTTGAGGGTCTCCGCAACCTTCTTCTCAAAGCCGGAATAGGTATGGAGGATGTACCAGTTCTTTGCCATGCTCGTCTTTTTGGTGTCGAGATCTTGTTCGGTCAAACTCTCACCCAGTGCGTGGGATGTCTGCATCAGCCGCGATGCAGAAAGAACTTCAGCATGCTCGATACGGCGCGCGAAAAACCCTGGTCACAAACCCAAAAATAGATTCCGAAAAGAAACGTGGTCAAAATCACCATGACCGTGGTGCCGTAAATCTCCTGCTTCCCCGGCCAAGTCACGCGCTTCATTTCGACGCGCACGTCGGAAATGTACCCCCGGACCTGCTGCCACCAGTTCTTCTGGATACTGACTTCTTCACCCATGCTCTTCCTTCTTTTTTCCCCTTGGCCTCGTGCGATCCACCCTCGCCGTTCGTGAGGGCCTCTGCTTCTGTCCTGCCTACTGCCCGCTGCTTGCTGCCTACTGCCTCTTGGCAGGGGCGGAGGGATTTGAACCCCCATGACCGGTTTTGGAGACCGGCAGATTAGCCGTTAATCTGACGCCCCTGCGAAAACCAGTCGGCACTAAGCAGTATGCAGTAAGCAGCGAATCTGGAAGTTTAGTCACCGTTGCTATGGCTGCCTTCTGCCGACTGCCTACTTCACTTCCTTATGGACCGTATGGTGCCGGCACGTAGGGCAGAACTTCTTGATCTCCAGCCGGTCCTGATTCTTCTTCTTGTTCTTCGTGGATGTGTAGTTGCGGTTCTTGCAGTCACCGCACTGTAATGTAATGATCTCGCGCATCGCTCCCCGAGCCCCTAGCGTTCAGCTTGTGTTCCGCCGACCGCTGAGTGTCGACTGCGGACTGCCTTACTGCATGATTTCGGCGACGGTGCCGGCGCCGACGGTATGGCCGCCCTCGCGGATGGCGAAGCGCAGGCCTTTCTCCATGGCGATGGGCGTGATCAGCTCGATCGCCAGGCTCACGTTATCTCCCGGCATCACCATCTCCGTCCCCTCCGCCAGCGTCGCCACCCCCGTCACGTCCGTGGT
>JAIQEZ010000120.1 GCA_020073545.1 Terriglobia bacterium | reverse complement strand
ATTATAGACCAGGACGATGGTTGCCCCGTTGTCCACGGTGACCAGTCGCCCTTCCCCGTCCCACTGGTAGCTGTGCGTGCCGTCGGTCGTCAGATTCCCCGCCTTCCTCTTAAAGGCAGGGGTTTTTTCTTTCAGAGTCCCTCAGGAGAATACGCCTTTTCTTTTTCCACGGGAATCGGGACACAGCCCCCTCACCTACGGGACCTTCGCATCATGGTCGGCTTCATGACGTCTTTTGCCATAAGCGCGACGGCGAAATACTCGAGCTCCCCCTACTCCAACCAGGACAGCCCCCATAGCCCCGGCCTCAAACGGAGCGACGAGAAAGAGTCTAAGCGAAAAGCCATTAATCGAACGGAGATAGTAGCCCCATATGACGAGGTGCAAAA
Source organism: Terriglobia bacterium (assembly GCA_020073545.1). Lineage (GTDB taxonomy): Bacteria > Acidobacteriota > Terriglobia > UBA7540 > UBA7540 > Bog-366. Next base: position 15,860 of record JAIQEZ010000120.1, on the reverse strand, counting down.
CCAACATCGTGATAAACAGCAATAGGCATTTGCGCTTCTTGAGGCTCTCTCCCAATTTGTATGTTCCGACTCCGAAGACAGTTGCAGTCAATAATGCGAAGCCGAACCATTTCTGCCAATCAAGCCCGGCCCAATCCAGAATGGCGATAAAACCGAACATCACAGCGATGCTCAGCCATGCAAGAACTGCGATTTTGAGGTCTTGCTTGGTGGCTTGTCTCATGGATGCGTCAAATAACTTAACCCCGGGCGACACTGCCCACTGTAGTTGGCCTTGGCTGTCTGCCATGCTGCATTCCCGACCGCCCAAGTGAGCATTGCCAAGGGAATCACTTCAGCCGCAGCGCCGAAGAATTCGCTCGCACCCAACCAAGTTCGCACAATGGACGACCTCAGGGGAACAATCAAACCTCTTTCGGCTGCCCACTGGGCAGCCTTGCCGGCAGTATAGGTTGAGGCGGCCTCCGCAGTTTGCGAGAGGGCTTCGTCGCCAGGGGACGTACTTCCCCCACCGAAGAGAGAATTTGCAAAAGTTCCGATGCAAGGGGACCGCTTGTCCGGCTGCGGGGCCTCAGGCGTCTTTGGCTTTTTTGGGGGCACGGGTTGAATGACGCTGCCCCCGCCCCCAGGTCCGGTCGGCAGGCCAGCAGCGGGGCCGAGAGGCTCTCCGGGATCTTCCTCGCCGTTCCAATTCCCCGTATCGGCTACGTATGCTGGAACATCAAACAGCCCGAACTCCCACCGCAGGTTCATGTACCGGGCGAGAGCGAGGTTCGACATGTAGGCGTACTTTGTCATCTCCGTGTACGAAGCGTTGGCTTGGCAGGCGCTGTCATTGGGCCCACAACCATTACCATCCAATCCCAGGGGATCGGTAAGACTCGTGGGGTTGTTCAGCACGTACGCATAGCGGTTGAGGGACTGGGGGTTGGTGATGTCGCCAGCCAGCGGGTCGGGGCTCAGCCAGCGGCCGAGGTTGGGTGGGTAGGATCGATTCAGCGTGTAGTAGTCCCCCGACTCCTGATCGAATTTCATCCCCGCGAATCTGTAGGCCGGGGCGCAGGTGTTGACATAGGCTGGCCGCTCGCCCTGGAAGGGGTAGAAGTCGGCATCGTAGCAGACGTTGCCCGCGGCGTCGGTGACGATCCGGGTCGTGCCGAGGTGATCGCCCCAGTAAGAGCGCACCGTCCCGCCAGAGTCGACCCAGGCAATGCGCTGGCCCGCGAAAAGGATGTACTCGTTGCCCGGGCCTGCGCCGGGCGTGTCGGATAACTGCTCGCCGCTCGGCGTGGTCCAGTAATAAGTCCCCGCTGAATTCATCACCCGCTTGCCGTCGCCGCGTCGGGTGCAGACTCCTGCGTGCCGTCTACGGTATGTTCGAGCATGACCAGCTCTTAGTCACCGCAGGTATGAAAACCACAACAAGCCCGCCGCCCACAGCATCATCGCCAAACAAAGTATTGTGGTGCTTCGCTTGGTCTTGCCCCGCAGCAAGGCTATCCACAAGAGCAAAGAGAAGCAGAGTAGGAAAATCACCCAAGGATGGCCCTCAGTCGACATTGTGTGCCAGTGGCGCGTGGCCAGCGCGCCCACGCTGAGCCACCCCATGAAAAACGCTGCACTGGATGAAGCGACGTAGAACTTCTCTAGGCGCAATGATAGCCTTGCGAGCCTTAGCCACACCCTGTCCAGCATTAGAATCGCTCCTTTACACGAATATCCGCACGCCATCAGGCCTACATCTATCGCTACCTACAGAAAGCCACATAATATGTTGCGAAAAGGGCGAAATTGATGCCTGCCGCTTCGGCAACCGGTTCTGCGACGACAGCGCTCACCGGGAACGCCATGGAAACCAAAGTAGAAAATGCTGCGACAGCTGCCGTGCCAACTGTAACCGCCTTGACCCTGCCACAAGCTTCGGGTGACGGGTGCCTGATATTCCAGGAGCCGATCTTTTGGAATCCCGCTGCATTCCCCATCGACCTCTTCCCCGGTCCAGCCGGATTGGCGGGTGTCGTAGTGGACCAAGCGCTAGTCGGCAGGGTGAACGTTGCGCTCGAGTAATGATCCTGGGCCCGCCAAATCTTCTCCGTCTCGGGGTCCATGTAGCACCCTGCAACGCCGTTAGGGCACGGAACGTATCCGCTCGGCGGACCTTCCTGCCACCCGTACACAAACGTGTTCCCCCATTGGGCAACCAGTTCAGCGTTGGAAGGTACGCCGACGGGAAGAGCCGCGCCAGCGCCGAGCAGGCTGGCGACAACATAGCATGCCGTGAAGATCCCGTTCAATGTGCAACCGCTGCTTGCCGGTCCCGCCTGCAGCTTGATATTCGATTTGTCTTGGAGGCCCAGCGGGTCGATAAAGGTCGTCGGGTTGTTGAGCACGTAGGCATACCGGTTGAGCGACTGGGGATTGGTGACATCGCCCCCCAGCGGGTCAGGGCTCAGCCAGCGCCCGAGGTTGGGAGGGTAGTACCGGTTCAGCGTGTAGTAGTTCCCCGACTCCTGATTGAACTTCATCCCCGCGAATTTGTAGGCCGGCGCGCAGGTGCTGACATAGGGCGGGCGCTCGCCCTGAAAGGGGTAGTAGTCCGCATCGTAGCAGACGTTGCCCGAGGCGTCCGTGACCATCCGGGTCGTGCCAAGGTGATCGCCCCAGTAATAGCGCACCGTTCCCGAAGAGTCCACCCAGGCAATGCGCCGTCCGGCGAAATAGATGTACTCGTTGCCTGCGCCTGCCCCGGGCGTGTCGGACAACTGATTCCCGCCCGCCCCGTCCCGGTGCGCTAGGTCTCGATGCCGCGCCCCGTCACGACGAAGTGCGGCTCGTCCTTCCCTGGGATGAACAAACGCCAGTGTTCACCACCAAGAGAGTCGTAAGGAAACACATCTAGCGAATAACCATCACTCAGCGCAATGTGCAGACTGCCAGCCGCTCCCGCCTCGATCCTTTGCACGACGAACTCTCGTGTTCCATTCCCAAAGAGCGAGTCAAGCAATTTGTCACGGCGGTTGGGGTCGCGGTCCCAATCAAACTCCGGGGGTAAATCTTCGCGGGTGTCGTGATAATCTGCGGGGTAGTACAGATCGCGACTTCCGACAACAAGTTCATCCCCGCATGTGATACGCCACGCGCACTGAACGTGGAGTGCGTATTCGCCAACCTCGCTCGGTCTAGCGTAGAAGTCCAGTGCTTTCTTCCGTTCCCCGAATTGGAAGGTAGCCATATCTCCCGCGCGCCTGCAGGTCCACAGCGGTTTCCCAAGCAGGACCGCCGTTGCAGCCGCAATCTGTGCCTTCACAAGAGCCCTCCAGTCTCCTTCTGCTAGCGCTCACGGTGTACGTGTGCTCATTTTCCGGGACAGAACATTCCTACTCCGATTTCTACGATTTCGGGCAGTGTGTATCTTTGTTTTGAGATTGCGTCATGCAATCTGCGCTGGTCGGCCTCATCCAGCCCCGTTCCGCAGCGCTTTTCTATCTGGCGAACAGCTTCTCTGAATTCCCGCAAGTCAGCCTTTTGCGCCTGGTAGATCTTGTATCCCGTGTAGGCCCCTGCTGCGACCGTTCCGACAGCGACCGCGCCAACGCACCAAGGATTTCCGACGCACCATGTGATCCCCTGCCACACGGTTCCGAGGATCACTTCGATAGTGATCGGAGTCGTCGGGTCGATAGGCGGCCACGGAATTGTCGTTGACGGCGGACCCTTCTGCGCATTACCAGGTCCAGGATTGCCGCCACCGCCGCCGCCACCCCCGGGGGGTGGGAAAGGACCCCCTCCGGGCGAGCCGCACTCGGCGTGGGAGTCCGCATACCACGGGTCGTTGCAAGGGTCGATACCGCCTCCTCCGCCTTCTGGACAGCCGACGCCGGCGAACGGATCACACGGTTCGCCGCCACCTTCCTCACCTTTCTTAGGAAGCTCGTGCAAGCCGAGCGGGTCGGTCAGCGTGGTGGGGTTACCCAGCACGTACGCGTAGCGGTTGAGGGACTGGGGGTCGGTGACATCGCCAGCGAGCGGGTCGGGACTGAGCCAGCGGCCCTCATAAAATGCGTACTGGCGGTTCGGAGTATTGTGGAGAACATCCTCCCAATAGTGGTCCATCCCCGCGAAGACGAACCCTTCGCCCGCCCAGTACTGTCCCCAAGGATAGTACAGAATATCGTCGAACAGGCTGCCATCAAAGGTGGTGGGGACTGTCACCGAGTTGAGGTGGTTTTGATGAAGGAAGACCATCCCGCCATTAACATCAAAACCCACCCGCTTCTCACCCAAGAAGAAGACTCCTGCCGGGTTCCAGCCGACATAGGCAATCGAGTAGTCCCCTTCCGACTTGTCCGCCGGACTCTTAAGATGCCAGACGACGTCAGTTCCCCCTTTCGTTACCCCGACCTGCTGGCCCAGGGCATTATAGACCAGGACGATGGTTGCCCCGTTGTCCACGGTGACCAGTCGCCCTTCCCCGTCCCACTGGTAGCTGTGCGTGCCGTCGGCCGTCAGATTTCCCGCCGAGTCGTAGGTGAAGCCGGAGGTGCTGATCCGATTGGTTGAGGTATTGAACGTCCAGTTGGGGCAGGGGCCGCCCTGCGGCCCACAGCCATCGGGCGCGCCCCGCAACCCAGAGCCTTCGGGCGTCGGGCCGTTGGTCTGCCCGTTCATGAGCGCGAGCTTCCCACCGCCAGGCCCGTACACGATCTGAGTATAACTCCCGCCGACGCGCGGTTGAACTGCTCTAAGGTATGCGGAGAATGTTCCGGCGTGTAGTGCCCCTGGACGACTCCAGACTGTTTCAGCTCAAACCGACCGGTGCTCGGGATGTGACCGTTGCCGCCGCTGCTTCCTGATGGCAAGAAAAGAAAGAAGTTTCCCGCACTTGCCTGCGCCTGCCCTGCCTCGCAGGCAGGCTGCGGCAATCAGGGCAAGCCGGCCCGTAAAGAAGGAAAAGCTCTTGAATTCCAATAGAGAATCTACCCGCTACGACTCCTTCCGCGGGTCGGGAGGACTCGTGATGTGCAGAATCGTCCCCTCGTCGGGCCAACCAGCAGCGTGCCTTTGCAGTTTCCGGGGGAAAAGGAGAGCCCGGAGAAGACCCATTGCAACGGCGACTGCAGAGCCCAATGGGAGAAAGAGCAGGAGCCCATACAATAGGACATTTCCTCCTCGGGCCCCCAGCAGGTAGGGAACCAGGAACGGCACAATAACAATCGCGACCACAGTGGCTGACTCTTCAAGGCGGCTAGGCTCTGCCCAATGGAGTTTCTCCTTACACCCTGGACAAGCAAGACTCCCACCCCGTAGGTCGTCGTTCCGCATTTGCCAGCCGCAAACCGGGCAGCTGACCATCTTGTGTGCTCCCATACGTTAAGGTTATCCAGATTCTGCTGTCAATTCTTCCACCACTCATCCCATCCTTTCCTTGTCCAGCGAGCGACGGCAGCCTCCCAGCTCGATAGGGCTCCACCATTGAGGAAAGCATTCCCAAACCTCAGAATGCTCGCCCACTCTTCTGGATGGGTCATTATCCATATTTGTGCGGCTCCAGCGAGTGGCTCGAGCTCGGCCGCCACGACCACCAGTGGCACGACCGGCGTTGCGGCAGCAGCCAGCTCGACCGTAGGTCCAGCCATTCGGGCTGACGTGCCAAGAATATATGCCGCCTCCTGAGGGATTTGCACGTCACTTACCGTCTGCGTTGTTGTGACCGTAACCGTGACGGACGAAGTGCCCGTGCAATTCGTCTGCGACGTACCGGATGCGCTGTCGCTCATGGAAATACAGCTCCCGGGGAGGTTAACCGTGACGGTTTGTGTCGTGGAAACCATGGTCGTCCCGCCAGGGCCCTGTGTCGCACTGACGCCGGTGCAGTCATTGTTCGGACACTGGACGGCCGCGCCAGCCCCTATCACGCTGGCGACAACGGAGCATGACGTGAAGATGCCGTTCAATGTGCAACCGGGAGCTGTCGGTTCCGCCTGCAGCTTGATGTTTATCTTGTCTTGGAGGCCTAATGGGTCGGCCAACGTCGTGGGGTTGTTCAGCACATACGCGTACCGGTTGAGGGACTGGGGATTGGTCACGTCGCCGGCGAGGGGGTCGGGGCTCAGCCAGCGGGCGAGGTTGGAAGGGTAGTACCGGTTCAGGGTGTAATAGTTCCCTGACTCCTGATCGAATTTCATCCCCGCGAATTTGTAAGCCGGGGTGCAGGTGTTGACATAGGCAGGCCGCTCGCCCTGAAAGGGGTAGAAATCGGCATCGTAGCAGACGTTGCCCGCGGCGTCGGTGACCATCCGCGTGCTCCCCAGGTGATCGCCCCAGTAATAGCGAACCGTCCCCGCAGAGTCCACCCAGGCAATGCGCCGGCCGGCGAAAAAGATGTATTCGTTGCCCGCGCCTGCGCCGGGCGTGTCGGATAACTGGTCACTGCTGAGCGCAGGCCAGTAGTAGGTCCCCGCTGAGTTCATCACCCGCTTGCCATCGCCATCATAGGTGTAGGTCGTACTGCCTGCCGACTTGAGAAGACCGGCCCCGTTCCAAACGTAGCTGGCAACGCCATCGGCGGTCATGTTCCCGGCGTTGTCGTAGGAAAAACCCGAGTTGGTGATTTGGTTGTACGTATTCACCGAAAGATTCAGAGTCGGGGACGTGCACTGGCTGGAGTTGATCTTGAGCAGATTGCCGTAACGGTCGTAGCCAGTGCCGTCGGTGGGAACGCTCTGCCCCCAACAGTACTGGCCGGAAGTGGCCACGGTCTGAGCGGTCGCCAAGCGGTTGAGGTTGTCATAAGTGAGGTTCAGCGTCCGGCCTGAGGTGAGGTCATTGGTGATCGTCTGGACGCTGCTGTTTGCGAAATAGCTGAAGTCAAGTTTAAGGAAGTCGGCAGACGCGTGGGCGTAAATCTGAGAAGGGCGCAGGCGGCTGTCAAAGGAAACAGAGTAGTTGATAGGGGCCGTGCCAAATTGCGCGCTGCTAAGCGCTCCTTGCGGCGCGTAATGAGCACTGTTCACGTAAGTCACGCTGTGGGTCGTGTCCGTGGCCGACACCGGCCGCCCGACCGCGTTGGGCGCATAGGTCACGAGGCGGCCACTGGGGTAGGTGAGCGAGGCCAGGGAGCCGTCTAGGTTGTAAGTGTATGTTATGTCCTTGGTGACGGAATTGATGGTGCGATGCTCCCTCAGCACGCGGCCCATAGCATCGTAAGCCCATTGCGTGGTTCCCGAGGCGTCACTCATGGTAGTTCGCCGTCCAATATTGTAGCAGGAGACTGACAACCCCAGGCAAGCTGTCTGGTCGTACGTGTACGTGATGGCCGTTGGATCACCGTTGGAGTATGAAATCGCGCTCGATCCCGGAGCCCCCAGGCGGTTCAACGCATCATAGGTGTACGTGGTGGTGATGCCGCGCGCGTCGGTGCGGCGGCATGCCTCCAACCCAGTTTTTTGGTAAAACCAGCTTGAGACGACGGAGTTCCAGCCGCGGATGTGAGCCCCGGACCCTTATGGCGCGATTTGGTAGACCGCAACCCGACCTTCTGCCCTGCTGGCCACCACCAAGTAAGAACCGCCAGGGTCGAAGCGGACAGTCTCCGCAAGCGGGCCTCGCCATCCCCAAGGAAATTGGCGTCTCTCCACGAAGGCAACTTTGCGTGTCTGCATGTCGTAAATCTTGAACGTTATGCCATTCGTGGTGACCGCTGCGAGCCATCTGCCGTCGTGCGAGATGTCCGCCTCGTACCCCCCAGCCCGCTCACTGAATCCGCCCACCTCCGCCCCGTCGCGGGAATCATGTATCGCTAGGCGGCCCGATGCCCGAAGGATATTGTCCCCTGGTGCAGCCGATAGTGTGATGAACTGCGCCCCGTCCTGCACGAATAGCACGCTCGGCGGCTGACCGAAAAGGTGGGCCACGCCCGGCAGCGAGTAGAGCGGCTCTCCACTGCTGAGATCGCACACCTGCGGCGGGCCCGACTGCGGGGCGGCCGCAAACCGTCGGCCGTCTGGAGATGGAAAAACCCGCTCTACAGCCCCACCCGGTCGATAGATCCGCTCCCAAAGCAGGCGGCTGCCCCGGACGTCCCACAAACGTACGGGGTCGTTCCCGCTCGAGAAGAAGTAGAAGTGATAGGAGTGATAGCTCTCATCGAAATACTCTCCGCGACAGTAGGCGGCAAGGATCCTCGATCCGTCGGGGGTGAACGCCATATCAGTTATTCGCGCGGCGCCGTCGCCCTGGGCCCTCCGCTTAACGTGGTCCTCTGCCATCTGCTTTGCAGTTCGATTCTCTTCGTGGTCGGGACGCCGCCCGAGCACTGGCGGCTTCCGGGGACGCACTACGTCCTCGCCGGGGACGCCCAGGTTAGCTGTCTCGGTCCAATTGGTGGTCTGGTATAGGTGGATGCGCCCCAAAAAGCTTATGGCGAGGGCGCTGCTGTCAGGTGCAAAGTGGAGGCGGATGGGTTCGACCGTATAGCCGATGTTCCTGAGCTCACTGTCGGGCTCGGCGAACGCGAAGTCGTGCACAGTTTCGCCGCTGTCCAGCCGCCAGACATGGACCCGTCCATTGTTTAGGGCAACAGCGGCCAGACCCCGTGAGGCAGCCAGCGCGAGGCAGTGGATCGGGCCGGAGAACCGGTCCTCTCGTATTTTCTTGATGCGCAATGTCGCTGTTTCTGCGAGCGCTCCATGACATGCGATCCTAAGGCCGGCCATAGTCACAAGGGTGACCACGACGGCGCCTCGACATCGGTGTCTCTTGGGTCCTCTGCTCATCAAGGTTGACAACCCACGTTGAACAGTGCGCACCCCGCATGCTTCCAAAAGGGTCCGATCCCACCGAAGGGGTTATAGGGGTCGTAGTGAAACTGGGCGTATACGCCTGGAATCCCGAAATATGTGCTCAACCGGGGATCGGTCCAAACCGCGTGGAGAGAATTGGTGGCATTTGCGTCTCTGGCTCCCTCCGTGTACCCTGGGTGGAAGATCCCCGTCAGGTCCAGATAATGCCAGATCAGGTTCTGCTGAACGGCCGCAAGCGCAGTCTGTGACAACACCACCGAAAGGGGACCGGCGTCGTCCCCATAGACTGTGATGTCGCTGTCGCTTACGCCGATTCCTTTGAGCCAATTGTAGATAGCCAATGCCTGGCCAGTCAGGCTGTCGGGCTTGATAGCCACGCCGACGCCACGGGTCGTCGATAAGAAGTCGGAAATGTCCAATGGGCTCAAGCCCGCCAGCGAAGCAGGCACGAAACCGCAACTTCCGTCAGCGTAACAGCCGTAGAAGGACCATCCATTCGGGCCAGAGACAGGACTGGTATCAATTCCCATCGTGTTGCCCGCCGCTCCGGCAGCGAGCACGCCGGCGACAACGGAGCATGACGTGAAGATCCCGTTCAATGTGCAACCGGGAGCTGTCGGTTCCGCTTGCAGCTTGATGTTCACCTTGCCTTGGAGACCCAGCGGGTCGATGAAGTTCGTCGGGTTGTTGAGCACATAGGCATAGCGGTTCAGAGACTGCGGGTTGGTCACGTCGCCGCCCAGGGGGTCGGGACTCAGCCAGCGGCCCTCATAAAATGCGTACTGGCGGTTCGGAGTATTGTGGAGAACATCCTCCCAATAGTGGTCCATCCCCGCGAAGACGAACCCTTCGCCCGCCCAGTACTGTCCCCAGGGATAGTACTGAATATCGTCGAACACACTGCCATCAAAGGTGGTGGGGACAGTCACCGAGTTGAGGTGGTTTTGATGAAGGAAGACCATCCCGCCATTAACATCAAAACCCACCCGCTTCTCACCTAAGAAGAAGACTCCTGCCGGGTTCCAGCCGACATAGGCAATCGAGTAGTCCCCTTCCGACCTGTCCGCGGGACTCTTAAGATGCCAGACGACGTCAGTTCCCCCCTTCGTTACCCCGACCTGCTGGCCCAGCGCATTATAGACCAGGACGATGGTTGCCCCGTTGTCCACGGTGACCAGTCGCCCTTCCCCGTCCCACTGGTAGCTGTGCGTGCCGTCGGCCGTCAGATTGCCCGCCGCGTCGTAAGTGAAGCTCGCGGTGCTGATCCGATTGGTGGAGGTATCGAACGTCCAGTTGGGGCAGGGGCCGTTGGTCTGGCCGTTCGTTTGGCAGCTCATGTTGCCGTAACGATCGTAGCTGAACGTCAGGTTGTAGGTGGAGTTGCCCGTGGCCCCGGCAGAGGTGAGGCGGTTCAGATTATCGTAGCTGTACGTGGCCGTGTGGCTGAGCGAGGAAATCGAATTGTCCTGATACCAATAGCCCATGACGTTGCCATTGTTGCCGGTCGTGGCCGTCGTCGGAGTGTCCGTGCAAGTGCTGGGATTCGCAACTCCCGCATAGTAATTGTACACCGAGCAGTAGTTGGCAGCGGGGTTGGCCGAGGTCCCGAGCTGGAAGCGCACGGGCTGCATCCGATTGTTGTAGTCGTAGGTCTCCTGGATGGCGGGGCAATTTGGCCTCGGCGAGCGCTGGCGGGCGCGAAACGCCGCCGCGGTGCATCGGGGGGCTACGCTTGCTCCTGAGCTTGAGGGTTTCTTCCCGTCGGCCGAAGTAGACATCCGCCGGCGTCACACTGCGGATCCCTTCGTGATAGCGCCGGTTGCGCCGACAAAACGAACGAACTAGGGATCGCCTTCGGCGAACCACTCATCGCACCAAGATGGTCGGTGGGAGCGCTGCCCCGGCGCGGGGTGGTTCTTATGTTCACTTGGTTGAGGACGTTGGGTAAAATACCGGGTGCAAGTGGGGAGTCACAGCAAGTCGGGCCGGGACATAGGGAGTGAGTCCCTCATGCTCCCAACAGAATCCCTCCAGGTAGGGGGACGAACAAGTGGGGATGCGCAGGCGGAGACGAAGCAAAGTTCAGATCAGCTTCAACATGTCACGTGTCAGGAGCACGGGATCGGAGATCGAGCAGGTTATGGAAGCAGCGTTGCGGCGGAGGAGGATGAAGCCAATTAGACACCCGAAGATGTTTGGCCGACCGGATTTTGCCTTCCCGAGAGCAAAGGTTGCTGTCTTTTGCGACAGCCATTTTTGGCACGGCTACAACTGGAAGATGAAGCAGAAGGAACTTCGTCGAAACCGGTCATTTTGGGTGCAAAAGATTCTCAGCAATATGCGCCGGGATCGCTTTGTGAATCGCCGCCTCAGAAAGGAAGGGTGGACCGTTCTCCGTTTTTGGGAGCACCAAATTCTGCGCTCCCCCGACGGCTGCGCGGCACGGATTAGGAAGGCAATCTCAACCTGCAGACAGAGAACACAACCATGCCGATAGTTGCATTTGACGTCTTCTGCGGAGCGGGCGGTGTCACGTATGGCCTTCGAACGGCCGGGATCAGAGTTGCGGTCGGCGTGGATAAGGAAGAGGTTTGCCGATTAACCTACACACAGAACAACCCGTCCGCCAAGTTCCTCTGTGAAGATATCCGTAAGCTGTCAGCGCCCTCGCTGCTGTCGCACGGGGCCTCGGTCAGTGGGGATGATTTTCTTCTTCTCGCAGCTTGTGCTCCGTGCCAACCATTTTCTCCTCAGAACCAAAATCGAAGGGACGCCGATGACCGGCCTGTGATTCGCCACGTTGAGCGCCTTGTTCACGATTTGCGGCCCGACTTTCTTCTCATTGAAAATGTTCCTGGCTTGCGAAGGATTCCGGGCTTCAGTGCATTTCGGCGCCTTCTGGGAGCTCTCCGCGTCTTAAAGTACAAAGTGAGGTTCGGAGTGATCGACGCCGCATGGTACGGAGTACCACAGCATCGGCAGCGGTTGGTGCTCACTGCATCGTTGCACGGTGATGCGCCTTGGCCAGACCAGACACACGGTGGCGGGCCGGGCCTTGCACCGTTCATTACTGTACGACAAGCGATCTCCAAGTATCCGCCGTTAAGGGCAGGCGAGGAACATCCGACGGTGCCGAATCACTTCGCAGCCCTATTGGAGCCGCACAATTTGGAACGCTTAAGGGCGACGCCACGCGACGGCGGAAGCAGAAACGATTGGCCTTCCGATCTGGTCCTTGAATGTCACAAAAAACATGATAGCCACCCCGATGTGTATGGGCGCCTTCAATGGGATGCTCCCGCACCCACGCTTACGACAAGGTGCACCAGCCTATCAAACGGAAGGTACGGTCATCCCGAACAAGACAGGGCGATTTCAGCCAGGGAAGCGGCCGCCTTGCAAAGTTTCGACGACACTTACATGTTCTACGGAGGCCTGGGTCAGATAACCCGACAAATCGGAAATGCTGTGCCGCCAGTTTTGGCGGAGAAGTTCGGGGCGGCATTCGTGACACATGCCGAACAACTGAGCGGTCGAAGGAAGAAACCGCTTTGGCGCGCTGTGATTGAAAGAACTCGTCTGGTCGGGTCCACGCGGCAAGGCCGGCGCCACGGCGTCAGAGCAAGAAAGGACTGAGGCTTTGTAAGGCGTTGTCGTGAACGGTCTTTATGACATCATTGATCTTGTTTTCTACCAAGTCGAAAGTTAGCTCCATACCCTTCTTCTCCATTGTATGGAGCGCTTCCATTACGATGATGTCGACAAAACGTTGAAAATGGTATTCCCGCCAACGGGCGGATTCTGCGCCATGCCGCTCAAGGATCGCGGTTGCCAACGGTCTAGACGTATTGATCCAGTAGACGCCGTGCTCTAAGTCGATTGGTCGCTGGTAGACAGGGTAGTGGCGCGAACTGAGGTGCAGCGTATCACCGTTACCGAAGGGGTCTGGATTATAGCTAGATAGGAGCACCACGGGGTGACTTTGTCCCTTCTTCTTTTGATCGCCCTCCCCGCCCCCTCTTGCTTGACCTTCCCCGCCAGTACCACCCTTGGTTGTGGACTTTTCACTAGTTCCTCCGCCCGTTCCATCCTGACCCGCACCTCCCACTGTCGTCCCGATCCCAGGCCCGCCTAGGACTTCCCCGAGGAACTTGTCCATGAACTGGTTCTTCCAGGTGTTCAAGATTTTGTTGAATTCATCTGTTAGCTTGAGATTTTGCAGCTTCCGTTCCTTTGCTTCCTGCTTCTCGATTTCCTTGCCGACCTCATCCACCTTTTCAGCAATCCATCGAAGTAGGGCACGGGTCTTTGGCCCATCGATCAGCTTTTCTCTGTGATTCTTTACGCAGTCCTCGTCGGGATCTTCCAGAATGGGGCAACAGCACTCACCAAAAATGAATTCGGCCTGGGCGTACTGTTTAAGTTGAGGAAGCTCGTGTATCCGATACCAGGCGATGACGCCGATTTCTCCAAGAATGTCGATACAGTTCAATTCGGAGATGCGGCTGTTTCTCCCAAAGGGTTCTTTCGCGACCATGAGTTTTAACTGGCCGGCAGGATACTTCTTGTCCGCAAACTCGATCTGCTCGACGTGACCATCTTCCTCGTAGGGCAAGGTCGTCGGGATCGGGATCGACGGCAGGTTTTCAAAGCCTGGGCGCAATTCAATCTGCTCACCCGCCAGCCTCTCCAGAACAAGCTGGCCGTTGTGCAAAACACGGATGCGCTTACGCTGCACAATCTTCCTTGCTTGGGGATGGAACCGAACTTTCTCGCATAGCCTCCCTACAGGGACGGCCCCTTTTATTCTGTTTGGTCGGATGCCCCGAACGACCGTGAACCCAGTCTCGCCTTTCAGGATTTGATCCATCGCGCCTTGTGGCAGTGGCAGATCATTGATGCCTGCCAGCTTGACTGCATCTTTGGCGGAACAGACCTTGTCTTTGAACCCCCGAGCAAATCCGTACTTCCGATACTCATTGAACCCGAAAATGTTTAGCTTTCCGTTGCGGTAAGTGATGAAGTGCGACCGTTCGAACATCATGCGCATGTAAAACTTCCCGCCGTTTCCGTGCCCGCCGAACACGCGCCTGTTTAGACCGCGTGAAGCAGCCTTCGGGTCACCCCATCGTTTCAGGGCTTTGTCGATGTCTTCGGAGGTCATTCCACAAAAATCGATGCACTCAAAGATCGGCGCTTCACCTTTCCTTCCATCCCTGAAGTGGAGAACGATATGCTGTTCATCATCAGCCACCGGGGGGTCCCTCCGTAGGTAAGCGTCAACACAGTTCTTGATCCACTCGGGAAGCCCTTTCTCGTGGCTGAATTTGAATTCATTCCCAATGATATCGAGGAGGTGATCGTCAAAAACGTTTCGTTCCTCGACGATGGAGACGGAGAGTTCCATCAGGCTATCCTCCCTTTTTCAGCTGGGGTCTGCCGACCGGCCTTGATGTCAATCTCTGTCGAGAACCGGTTCATCAAGAAATCGTGGAACTGGCGGGCCGCAACCAGGATGGGGTCTTTGAGGCCGGAACTGGACGCTGCTTCAATCGCAGATTTCATCGTTTCCAGTCGTCCGAGGAAATCGTTCTTCGTACTCCGGACACTGACCCCCAAGTACTCGAAAAGGTCGGAATCAATTATCTCGTCGTGTTTCTGGGCCAGAAATAGCTTGAAACCTTCCAATTGCTTGATCCTCTCAATTTCGATTTGAGCATCCCTTTCGAGCCGGTGTCGAGGTTCGCTAAGGCCTGGTTTACCTTTCTCGACAGCCTGGAGCCGCTGGGCTTCCGCCAGGCCATGAGGAGTTAGAGAAAACATCTTGTTGGAGGCTGACACCATTCCCCTCTTGCGGTACTCGTAAAGGGGTTTGTGGACTGCGTCGCCGCTTTCTGGGAACTCAGGGTAGCCCTTCAGATGAAAATCAGCGGGATAGTCCTTGAACGCCTGTACGACGATATCTTCGTACCGGACCTTCTTCTTCCCATCAACGGACAGACGGTAAAGTACAAGGAGGACCTTTTGTGACATCGTGAGGTCGGAATCCATCCGTATCTTCTGCCTCCTAGTCGGGACAGCGGTTCCAGGGCGGAATACTTTCAGTGCCATTATAGTACACTGTAAAATCAATGGAACGGGAACGAAGTTGATGACTTAGAAATCCGGCGCCGGCGGCGGGGGTTTCGTCATACAATGGACCCACGCTCGAAAAACACCATGGGACTTCCCGAGGGGATAAGACATAAGCCACTTGAAGAGCTCCATCTCTCAACCCGCTCTTACAACGCCTTGAAGAAGTTCGGGATCAACACATTCGAGGAACTCTTCGGGTTAAGCGATGCGCAGATGCTTCGCTTGCTCTGGTTCGGGAGGAAGTGCCTAGACGAGGTCCACGAAATAATTGACCAAGCCTTGCTCCCCTCGGCCCACGGCGCCGACCTACAACAGCTTCGCGAACGGTCGCAAAGCGTGCACTGCGCTTCAGCCGCGGAGACTTCCGCCAGCCCCGAAGGGAAAACGGAAGTTACTGCAGCCGGATGGAGAATTCCCGTCCCCGTCGGGGGGAACTTGGCCGCCTCTGTCGACAGTCTTGATTTGTCTGTGAGGTCCTACAAAGTTCTCGAGACACTGGGGATAAAATCAGTGGGCCAACTTCTCGAGTGCCCCAAGAGCAAGCTAGAAAAAGCAAAAAACATTGGCCGAAAGAGCCTGGCCGAGGTCCAAGGGAACCTTTTCGACTATCTTTCAGGGAACCGCCAATCCATCGTCTTCATTCGGGTCGGCACGAAAATTCTCGTCGAAGGCTTTCTGTCGCAATTGCCGCACAAGCATCGGGGAGTCCTCGCTGACCGCTATGGTCTCTGGGATGGGGTCGCGGAGACCTTACACGACATTGGCGACAAGTATGGCTTGACGAGGGAGCGAATCCGCCAAATCGAAGACAAGGCTCTCAGTCGACTTCGTCGACGAATGGGCCAGTCGGTGCTAAAGGCCTCCTTGCGCAAAAAAGTAGAGGGTGCTATCGCTCAAGGCCCCAATGAAAATTGCGGCCAAGCA
>JAIQEZ010000241.1 GCA_020073545.1 Terriglobia bacterium | reverse complement strand
CGAGGCGGCTCCCCAGCGGCGCCGCAGGCGTCGTTGATCTGCAGCCTCGATAGCTCGATCGCACCGAGTTCGGGCGGACTGGTAACGATTGTATAACTCCGAATTGATTTCCCTTATATGGTGTGTTCTAGTTGCAAAAAGGGGCTGGCAGGTTGTGGATTTCTCTGCCCAACCGAAGGGGGTATCCTGTGCCTGAAGAAATGCCTGAAAAGACGAGGCAGTTGTTCCTGATATTTAGAGATGCTGTGCAGCGGGAGCGGGAAGCTCAAATCACGTATAAGCATGCGGCGGAGCTTTGCGAAGACAAGGAGCTCAAAAGGCTTCTTAAGGGCTTCTACCGTGATGAAGCTCGTCACGAGAAGGCGCTTGTCCAACGTTACAACCGTCTCCGCAAGAGATACGGCGTTCAGGACGAATAAAACGGCAGCAGACTGGTGCTCAGGCGTCCCGACCGGTTTAGCGGCTAGTCCCGTGCCCGCTTGGTTCGGTGCTTTTCGGAAGCGCTCGCAGTCAACACAAGCGCCGCGTGGGCAGGACGGGCTTGGGACTTCGTTAGGCGGTCACGGGACTCGTGCAAAGTCGTTGTGTAACTCTGCGTCCCTTCAACCACTCCCCTGCCTGCAGTCTGGCGGATTCCAGAATAACTCCGCGCTACCCCGCTGAGAACCGATGACTGAGAACTGTTTTCCCGTTCGGGTCGCAGATTCGCCGTAGCGAAATGGGAACGGGTGTGGCCCCTCTTTCGGGCGGCTGAGGGTCATGCTTTCAAGAATTCCTCAACGTCGATGCCGGCTTCACGGAGGACGGCGCGCAATGTGCCTGCGGCCAGGTCGCGCGCATGATGGGGCAGGGTGACCTTGCGGCCCGTCTCCTGGTGACGCCAGACTTCGTGGCTGCGGGGACCGGGGCGGTCAAAGGCGAAGCCCAAGATGCGAAGCTTACGAGCAACCTCGCGATACTTGAAGCCCGCCAAGCGGCTCATTAGCGGATGCCCACGGGAACCAGGAGGTCGAGCGGCGGCTTGCGCAGTCGGGCAAAGGCGGCGGGGAGAGGATCGCCGTGTTCGAGGCACGACTCGACGATCTTGCGCGTCAGTCCCTGCGCGATTTCGACCGCTTCGGTGATGCTGCGGCCTTCGGCCACCAAACCCGGCACGTCCGGGCTGGTCGCCACATAGCCGCCCTCGGCCAGAGGCTCGATGTGCAGGCGAATCGTGGCCTCATCCACGGCGATTCGTTCCTCCCGCTTTCCGGGTGCCTTGCGCTTCAGAACCATGGCAGCGTCGCTCCTCCAGGCGGGTTCATTGTAGCACAGGGCGGTTTCCCCCATCGCGCCCGCCTGGGCGCGCGAGCCGTTTAGCCCCCCTTGGCTGACGGGCGCAGTCAGGGAGCGGCTGGGGTCGGCGCGTCGGCGGCCGAGGATTCTTCAGCTTTCAGGTCGCGCAGCAGCCGGGCGAAGGCCTTTTGATAGGCGTCGTGGTCCTTCCAGGTGCGGAAGTCGCCGATGTGGCGCGTGCGGCGGATGTCCGCAGCCCAAGCTTGATCGGTCTTCATCACCGCGTCATCGAGCCGAATGGGGAAAAGCACGGGTTTGTTATCCTGGCGGCGCTCCTTCTCAAAAGCTGTCTCCACTTCCTTCTCAACCCAGGCACTCCGGACGGAGCTCCCTGAAAGGACCAGCAGCAACTTGTCGTGAATGCGGATGGCTTCGTCAATGCGCATGCGGAATTTTTCGCCAATCTTGAGGTCTTCGGGCGCAAACCAGCAGCGCACGTTCTTGGCTTGCAGGTCGGCGTAGAGGCGCTGGGCGAAGTCGTCGTCCTTGCTCGAATAGCTGATGAATCAAGAGTAGAACTCGATGGGTTTGCCGGCCAACGACTTCATGTAAACGATGAAGTCCTTGGGCACGCCACAGCCGCGCAGGAAAACTTCCGGGATGTTGCCTTTAGATTTGTAGATCGTGTCGATGCCGATGGTTGAAGGGCCACCGTGGTGTACAGTTTCGAGCCCCTTGACGTCGCTGAGGTCATTGTCGCCGAACGCGGTGTACCAGATCGTTGCCTTCGTGAGGTTCGCCCTGGCGAGGTGCGCCCCGCCGAGGTTCGCCGCGGTGAGGTCCGCCCCACCGAGGTTCGCCGCGATGAGGTTCGCCCCGCGGAGGTCCCCCCCCAGAGGTTCGCCCCGACGAGGTTTGGCACTACATCGGGATGATCCCTCCTCCACCGGTTCCAAGCGTCTGTCCCTGGCGTTTGCTTGAGGATCTTGAGGTGTTCTGGGTTGGCCATGGCGAAACCTCGCGGAGGATTCGAACTTGCTTGGCGAGATTCTTTCAGGTTATGCCGGGGAAGTAAAGGGCCAACGCGGGGCGCGGGGACCCGTCCCGATGTTCCTTGTCGGGGTGCGCCGCCCACGGATGTTCCCACCAAGGGAAAGCGGCAGACCTCAGATACGGAGGTGTGCGCTGCCAACTCCAATCAGTAATTAAAGCTTGGGTGCGGCTGAGGTTTCCATGCTGCTGCGCGGCGCTTGGCCTCGTTCACCTGATCCGGTTTCATCTCCGTCTCAAGCGCTTTCAACCCCAGCGAGCACTGCTCGGCGCCGTTTTGCGAGGCGAGATGCATCCAAAGGTAGGCAGAAACGAGGTCCTTTGGCAGTCCCGTACCCTCTGCATACATCTTTCCGAGGTAGCACTGCCCATCTCCAATACCCTGGTCAGCCGCCATGCGGAAGTACTTGGTCGCCTGCGTCTCGTCCGGCGAACCAGTCTGGCCGGGGAGATGGCGTAAATAGAGGAGCCCGAGATTGTAGGCAGCATCACCGTGGCCTCCCTCGGCGGCAACGCGAAGCCATTTCTCGGCTTCTGAATAGTCTCTGCCCACACCTTGCCCCGTGATGTAACGCACACCGAGTCCGTAGGCGCCGCGCGGTTCGCCTTGTTCTGCTGCTAAGCGGTACCACTTCACTGCCTCTTGTGCCCGATTTCGTAATGGCGTTGAAGACTCCGCCAAGCGCTCTGCCATAG
>JAIQEZ010000119.1 GCA_020073545.1 Terriglobia bacterium | reverse complement strand
CGAGTCTGGCAGCCCGGCCCCCGATTTCCGGAGTGCAACCATACAGTTTTTTGAGAACGATGGGAACGAGATGAGGGTTTCTAAAGTGGTGGCCGGAAAAGGGGACTCAATCGCCGTCCCCTTCCCCAGACCCCATCCCCTGCTTTCAGATACGCGGAAGGCTCAATGAAAAAAAGGCAGGTGTGCCCAATCAATTTGTCTCACTATAGGGGTTCGCCCCATAGCATCGGGAACAACTTGGGAACAATACCGCCCGAATACCATGCAAAACCGTGCAACAAGACCGAAGAAAAAGCTAAGCGAGCCAACAAGATGCATGTTTTAAGCTTATTTCCTAAACCGTGGGTCGGGAGTTCGAATCTCCCCAGGCCATAAGTCCATTCTACATGACCTCAGCTGGTAAGACCGTACTGAAGGTAATCCTTTGATACGGCTGAAGCCTGCCAACGCCGAGGTTGGTTATCAATACTTTAGGAACCCTGGTTTCCCAACCCTTTGATACACACTGATGATTCGAACGGGCGGGCTCGCGCAAGGAAGCAAAAGGTGATTCAAAGGGTGGTTGTTGTTTTGACCGCCCGCACTAATGCCGAGTGGTTGCGACACATCCCCCTCGGCCGTAATACTTTCGCGGGCGCTTCGAGGCTACTGTGGTTTTGGAACGGTAGCGGGAGATTCGGGAACCGGCTGTTCTACGGGCGGCTTGGGTGGAGTGCTATTCTGCGGCAGCTTCGCGGCCGGCATTTCAGTGCCGGTAGGGTAAACGAGGATCTGGATGGCGCCCCAACCGCTTTCAGGGCTCGTGCCACTCTTCTTTCCCATTGCCAGTGTCTTGAGCCGCCGATCATCGAAACCGAAATTCTCAACAAGGTACTCGCGGACCACCAGGGCACGACCTTGGGTCAGGACCAAGCTTTTCCCGGTATCTCCTTCCATGCTGGAATACGCGACCACCACGGCAACCCCAAAGTCGGTATCGGTCAGGAAATCGCCGGCAGCGTCCAGAGACTTCGCGTTTTTCAGCTTGGCCGTGTCTACCTTGCCGAAGAGTTGCTTTGCCTCGAACGTAAACGTTTTCTGGGGCGTGCCCTGGGGCAGCCCTACGATTTCGTCTTTCGCCAGCTCCGCGGAATCTTCATAACCGCGGTTCTTGAAATACCCGCGCAGGAAGAAATTGTGCTTCAGCGCCTCCATGTTCTCCTGGAAATCGGTGACCCCCGCTTGCGCATGGGCTACCGCATCACGGATGCCGTCCATCGTTTGGTTAAGCGCGCGATAGGCCGTCTTATCGTTGATCAGCGCCCCCACAGTCCCTTGACCCTGGTCGATCTTGGCGCTGACCGAGTTTAAATTCGCGGTCGCCTGCGTAACGTTTTTGATGGCTTGCTGGCTGCTGTCCAGAATATCCTGGGACTTCTTAATCAGGTCTGACATGGCGATGGGAGGTTGGCTGGCGATGGTATCACCGTCGTGCACGTTGGCCGCCCCGGCAGTTCCAAACGAGATCGCCATATACTCGTTGTCCAGCAGGCCCTCGGTTTCGATTGACGCTACGGAGTCTTGCTTGATGATGTCGTGCGTCCTGCTGTCGAGGTCCATCACCACCGTGATTTTATCGCTCGGCCGGTTAGGCAACTCGATGCTATGCACGGTTCCGCGGTGAACACCACCCACCCGAACCCCGGCGCCCACGTCCAGGCCCACCACATTGCTGAACTGCGCCTTTAACCGGTACGTGGAAGTAAACAGGTATTGCGTGTTCCCGATGATAAAGGTTCCCACGGCCAGAATCGCCAGTGTCGTAACAATGAAAGCTCCCAACCGCGCCACTCTCGACATATGTTCTCCTAAGCGTCCCGCCGCATAAAGTCTGAGACAAACTTGTCGTGACTCTTCTCCAGGTCCTCGAAGGCGCCTTCGATCACTATATTTCCTTCGTGGAGCAGTGCCAGCCGGCCGGCGATGGTTTTTGCGCTTTGCATATCGTGTGTGACCACGATTGATGCCATGGCATGTTCCTTTTGCAGCTTGAGAATCAGCTCATCAATCTCGCCGGAGGTAATAGGATCCAGTCCCGCGGTCGGTTCATCCAGCAGGAGGACGTCGGGGTCGAGAGCCAGCGCCCGAGCCAGCCCCACTCGCTTCTGCATGCCGCCGGAAATATCGGAAGGCATCTTCTTGAGATCGCCTTCCATACCCACACTCTTCAGCAATTCCTTGACTCGATCCCGCCGCTCGGACTCCGGCATGTTTGTATTGTGCTTCAGTGGAAAGGCCACATTCTCCTCCACCGTTAGCGAGTCGTAGAGCGCCGCCTGCTGGAACAAAAAACCCATCTTCTTGCGGATCTCGTTGAGCTTGCCGAGATTGATTCCGGTGATCTCCTGCCCGTGGATATGCACCGAGCCCGCGTCCGGCTTCTGCAGCCCGATGACGATCTTCAACAAAACACTCTCGCCGGTGCCACTGCGGCCGAGCACCGCTAGCGTTTCACCGCGGGCGACAGTCAGGTCAATTCTGTTCAAGACCACCTGGGCGCCGAAGGACTTGTGCAGACCTCGCAGGACCACGGGCGGTTCGCCATTCCTTTTCTCAAGGTTTTCTATCACGATGCGGTTCCAGGCCCCTTTCAGTGCCCCGTTGCGAACTCTCAAGCGCAGCTCTTCATGGAAAAAACATGACGATCAGTTTCACCAGGATAACGTCGGCCAGGATTACAAACAGCGAAGATAAGACCACGGAGCTCGTCGCCGTACGCCCCACGCCCTCGGTGCCTCCCCGCGTCCGCATTCCCTGAAAGCACGCCACCAGCCCAATGATCAGGCCGAACACAGCGGTCTTGAAGGTTGGCGGCAGAAAATCGTTTAAGTCGAAAACGCTGAAGCCGTTGTGGATGAACTGATGGAAGGTGATCGGCTCAGCCAGGGCAGCGGCCACCCAAGCCATTACCACACCACAGAAATCGGAAACGAGGGTTAGGAGCGGCAGGACCAGGATACAAGCCAGAATTCGGGTTGCGGCCAGCAGCCTATAGGGATTTACGGCTGATGCCTCGATGGCATCGATCTGCTCCGTGACCTTCATCGATCCCAACTCAGCGCCGATGCCAGCTCCCGCTCGGCCGCAGACGACCAAGCCGGTGACGATGGGACCGATCTCATGGATGATCGAGAACACAACGGCGGCGGGAAGCAATGACTTGGCGCCGAATCGAACCAGGCTATCGCGGGTTTCAAGGGAGAGGATGGCGCCGATGGCCCCGCCCGCCAAAGCCACCAGAGGAAACAATTTTGATCCTATCTCGTCGAGTTGCCGGGCAAGCTCGCGGAATTCAAAAGGCGGTGTCAGGGCCGCCCGCAGAACTTGCCAAGAAAAAAGCCCCAGTTCACCGAACCATTCGAAAAACCCATTGATCAGAGCCATGCTGGAACTCGCAGTGGAGGGCATGGGTACAACCTGCAACCTTAGAAGTAAGCCCGTATTTCGGGCCTTGTTCCCCCGCCGGCAGTAACGTTCATCAATTCCGCAGCGTGCTAATCGGGCCGCAAAGCACGATCCTGCACTTGAGGCTCGGCAGTGAATGGCCTGGAGCGTGGCCGTAGTACGCGGCCAATGAGTCCCGGCGCCTCACTTCGTCGGCAGCATCTTCGTTCCGTGCTGTAGTCTGATGTAGGCCGCGGCGGCGCGTACGCGCACCGCATCCTTCCTGTCGTCCAACAGGGGGGACCAACTCCTCCCGGAATTCTGGGAAGGGATGCATCGCAACCGGGTGGACGGCCGCAGCGCGCACTGACCATTCCTTATCCGACAATGCTGATTCCACCGCATCCGCCAGGGTTGGATCACGCGAGCTTCCAATGAGCAGCAGAGAGGCGGCCCGTGCCGAAGAATCAGGGTCCGACAGGATACCTTGTGCCGAAGATAATCCGAACCCAAGACCCGGCACGGGAGCGAAACCTGCTGCGCCGATGGCGATGGTAGTGAAAAGCTGAGTAGGAGTGTGCAACATGCGCAAGGCGCCCCGTTTCTCTTTGCTGAGAAAGCTTGAGGACGCTTTAGACTCTCCGCTAACCACGGCGAGAAGAAACTGCACTCCATCGGGGTCTTGGAGTTGGTAAAGCACCTTGGCTGCGGCGAAGTCGACTTCGGGAACGGGATCCTCCAGAGCTTTCTTCAAAAGAGGAAGGGTCCGGTTGTCCTTATGCTCAGGCACCTTTGGGCGGCATCGGCGGGTTTAGTCTGCCCAAACGCCAGCGTCGTGCTCAGCAGCATCCAGATCCGCACGGTGATTGACTCCTTTTAGCCTGACCGGTGCTGACGCGGGAAAGTATCAGCCGGCATCAGGCCCAGTAGGGCTTGTAGCCATAATACCCGTAAAGCGTGGATCCCAAAGAAAGGTCTGCCATGTCTGGCCAGTTATTCTTGTCAAATCCCGGTGCCTTTCTCAAAAGCTCCTTGTCTGCATTCAGAACAAGCCTCTTCTGGGTCGTGTCGACGCTAAAAGCCTGCCAGGGAACGGCAAACAGTTTGTCACCCATGCCAAGAAAACCGCCGAAAGACAATACGACGTAGGCGACCCGCCCACGATCCAAGTCGATCATGATCTCCTCGATCTTGCCCAAGTCTTCACCTTGGTAGTTCACCACTTTGTCACCCTTCAAGGAACTCCCGGAGAGCACAATCCCTAAAGTCTTTTCTGGTTGTACTGGCGTCATGATATTTCCCCCTCTTATTTTGAGGTTGGCCTGGGAGCAGCGGATTATCGCCAACGTCTATCCCAAGGAGGTTTGTTTTGACTCGCCTTTGCACCCAGCGACCTCTTGCAGGATATCTCCAGCATCGATTAACTGTCTGTTCAAATTCGACCAAAGGCCTGAGCATATTTGTACAGCACGACCTCCGGACAGCAGACACTAGGCATACTCCAGGATGAAACCGGCCGTGCAAGCGAGCCTCCGACTCCATGATGTGGAATGAGCAATTCTGACCAAACGGGTGAGCCGTTCTGAACTGACACTGAATCAAGCCAAGGGTAAAAGCAGAGTGCCTTGCGCATCTGTTGGGAGGCGGAAGTCACCGGGCGCTCCGTTGAGGGCACGCCGCGGAACCGAGAGGGAGAAAACAGACATGCCAGGGAAAAACGTAGCGGTGTTGGGTATATGCCGCGATTACTCCAGCGTGGAAAACGCTGATCAAAGGAAAAAATATGAAAACGCTTAAACTATGCTTAACCGTGATCATGCTGCTCGCAGTTCGGAGCCTCGTGGGCTGCTCAGGGGCATCCACAAAGTCGCCTGATGTTTCTGACAGCATCCGCAAGTCGCTCGATCAAGCCGGCCTCAAAGCTGTCTCCGTAACACAGGACCGCGACAAGGGTGTCGTGACCCTGAGCGGAAACGTGGCGACAGACGCTGACAAGGCTCAAGCTGAATCCATCGCAACGTCAATCGCAACTGGGCAGGTTGTAGCGAACCAGATTGCTGTGGTTCCTCCCGGCGCCGAAGCTGAGGCAAAGGCCGTAAACTCGGATCTGGACGCGGGTATCGCCAAGAATTTGGATGCTGCCCTCATCCAGAACAGGCTCCTCAAGGGCGTCAAATACGACGTCAAGAATGGCGTCGTGACGTTGACCGGCGAGGTTAATTCTCAATCCAAGCGCGCGCAGGTCGAGAAAGTGGCGTCAACCGTTCCAAACGTGCGGCAGGTGGTGAACGAGCTGCAAGTAAAAGATCAAAAGGCCAGCTCCACGCCCAAGCAGTAAGAGCCGGGAATGCGCGCTGGGGCGCATGGCCTTGCGACTCTGTTTTGTCGAGGAGGAGATGCCATGTCGTTTGGAATTTACTCCATTGGATTCGTGCTCGTGATTGGCGGGCTGATTTACGGTGCCTATTTGATGCATGTCCCTGCACACTGGATTGTCGTAGGTGCGATCGTACTATTGGGCCTAGGGGTTCTGACGGGTGTAAAAGCAACGCGCCAAAAGGATCCGGCGGGATAGCGGTAGTTGTGCCTACGTTTTTCGGGCAGCTCCCGATAGTACCGCGGGCTGTTAATATTGGTAGCCCGGGATGGCCGTCCGAGATTGTTCTCCCTAAAGCCGCTTGCTCGGAACCAGGGTGGAGCGTCGCATGTGCAAGCGGTCAGGTATCCATTAACGGTTGGCCGCGAAGTCAAAGCGGAAATTCTGGTCAAAGCATTTTACTGGCTGAGAGGAGATTCCCATGGGACTGCTTTTGCTAATTGTCGTTCTGCTGCTCGTGTTCGGCGGCGGCGGAGGCTATTACGGATATCAGAGATGGGGTACGGGTGGAGGCATCGGGATCGTCGGCGTGGTCCTGATCATTCTGGTGCTCTTATACCTGTTCGGCGGATTGCGCCTGTCAAGTTGAGGTTTCCTCCGTCGATCGCCCTCCTTATCGCTGGTCCGATCGAGCGGCTCGGCGTTCTGTTCTTCCCGGTCGGAATCTCTGTCGGAATGATCCTGGCGTGGTGGAGGGAGGGCCTCGGAGGGAGCATAACAGTAGGAAGCCTGCTGGCGTTCTATGTGGTTCACCTCACGACCGCCGGCACGTTCCCGAAAGGCTGGGCGTGGTTGGCGTTCGCAGCGCCCGGATTCTTGTTTCTTCTGTCGTCGCATTTGCGTCGAAGGCCGAGGATCGGTGTGGCCTAACAGGCGGCTGTACCCGTCGGCGGCCTCCGCGGGTGGGCTGCAGGCGTTAGGCGGATGGAGGTTTCCAATATGAGAAGGCCGCGGCGTCGGCATAATGGCATGATTTCAGCGGTTATGGGCATTGCCGCGTTAGCTTTCGCTGTTGCTGCGCAACGGACTCCGCAGAATGAGCTTGTTCAACTCGAACAATCCCGGGAGCGCTGTGAAAACGTGCCGGCGGCCTTGACGGCACTGAACCTAGGCGAAGGAAGCCAAGTCGCCGACATCGGCGTCATGGAGCGCGTCGTGTTCGTGATGAAGGGTGGCGAGGTAGTGAAGAACGATCTCGGTCGCCCGCGCTGACCGCGACCTGCGGCCGAGCAAGCTTTCACTCCGCCGCGGCAACACGTTCTGACCTTGGCCCGCTCAGCCGTCTTTCAAGGACTGAACCAAAGACGTTGCATCGCAGGACAGCGGATTGTAGGCTTGTTCGCGCCTGGGTTCAGGATCGATATCCCGCATGAAGACAGGGTTGGAGGCAGGTTTTGGAGAGTTTTCTCAGAGGGTGGGTCAATAATGAGACGCCGGTTGCCAAGGAAGGGAGACTGCACGTCTTGGCGGCGATGAGCCTTGCCATTAGCGCAGGCCTCCTTGTGGCCGGACTCTGGCCCTTCAATTTTCACCCAATGAACGGTGTCAGGTGGCTGGGAAATGCCGATGGCATCCGTTTCCAGGAACGGGGAATTGCATATACCGACGGTCCGGTGGGTGGTGGGGAGCCAACACCCGCTGCGTCTAGCGGTGGGTCGATGAGCCTCAGCCTCTGGGCGAGGCCGCTAGACGAGCCTGGGGATGATATCAAACAGATCCTCTCCTTCCATTCCAATGGCGTGCAGACGTTTATGCTGGGCCAGTGGTTGTCCTCCCTTGTCGTGAAGTTCCCTTGCACCAATGCAAACCCTGCAGTGCGGCTGTGCGAGTTCGGCGTGGGGAATGCGCTTGAGCGTGGGAGGCTTACTTTTATCACCCTGGTATCGGGAACGGACGGCAGCGTTATTTACGCGGATGGCGCCCCAAATTCGTCCACAGAGGCCAGGCTTTTGACCCAGCGAAGCACTGCTGGAACGCTAGTTGCGGGTAACTCGATGACCGGAAAGACGCCCTGGCGGGGTGAACTTGCGGGGCTGGCATTTGGCCCGGTGCGGCTCACGGCATCTGAGGTCGCTGAGGACTTCCGCACTTGGCGGGACACAGGCTACCCGGGCTCGGCAGATGGCCATGCGTTCGAAGGTCTTTATCTGTTCAATGAGCGCAGCGGGTCCGTCGCTTGCAGTCACTCCGGCCGAGTTCCCTGCTTCCAGATTCCCCGGAGTTTCACGGTCCTCCGAAGAGTCGTTTTGGAATTGCCTCGGGGGAAAAACCTGCTGAGCTCTGGGAACCTCGAGGACGTGCTGTTGAACCTCGCGGGTTTCGTTCCCTTCGGATTTTTCGTCTGCGCCTACTTTTGCGAGAGCAGGGACTGGTCAAAGCGGCGGATCGTTCTTATCACAACGCTGTTGGGTGGGGCCCTCAGTCTTACGATCGAATTGCTCCAGGTCTACCTTCCCACCAGGGACTCTTCTTCAGAAGACCTAGCCTTCAACATTCTGGGTTCGCTATCGGGAGCGATCGCTCTCTCTTACGCCCGCACTCGCTTTCAGAAGGCCGAATAATCCACCGTGAGGCATTCGGCAGGGTCTGCGCCCAGTCCGTGGTTTTTTAGAGGATGGACTTGGTCGTTGGAGCACATCCAGAACTACACAGTCTGTTGGTGGAGGCGGGGGGAGTCGGAATAATCCGCTGTATTGAAAATACGCAACTTATTGAAACTACGAACCGCTCAAAACGCTTGAGACTCCGAATACGCGCCCAACTGGAACATATCTGGAACACGGATTGCGAGGGGCAGGTAAGTCTCGCGACTCCTCGGTCACACCTCAATAAGCAATACTGAAAAGCGCCCAGCACCCATGATGCGCATAGGACCCCTTGGGGAAATCTCGGTCTGCAGCCGGGACCACTTCACGGTTGATTCAGCACGGGGAGGTGTTACTGCAGACGGCGCTTCTGCGAACCCTCTCCCCTCCTTGAACTCCTCCCGTTAGACCTGCCGCGCGCGTTGACTTATCGATATACGCGGCGTATGCTGGCGTCATTCCGGAGTTCACCTGCATCTTGTTGTGAGGCAATCGCCTCATGGTCGGCCAGACCGTTTCCCACTATCGCATTCTAGAGAAGCTGGGAGGCGGCGGCATGGGTGTCGTCTATGAAGCTGAGGATTTAGTTCTAGGACGCCACGTCGCCATCAAGTTTCTGCCCGAGCAACTGGCTGCCGACCGTCAGGCCTTGGAGCGTTTCCAGCGCGAAGCCCGCGCCGCTTCGGCACTCAATCACCAGAACATCTGCATGATTCATGAGATCGGAGAGCACGAAGAGCAGCGCTTCATCGTGATGGAGTTCCTCAAGGGCGAAACGCTCAGGCACCACATCGCTGCGAAGCCGCTTAAGATTGACGAAGTGCTCACCATCGCCATTCAGATTGCTGACGCCCTGGACGCAGCACACGCGGAAGGAATCATTCATCGGGACATCAAACCGGCGAACATCTTCGTGACCGCGCGCGGTCAGGTCAAGATCCTCGATTTCGGGCTGGCGAAGCTGGCACCGGCGGGACGGCGCGTAGCAGAAGCAGTAGGAGTTTCGGCTTTACCGACCGCCGCGGAGGAGCATCTGACCAGCCCAGGCGTGGCGATGGGCACCGTGGCCTACATGTCGCCCGAGCAGGCGCGGGGCGAAGAACTCGACGCGCGCACCGACCTGTTCAGCTTCGGCGTTGTGCTCTATGAGATGGCGACCGGGCGGGCTGCCTTTTCCGGCGACACCACGGCGGTCATCTTCGACGCGATTCTAAATCGCGCACCGACCCCGCCCGTGCGCTTGAATCCCGAGTTGCCCCAGGAGCTGGAGCGGATCATCAACAAGACACTGGAGAAGGATCGCGAGATTCGGTACCAGCACGCGGCGGACCTGCGCGCTGACCTCAAGGGCCTGAAGCGCGACACCAGCTCGGGCCGGCAATCGGTTGTGGGTCCCGTAGCCTTAACGGCACCAGAGGTGGTTGCGCAGCCATCTGCCGCTCCGTCCTCGAGCGCCGCTATCCTTCTCGTCGAGGCCAAACGGCACAGACTTGCGGTGGGCCTGCTTATTGGCTTCCTCATACTGTTGATGGGTGGGCTTAGCTATAGCCTCTACAAGCTGAGGGCGCGGAAGAGCGAATTGAACCTCCAGAAAATGAAGATCGTCCGGCTCACACAGAGCGGCAAGGCGATGGATGTGGCAATTTCTCCCGACGGGCAATACGTGGTCTACGTACTCCAGGAAGGCGAAAAGCAGAGTCTGAATGTGCGCCAGGTGGCCACCGGCAGCGACGTACAAATCCTGCCACCGGATGTGGTCAACTTCGCCGGGCTGACTTTCTCGCCGGATGGAAACTACATCTATTTCGTCCGCTCCTATAAGGGTACCCTTCTCTACAACGACCTCTTCCAGATGCCAGTGCTGGGAGGCACACCACGCCAACTCGTCCGCGATATTGATGCCCCGATTAGCTTCTCTCCCGACGGCAGGCAATTCGCTTTTGTCAGGGGAGTTCCTGATAAGAGTGAAGCCGACCTCCTGGTAGCTCAGGTGGACGGAAGCGGAGAGCGGCTGCTGGCCAGACTCCCGGTGGTTGTCGTGACGGGGTTCTTTTTCGGGCCCGCCTGGTCACCGGACGGAAAAACAATTGCTGTCACGACCATGGAGGCCACGAAGGGGCTGCGGGCCGTGGTCTCGGCCATAGCGGTCTCTGACGGAACGCTGCGTGAAATCTACTCGAGCCCGAACCCGGTGGGGCAGGTTCGCTGGCTGGGGGATGGGAGCGGTCTGCTGGCGGCAATAGCAGACCCTTCCCAGGGCTTCCGCGGACAGCTCTGGCACATCTCCTTTCCCGGCGGAGAAGCGCGCCGTTTTACTAACGATCTCATGGACTACCAAAATTACTCTCTTGACTTGACGCGGGATCGCAAGACGCTGGTCACCATCGAGGCCAGGAGGGCTTCCGACCTTTGGGTGGCGGCCGCAGGCGATACCTCACGCGCCCGCCAGATCATCTCGGGAGGACCGGCAGTATTTGGCCTCTCTTGGATGGCCAACGGTGGGATCTTTTATAACTCGAACGGTGAACTATTCGCCGTGCGGCCGGATGGCAGTAACCGAACGTTGCTGACGCCGAGCGAACGCAATAATTTCTCACTTGAAGCCTGCGGGGACGGGCGCTTCGTTGTCTTTGGGTCCTACCGGAATGAGAAGGTGAACGTGTGGAGAATGGACGCGGACGGTTCCAATCCGACGCAGTTGACGAACGAAGGATTTGCTGGCAGTCCGACATGTTCCCCAGATGGCAAATGGGTCGTGTATGCCCGGTTCAATGACATGAGCGTGTGGCGAGTACCAATTCAGGGCGGCACGCCAACGCAGTTGAAAATCCAAAATCGGAGCAGCCCCCTAGCCCAAGTCTCCCCAGACGGCAAGTTGCTCGCTTATACGGCCTGGGGAGCCACGATCTCGAGCCCTGCTGTCCTGACCGTGGTTCCTTTCGATGGTGGGGAGCCTCTCTACAGGTTCGATCTTCCCGCTGCTGCGGCATGGTTTCGATGGGCGCCAGAGGGGAAAGCACTGGACTATTCCCTGACCCGCGGGGGCGTTTCCAACATCTGGCGTCAGCCGCTTGCGGGAGGCCCGCCAAAGCAGGTCACCAATTTCAAATCAGAGCAGATCTTCTCCTTTGACTGGTCGCACGACGGCAAGCAGCTCGCCCTCGCCCGCGGCACGAGGTCTCACGACGCGATCCTGATCGGTGATTTTCAATAGCTCATCCTTCGCGGTCATTGATCCCCCCGTGAAATGTGTGACGTCGCGCGTTAGCTTGCCTCCAGAGCCCACGTGAGATGCGCCTGAAAGATAGGTCCCGATGCTGGGCCAGACAGTCTCACACTACCGCATAGAGCAGGGGCTTAGTGGTGGCGGCTTGGATGTTGTCTGCAGGGCCAGGGACTGATAGCTGGAGGATTAGTTGACGGTAACGCCCTGCTCTGATCGTCCCAGTTAAAACGCGCATTCAACTGTCAGCTCATGGTTGGCTACATGAGCACCCGGTGCTCGACCCGCATTGAGGGCAGCCCTTACAACCATCCATCTGTGATGGGGAATGAAAGACGCGCTTCGATGAGAGTGAGCAAGGCTAGCGACCATCCGGGAGTTGATCGGTTCGGTCAACACTACGGCGTTCCTCGCGATCATCCCGGCGAATGCTATGCCACGACAACCTTCCTCGAGGGAGCTTCCGCGAAGTCAGGGGCTGCATTTGTACGAGTACGCGTTATCCGGCGCTAAGGCGCTTGTTCCTTATACACCCAGGCCCCAAGCAGGGTCGCTATGACCATGGCCACCAGGCTTGATACGGCATCCGCCACCCACACCCTTGCCGGAATCAGCCTTAACAACACCCCCCATCCGATATCTGGAAAAACCCCCATCAAGAGCCCGGCAGTAACGCCCGCCAGCGCAGCAGTCCCCGGGCCAGCGCCGTAGCGCGGACGAATGGCCGCATAGAGCCAGATGACTAGAATCCCCGATAGGAACATCACTACGACCATAAGAACGTTGGCCCCGGCAGTCTCCTGCATCGGGTGGCCCAACGCCAGAAGCGCAACGCTCAAACTGCGTCCAACCAAAGGCCCCCAAACTGCAAACATAAACACATTGCCCACAACGCCTGCTATCAATCCCCCTATAAGCACACGCGTCCAATTAACTTTCCCCAAGGCTGACCTCCTTCGCCTTCACAGGCGCCTCTGTTAACGGTTGAGAATCGGCATTACGACCTGGGGCAGATGATATGCCCGTTCTCCCATCGGTGCAACCCGTACGGAGGGGTATGTACGGAGGGGTAATCCGTGGCTCTGGGCGAGCGACGGCGCACTCGGAGACAATCCACTTGGACCTATAACGCCCCGCATCGTCTTTCGCATGGCAGGCCAGAGAGCACCCCTCTAGGGCTTCCGAGGCTTTCGACTGCCTTATTAGGGTATGATAGCCCAACCGCTGCACCTCCCTTCGGGGCGGTGGACAATAGAATTGGCGCCGAGTCGCGCGAGGTTATAAGGCCTGACTATGACGGGCACGCCGCAAGGGTCACTCCGTTTGTTCCGCTTCGCCGGGATTGATCTGTTTTTCCATTGGTCCTGGTTTCTGGTCGCTGTGTATGAAATCGAGAGCCGGTCGAAGAGTTATTCCTCCATCACCTGGAACGTGGTGGAGTATCTGGCGCTGTTTCTCATCGTAATGCTGCATGAGTTCGGCCATGCGCTGGCCTGCCGGCAAGTGGGAGGAACGGCGAATCGCATCGTGCTTTGGCCTCTTGGCGGAGTGGCGTACGTGAACCCGCCGCAACGGCCCGGCGCTACGCTGTGGAGCATCGCGGCAGGGCCGCTGGTGAACGTGGCGTTCCTTGTCATCCTGTCGCTGCTCGGAACGTTGAACCGGTCGACGGGGTGGGCGGACGCGATCCCCAATGCCCACCTGTTCCTACGGACGCTTTGGCTCATTAACCTGGGCTTGCTGATCTTCAACATGTTGCCGATCTATCCGCTGGATGGCGGCCAGATTCTTCGCTCTTTGCTCTGGTTTGTGCTAGGAAGGGCCCGCAGCTTGATGGCCGCCACCGTGATCGGGTTTGTCGGGGTGGCGGGGCTCATCGCCCTCGCCTTGTGGATGCAATCCGTCTGGTTTGGCATTTTGGCTGCCTTCATCCTCATGAATTGCTGGAGCGGATTGAAGCAAGCGCGAGTACTGTTGCGCTTGGCCAAGCTGCCGCGCCACGAAGGGTTTGCCTGTCCATCGTGTAAAACCGCCCCCCCCATAGGCGCTTATTGGAAGTGCGGCAAATGCGGACAGCCCTTCGATACCTTCCAAAGGCGAGCCGTCTGCCCCAACTGCGCCGCGCAGTTTCCCGTCACCGTTTGTTTGGACTGCCGCGCCCTGAATCCGATGAGCAGGTGGATTGTTCCCACCGCCGTGCCTATCAATGAGCTGCACCAGGAGCAGCAATGAAACCAGGAATTTGAGCTACAGAGTTATAGATTATTGCAATCGCAAGTGCGAATAATGCCCAAGGCGTAATTCCAGACGCTCGCGCGGATTGAAGTTGCCTGTCATTGAGCTTCGTCAGATATTCAAACCACAGCCTTCTCTGGGCGTCGTCCGATGACCTGCCGCCAATTGTTGTACCACTCTCTAAGTTAGTCCGTACCGTCCGTGAGCGGGTCGGGGTTTTTGTACCACTTTCAGAGTGAGTTCTCGGCTCTTTCGGGGCCAGTCAGGTCGCGGCTAGCCGCGACCTGACGGGCGAATTCGTTCGGCGTCCGCTCTCCGAGAGCCCGGTGAGGACGGTTCTCATTGTACTCCCGCCGCCGTGCCTCGATGATCTCTTTGGCCTCACTCCGCGTCCTGAACCAATGGGCATTCAAGCACTCTTGTCGAGAGGTCCCGTTGAACGATTCCACGTGGGCATGGTCGGGGGCTCGCCGGGCCGGGAGAAGTCGATCCGCACGCCGTGCTGATAAGCCCACAAGTCCATCGCCGGACTGGAAAATTCACTGCCCTTATCGCAGAACAACATCTTCGGCGCTCCCCGCTGCCCCTTGATCCTGTTCAAACCCCTCACCACGTCCTCTCCTTTCAAGCTCTGCCCCACCTCGATCGTCAGGCTCTCTCGCGTGAACACATCGACGACGGTCAAGGCACGGAACCGTCGCCCGTCGGCCAACTGGTCCGCCACGAAGTCCAGACTCCATACTTGGTTCGGCCCGGTCGGCTTCTGTCGCTCGCGCCTGTGGACCGCTACCCGCCGCCGGCGTCGCAGGCGCTGCCGGAGCGTCAATCCCTCTTCTCTATAGAGCTGGTACACCAGATGTCTTCCCACTTTCCAGCCCTCCCGATTAAGCAGCGCCAGGATCTTCCGATATCCGTAGCGCACTCGAGCCTGGGCGATCTCCCGGATTCGCATCCGCAATGCGGTCCGTGGATCCTTGTGGCCGCGATACCGGTACGTGCCTCGGTTCAGGCGACCCACCCTGCAAGCCCGCCGCTGGCTTACCCCATAGTTGCCGCACAGGTGCTCAACCACCGGGCGCCGCCGCGAGGGCTTTAGAATTTTTTTCCCAGTACGTCCTGGAGCATCACTTTGTCCAGCGTCAGGTCCGGCACCAGCCGCTTCAGCCGGGCGTTCTCCTCCTGCAACTGCTTCAGCTGGCGTACCTGGTCGACCTCTAAGCCTGTGTACTGCTTCTTCCACCGGTAATAAGTCTGTTCCGAGATCCCCACTTTACGGATCAGCTCCGCCACGGGAACTCCCACCTCGGCTTGCTTCAGCACCCCCACAATCTGCTCCACAGAAAGTCGCTTCCGCTTCACGGCAAAACCTCCTCTGCGACTCCTAGATTCTGCCGGAAACTAACTCTCCAAGTGGATCAAAAAACCCGGGGCCGCCCGCAGGAGTCAGGATCGAGGATTCAGGAGGGGGAAGGGTGGCAGGTGTCAGGGTAGAGGGAATAGGGAAAGACAGAAGGCAAGAGTCGGTAGATCGGCGAGTGGCGAGCTTCGCTGTGCCGAACGCAGAGCCGACGCAGCCCCGCGCTCATCGGTGAGCTTGCTTTTCCATGGCGGCGCGAAGCAAGTTGTTGAGGCGAGTTTGATAGCCCTTACCCTGCGATTTCAGCCATGCCAAAACGTCCGCGTCAATCCGAATGGTCAGCGGCTTCTTGATCGGGCGGTAGAACTTCCCCACCATGGCCCGGTCCCAATGGGTCAGCTCGGGCGCATCCTCGAGGTCGATCTCCGAATCCCGCATCCGGGAAAGAGCCCGGACTTCCCTGCCTTGTTTTCTAGTGAGCTTGCTCATAGAGCATCCTTTCACGAGGCGTCGCCTTGCGGGCGGACACAATCCGAATGATTTCCTCTCCGCTCTCCTCTTCATAGGTGTGGGCAACCAGCAGGACAACTGCGCCACCTACCAGGCCCAGGGTCTCCCAGCGCTGCTCAGCTTCGACGATCCGGTCTTGAATACTGACGGCAAGGGCGTCTTCGAAGACGACCTTTGCCGTTTCAAAACTGACCTTGTGCTTGGCACGGTTACGGCGGTTCTTGCCTTCGTCCCACACAAAGCGCATGCGTACCTACGCAATCGTAAGTACAGAATAGCAGCTACAGGGCTGCCCGTCAAGGCCTGTAAGGGGGGAATGGATCGCCGGGCATCGGACTGCCGACGCCCGAGCGCTCTCGTGGCACATTTTACGAGCAGTGACGAGTGACAATTGCCGAGTGACGAGAAACGGACAAAGCCGGAGTCCAAAGAACGGGGGCTGAAGAGCAGGAGTCAGGATCGGGGATTCAGGGTTCAGGGGGGGCTTGGGGGAGGGTCTGACCCCCTCACCCGCCCTCCTCCGTCGGGCACCCTCTCCCCCAGAGAGGCTGTCTCAAAACTCGATGGTGGCAGACGAAATGCTCAGCGAGAGGTCATGAGCCAAGAGATACGAGCCGACTACGAGCAG
>JAIQEZ010000240.1 GCA_020073545.1 Terriglobia bacterium | reverse complement strand
CGGGCCAGAGTCACGAGATCCATCCACCCCCCATCCTCCAGCGTCGTGTCTGCAAAGACCAAATGCGGCGGATCATCACTCTTCAGCACGACCCTCGCTTCGCAGCAGGTGGAAGCATGGCGCACGGTTACTCCCTGTTCCTCAAGCCGGTAACCCAGTGCGTTCACTGGCTCCCTGTCGGTATGCACAAGCAGTGCAGATACTCGTTCGCTCATCTTTCCCCCTCCGGAAAAGAATCGCGCGCCACGGCTACCGCAATTGAGCCCGCAGGCTGCGCCGCTCCTGTGTGACGATGACCTTTTCCTCCCGGGCCAACCACCCGAGGGCGAGGTTCAAAAACTCACTTGACCTGTTCAACTTCCTGCGTATTTGGGCAAGGGTCAGCGGACCAGCATCTGAAAGTAGATGCCACACCTCGCCTGCCATCTCACCGATCTGGCCGTTAACTTCCATGTCTTCGGGCCTCCCGTATAAGGTCTTGATGCTCAATCGATGGTTTCGACTAGCTCTGATCCGGTTCTGGCGCACCGGAACTGCCTTGGTACCCATTGTAGGGGTGTTTATGCCCCGGCGCTTTGCAGCCTTTCCAAATTGTCGTCCGTTCGCGGCGTTATAGTGGTTCCGTCAATTCTCTCGTTAGGCAAAGTAATCGTAAATGTGCCGCGAGGCTTCTTTGCCGACTGTAGCCTCTTGCTGCTCCAGGTCTTGGCTCGGATGGGCAGCCTCTCCATTCACCTGACCCTGCTTGCCCATCAGCCCTGGGGAAGCCACCTTCGGGCCCTTATGATTGCCCCTGATGATAAAATAGAACACGATCGGGAAGGCCAGGACCATCCCTGCTGCTGCGATAAGCACAAAGTCCAAAGTCATCATAGAGGAGTAGGTTAGGCGCCTCATGTTGTGCAGGGATGACGGCCCTGTAACGCTATGTTTAATTCTTTTGAGAAGCGGAAGGACTCTACCCGGACAGGAACCTCAGGAATTTAGCCCGGTTCCTGTCTCTGCGTCCGGGATTTCACCGATGAACTTGTAGCCAGCTCCTCGGACAGTCTGAACGTACCCGGGGTTGCCGGGCTCGGCCTCGATCTTCTCTCGCAGTCGCCGGATGTGAACATCCACGGTGCGTGGAGTTACGAAGCGGTCGCGTCCCCAAACCTCATCTAGCAGTTGGTCGCGGGCAAAGATCCGCCGAGGGTACGAGGCCAGAAAATGCAGCAACTTGAACTCCAGATTGCTCAGCTCGATGTCCTTTCCACGAATGACCACTTCGTGCGTGGCCGCATCGAGCCTCAGGTTGCCTGTCTCAATCAGCTCCAACTTCTCGGGCAGAGGTGCCTGCCGCCTTAACATCCCTTTCACGCGTGCTACCAACTCGCGCGGGCTGAACGGCTTCACCACGTAATCATCGGCCCCGATTTCCAGTCCCAGAACGCGGTCGATCTCCTCCCCCTTGGCAGTGAGGAAAATAATCGGTAACGCCCTCAACCGCTCTTCGGCGCGCAAGCATTTGCAAATTTCAAAGCCGTCCATGTCCGGCAAAAGGATGTCAAGCAGCAATAAGCCTGGAGGGCTGCGCCGCACGGCTTCCAAGCCTTCGCGTCCTGCCGCAAAGCCGGATACCTCAAACCCTTCCTTGCGGAAGTTGTACCGGACGAGGTCCACGATGTCTTTTTCGTCTTCAATGATTACGATTCTCGACCTCATAGCGTTGATTTACCTCTTAAACTCGCAATTCGGAATATGCCGATCACTACGGATGCCGCCAGAAAGATAGTGCCTCTGCCCCTACAACTCCCCCCCAGCGGGACTTCCTCTCTCCAGACGCCGGGCCTGTCAGGAGCGTTATGAAACCCCGCGTAGAATTCGGGGAGTAACCCAGCACACGAGCTGGCCGAATGATGTTGGTGGAACCTTTGAAAGACTGATCAAACAACATCCGCCCTTCTTGAGAGAAAAGCGCCCTGCGGCATCGGACCCGATGAGACGCGCAGCCAACTGGCTCAAATCCGGTTCATGACCGACCGCCAGCACTTTCTTCCGTTTCGGGTGATCTGCCAGAAGCGGGATGAAGCCTTCCGCAGAGCAACCGGGGCGTAGCGAATCTGAGGTGCTTACAGGGAAAACAGGGCTGAGGATCGTCGCGAGGAGGTCCGCGGTTTGTAGGGACCGAACCAGTGGGCTGGTCACGATCCAATCGGGCTTCACCCCCAGGCGTTTCAGACCTTCTCCAATCTTGCGAACCTTCTCGGCCCCTTCGGCAGTTAATGGGCGCCGGAAGTCTTGGCCGAATGTAGCCCCGACAGGTTTTCCGGCGATGCCATGCCGCATGAGGTAAAGCTCGAACTCTGATTGCGGGGGTTCATCGTTGTCGGATTGGGTTTTCCTTGCCATAGCTGCAAAGTGCGTATCGAAATGGGGAGACAAGACGCCTACCCGGAACTGCCCTCCCGGTGCGGCTCAATTCCCTCAGCCCACAGCTCCTCGAATTCACGGCGATGCGCCTGAATCAATGAGGGCTCTCTCAGGATGAGCAGATTGTCGTAGTTCTTCTCCTCCGAAGCATAGGTCCAGTTGTAGCTGCCAGTAAGCACTGCCCACTCATCCAGAACGATGAACTTGTGATGCATCTTCGATGATTGCCCATCTCGACCCTGCGCCAGCCGAAACGGGTAAGGAGCTTTGGCCAGGAGTTCCCGAGTGGCTCGACTGCCATCGTATCGGCCATTGTCGACGACAAGACAGACCCGAATCCCCTTTCTATGCGCCTCGCCCAATGCCCGGGCTAGCCTCCGGCTGTTGAAGCGGTAGACCGCCGCGCGGATGGAATGGTTGGCGGAGCGAATGTGGCCTTCGACCACTTCAGCAAGAGAGTCTTCACGTGAAAAGACCGCCTCGATCGTGGTTACTTCTCTGGTCGGAGTTAGCATACTTTTCAGTCCGCCTATCCCACCCCGCCGGCGAACACGCCCAAGAGTGCCCTCCTTCGCGGGCCGCCCGGATCTAACCAATGCCGGACTGCTCACACCAACGCCAC
>JAIQEZ010000239.1 GCA_020073545.1 Terriglobia bacterium | reverse complement strand
GCTATTGGAATCAACACCCACAAGTTCGCCTACTTCGCACTGAGCGTCATTTGGCGCGCGGCGGTCCACGAATGGGATACCCCTACCGGTAAATCCACCGTGCTGGATCTCGGCCAAGAGGAAGAACCAATTCGGAGATTCTTACTCGGCGAGACGGGTTTCCCAGACGAAGCTGCTGTCGTCCTATCAATCTGCACTGATGTTTACTCGCAACGCGTCTTCATCATGCCTTCTCGCGATGTGAAGTTTCAGGGAACGTGCTTCATATTTCTCACCCTTGGCCTGCATTTCATGGTCTACATCGGGCGCGATACGGCGCGTATTGTGCACGACGTGTGCTGTGTGAGGTCCCCGGCCCGGCTAATCTATCAGCGCGATTGCAAAAACAAGACAATCGAGGCGTACCGCGATCTTGTGATGTCCAGAGAACCATCGAAGCCTTTCTTACCCCGGACGCCGACCCCAGTGCCGGCTGCCACCCGGTTATACTTCTGCAATAAAGGGGAGAACCCACGGTCAAGACGGCATTGACCGTGGCTACCTCCTCTCCTCGAAAACTGGTGGTTCACTTGGTCGTGTAGTCGCTAGC
Organism: Terriglobia bacterium; assembly: GCA_020073545.1. Classification (GTDB taxonomy): domain Bacteria; phylum Acidobacteriota; class Terriglobia; order UBA7540; family UBA7540; genus Bog-366. The sequence goes on along the minus strand of JAIQEZ010000239.1, from coordinate 2,467 downwards.
CTTGATCGGAAATGCCTCGGCCCGAACGAGTGGCATCTGAAACCGGCAGGATGCTGGCGGGCCGAGGCGTTTTCGATAAGGAGACTAGAAGGAAGGCGCTGGCGCTTACGGGCACCAGGTATGGAGAATGAATGCCGTTTTGGCTTTTGAGTTTGGCGCTGGCAGGATGTGGAAAGAGGCTGAGTAGGTGGAAAAGCAAGCAAGGGGTGCTCTCCGGAGGTGCTGAGGGTTGGGGGTGAGGGTTGGCGTGAACCTCCAGAAGTAAGGGTGGATGAAGCGCGGGCACACCCAGGCGCTGGCGTGCGGCGTGCACGTCGGTGGTCCGGTTTGCGTCGCGGCTCTACGAAGAGTCAAAGTAACTGCACCTTGAAGACGATATCTCGCTGGCGAATCTCTGGATGACAATCATCACCGTGCCACAGTGGGGACAGTGCCAGATGGCAGCGTCGGCGCTGGGAACTTGACCTGAGACTGGCGGCAAAGGACCGGTTGCCAGCAGTTGTCGGCAAAGCCTGAGCCGGGCGGCACGGAAGCGATTGGCCAGAAGACCGAAGTGACGGATGCGCACAAAACCTTTGGGCAAGACGTGGAGGAAGAAGCGGCGTAAGAACTCCGTGGCCAGGAGGGTCATCTGGCGTGGTTGGTTGCCGTGGGCGTAATCCTTCCAGCGAAAGCTGACGCGCTCACCGTCAAAGGCCAGGAGTCGATGATTGGAGATGGCGACGCGATGGGTGTAGCGGCCCAGGTAGCGGAGCACCTGGCGGGGCCCGCCGAAGGCCGGCTTGGCATAAACCACCCAGTCGTGACGGTGGAGGCTGCGCAGCAGTTCGCGGAACCGCTTCTCATCGGCCAGGGCGACGGAGGGTCCCGCGCGGCGTAATTGCTTACGGCGGTAAAGGCGCTTCAGACCGGCGAGGAACTTTCCGCGGAAGACTCGGCTCAGTACTTTCACGGGCAGAAGGAAGGGATAGCGAGTGTGCACCCAACGGGTACGATCTAGGGAGATTCCTCCCGCCGGGATGACGCAGTGAATATGCGGATGCGCGAGCAGGTTCTGGCCCCAAGTGTGGAGAATGCTGAGGATGCCGATTTCTGCGCCCAGGTGTTTGGAATCGGCCGCGACTTCCAGCAGGGTGGCGGCGCTGGCGGTGAACAAGAGATGGTAAAACTGACGGGGGTTGTCTTGCGCCAGGAGGTTGAGCTCGTGGGGGACGGTGAAGACCACGTGAAAGTAATTTGTGGCCAGGAGTTCTTGTTCCCGTGCGGCGAGCCAGCGTTCACGCGCCTGGGCCTGGCACTTCGGGCAGTGCCGGTTGCGACAGGAATTATAGGAGATCGCCTGATATCCGCATTGGGGGCAGGCATCGAGGTGACCACCGAGCGTGGCCGTGCGGCAGTTCTGAAGGGCTCGGAAGGCTTTGAGCTGCTGGAAATCAAAGCTCGCTCGATACCGGTCGAGGAAGCGCTGGCCCTGGGCGCGGAGGATGTCGGCCACCTCCACGGTGGGCCGTTTCATGGGTTCTTTTTACGGTGATACTGACGGTTGGCTTCCTGGACCCTGGAAAGCTGCAAGCTCTCCAGGGGATTGGCGACGGCCCGCAAATGCCGCTGGGACAGATGGAGGTATTTCGCTGTAGTCTCCAAATCGCCATGACCCAGTAAAATCTGAATCGTTCGCAGATCCGTCCCACCCTCCAGCAGATGAGTGGCGAAGCTGTGGCGCAAGGTGTGCGGGGTAACCTGCTTGCTGAGGCCGGCGTGGCGAGCGGCTTCTTTGCAGGCGTACCAGACGGTCTTGTCCGAAATGGGTTGCTCCTTGCCGCGTTTGCTCTCGCTGCTCGCAAACAGATAAGTGCGGGGTCTTTTCCAGGACCAATATTCCCGCAGGGTTTCTAACAGCGCCGGGCTGAGTGGAATGTCGCGGCCGGCGCCACCCTTCCCCCGTTCCACGCGGATCATCATGCGCTGGCTGTCGATGTCACTCACTTTCAGCAGAGACACTTCGGCGCGCCGCATCCCCGTGCCGTAGAGTGTCATCAGCAGGGCGAGCTGCAGGAGATTGCCGGCGGCATTGATGAGCCGCGTGACCTCCTCCAGACTCAACACTGTAGGAAGTCGGCGGTGATCCTTGGGATAGGGCAGGTCTTCTCTGAACGCGTGCCGCTTGAGGGTTCGCACGTAGAAAAATCGCAGCGCCGCGACCCGGGCAACTACTGTCCCGACGGCCAGCTTGCGCTCCCGGAGCAGGTACGCTTGGTAGGTTCGAAGCTCATCAGGTCCTAACTTGTCGGGCCGCTTGCCAAAGTGTTTGGCGAAGAGCGCGACGGCCTGCAGGTAATAACGGATGGTTCGATCAGAGTAATTCCGACGCTGGAGTTCCTCCAGCATCATTCGACGTAGTTGGGTCATAGAGACCTCCTTATGACCCAAGACTACTCCTTACATTACCTGGTGGATCTACGGGACC
>JAIQEZ010000238.1 GCA_020073545.1 Terriglobia bacterium | reverse complement strand
TTCGAGCGTCATCAATGGGGTTTCCATCCCCGCAGGCACGATGGTGCTGCAGGCCAAGCAGGTGCATGTGCTGCTGCAATAAGACGGGCGCTCGTTACAAGGCAGGCGGGGCTTTGTGCTTCTTCTTATCCCCGGGTAGTCGAGTGAACTTCAGGTCGCGGCCCCTGAGCATCTTGGTAATCAGGATGATTTGCCCCGCGTGGTGGGAGAAGTGTTCGGCGACGTGGTAAGTGGCCGCGAGTCCCGTCACGCGATATCCCTGGATGCTGTAAACCCGCGCCAAATCTTCGGCCGAGAGTCTCCGCAAGACTCGGCAGGCTTCCTCCACGGTTTGCTGCAAGCGACCGAGCAGCACCCGCCGGGGCAGGGGACCGCGCTCGGCAAATTCCTTGTCGCGCTGGCGAACGTCGGGCGCCCCGCCCAGGCCGGAAATAATCCACTGGCGTACATTTCCCGCAAGGTGTAACACCAGGTTCCCCGCGCTGTTGGCAGCCTGGTTCGGCCGCCACCAGATCTGCTCGGGAGAAAGCTTTTCGAGGCATCTCACGATGCGAGGCAAATAGACTTGCCTCAGCACGCGCTCAGCCTGCGCGATAAGGGGCTTGGCAAAATCCGGTGTGGCCATAATCTGCCTCCATCCTGGAGCGGCATTTGCAGGGCAAGCGCCCTAAGTCTATACTTCCCGCGAAAGGCTGGCGATAGTGAGTTCCCTATTCGCGAGTGGCCTGATATGGTTCTTTCCAAGGTCATTCCTGACGGCCAGGGAGGCGCGCTGGTCGCTTGGTATTTCTGGCTGTCCGAACCAGGCGTCCCAGACGAAGGGCACGTTACGCACGTTAGTAGCTCCGGCTCGACCGACCTCAGTATTTCCGGTCAGGTTTTCGAAATGGTGCTCGGTGAGAACGGGACGGCCTTTGCGAACAACGGTGCAATCACCGCCTTTGACCTCAGCAGCATGACGTCACTCTGGACATATCAAGCGCCCGCAGGCTCCAACAGCATGAAGATCATTGCATCCACTGCGGGTGGTGGCTTGGTTGCCAAGTTTTCCGATCAATATGGGGTCCAGGAGACGGTTGTTAGAATTGATTCCAACGGCCAGCCCTCGACCGATAGTTGGAGCGGCGAAAACGTCAGCTACTTGGTTGTGGGCGACTGGCTCACGGGTTCCACCTCTCTCGCCGCACCTGCCGCTGATCCGGTCGAATTGGCAGAAGCAACCTGGATCGATCCAGCGGGAGGAGGAAACAATAGTTCTGACCCAGGCTTGAAGCTGATCGGTTCAACCGACTGTACCATTACGGATCGGCAGGTCCAGTACTTTCTTCGCAACTCGAATAGGGCTGTTCCGAGGGATGCGAACAATAACGTGATACCCTACACCGTCTTCGAACATCAGACCGTACACTCTCTCGCGCCCCCAGATGGCGTCACTCCGCACCAATACGCCACTGATCCTAACTCGGGAGTACCTGAAAACGAGTTCGATGACGCAATCTATCCCGGCACCGGAACCGTACCCCTCTATAGCACCCAGACATTCACTTACGGCTTGAAAGGACAACGGCAGTACCGGGTTAAGCGGATTGAGAGGCACACGGGAGACTTCACGTGGGTTCCAATAGAGCCGCCTGAGAACCATATCCTGGTGAGGCCCTGCGCGGAGCCCCTGATAAACGGGTGGCCGGCACCATATATCGGCCAAGGCTGTGAAAACCAGTGGCCACCGCAATGAAAGGATGCGCATGGAGAAAAAACGACTCGTTGGCGTAGCGATAGGCGTGGCTGTGTTGCTGGGAACTTTATTTTCCGCGTTGGGTGTATACGCAAAGTGGAGAGCCTACCAAGCGAGACAAAATGCCGAGATCCTCCTCGGTGAACTACGCGACCTGCGGCCGGGGAAAGCCACCATCGCGGATGCGGAGCGCCTTGCCCGCATCCAGAATCGCTTTCTCAGGAAGGGGTCTCCCTCCTGGAATGGAAACGTTCAACACTTCGACTTCTGGTACGACAACGCGCTGCTTTTCCGGCTGCATCTGGCTCCCCGAGTGGTCTTCGCGGTCCGTTTGGACGTCTATCACGGTAGCCTCTCCTTCACGGGGGTGAATCTCTCCTCTGGGCCGTATCCGTCTCCACGTCACTACGGGGCAAGCTTGCTCGAGTTCTCAAAGAAGAATGACTTGGATGACCGTGTATACAGCCTTTCGCAGACAAAGGGGATCACTGTCAGGTTGTATCCCGGCGCGACCCTGGAGCAGCGAGCGCAGGCGTACTCATTCAACCTGAAATGCCTCGATAAGATCGGCGGCTGCCACGATGACAAGGAGTTGTTGCCCGGTCCGTGGCAAACAGCCAAGTAGAAGCAGACCCGCAGTTCGGGCCGGACGGTGCGCTCTTCGCGGTAGTCAACGTGTACAGTACTGCCACACCCGCGGATGCCGCGCCGCTGGCCCGCGAGCGACGCCTTCGCCCAGACAGCTTGGTTCTCACCGGCGAAGGGCAGGTGGTGTGAATTTGCGAACCAAATAGAACACAAAACATTCTATACTTCCTGCGAGAGGTGGACGATAGTGAGTTCACTCAGGCAGGTCCTGAAGGGCGCCGGAAAGTGGTCGCGGAGCGAGCTGGGGTTTATGCTCGTCATGATCATTCTGGGCGCATTGTTCATCGCCGGGGGAATCTATCGCTTCACGGTCCGGCCGCAGCATTTTCGCCTGTGGTGGGATCTGCTCGGGTGCGGTGCTGCCACCCTGGCGGCGTTCATCATGCTGCTCATTTGCGACTATGTGCTGCACCACGCCTTTTTGATATTCATCCCCTGGTGCCTCTTGATTCTTTACCTGGGATTTGTCGAGCCTCACTTCGGCGTGGGGATGGGCCTGGCATTATGGGTCATACTCGTGGGGCAGATGCGGGGCTAGGAATCGGGTGATTGAAGAGCAGGGGCTCGCGATTCGGGATTCGGGGTAGTGTCCTAATATGGTGGAGTGAATTCCAGAAAGGGGGTCGGACCTTCAGGTCCGACAATAGCCAAGACTTCAGACGGGGCCTTTAGGCCCTGAAGCTT
>JAIQEZ010000237.1 GCA_020073545.1 Terriglobia bacterium | reverse complement strand
TTCTGCCGGCCGGCGCGTTCTGCTCCCTGGGCGCCGACTTCCGGGTGGGTATCATCGGAACCGATACGTCGCACGTTCCAGCGTTCACCAAGCTGTTGAACGGCGACCCTGGACAGCCGGGCCACATTGCCCGCGCGTAGTCGCGGCCTATAAGGGCGGCAGCACTTGCTACGCACCCGGAGGCTTGGTGAGAAGCCGAATCCGGCGCTGGCTTCGGTACGCGGCTTCTGAGAAGGCACAGGGGGATGACGGTGGGAAACGTAGGCACAGCGTTGGCAGTTCCGCCGCTCCCGAGGCGTTATCTATTGACCCAAGGTTCGAGCCTTCCCTGGGGAGGCATTCAAATGTCCCTTTTGAATGCCAGGCTTACGGGCGACCCAAGATTGACTCTCGAACCGCTCGTGGCTGTGCAGTCTGAAAACACTGCCTTCTGTGAGGTGCTCGGACGCTCGTGGACAAGCGTGACGGCCGCCCAAAATGACGAACTCCGGGAGCAGTGTAACCTCGTCTTTACGCCGCAATCTTGAAACGGGTGTGCTCGCATCCCGCCAACAGAAGCGGCGGGAGGACGGAAGAGCCTCGGCAAGCCTCACGCGCAAGTGCCAACATGTCAAGTGGTTGACGATATTCTGCGGTGAGCACGCCGCCCTTCCATAAGCAGTTCGAGAGTAGAAAATTCAGGAGTCGCCGTTTTTCCGCGGGTTCCTGACTTTCGAACAGGTCGTGCGCGCGGACCCAGGGTCTGGTGGCCTAGCCTCGATTTCCACGGCTCCTCGTTGACCTAACGGGCGCCTGGCGGCAGACCAGGCTATGGTGGTGCCAAAGTACACGGGTCCGAAATGTGTTTATGTGCCCGAAACATCGATGTCGGCACCGGTTGCCGTGGTCAAGAGTTGGGCGTAAAGAGCGTTGAATCCACATTAGGCATTGCAAGTACAGAAAGTGCCTCCACCGGCGTCGCTATAAAACATTGTGGTATACAAATGTTTTGCTTCTTGTAGATCCGACTCAGTTGTGCTGCCGCTTTACAGACTTTTTCAGAACTCGATAATGCTAACGCCCGATGCCAGCAAAGGCCCAATTGGCGGGGGCTTCGCCCTGGAGGACCGGCGGGAGGCCCACCATCCGGGGGTCCGTGGAAATCGAGGCTAGCCTGAATTTTCACGGCAAAGCGTGAGATAACGTTCCGTTCCTCGAACCCCCAGCCATGGTATAGCCCACTGTCAGGTTCGTTACTAATCTGGTGAATTTAACAACAGATCGTGTAAAGTCTCTGTAAGCCGGCCGGAACGTAGTATTGCAGGTGCAAAATGTGGCTATAAGCACGGCGATCCCGGTTTCAGGCAATATCCGCATCTTCTGCTCCGATAGAGAGTTGATTGTTGTTGACTCGCTGAAACAGAAGTGTCAGTATTTGTTCTATGGAGAGTTCACCAGATAAGCTAACCTCAGAAGCCCGCTTCTTCCTCGAACCCACCTCCGCCGCCCAACGCCAGTACGAGGCCCTCCGGGCCTACTTCGTCGAAGGCCTTTCCTCGGCCGACGTCTCCGGCCGCTTTGGCTACACGCCGGGCTCTTTTCGCGTCTTGTGCCATCATTTCCGTCGCTCTAAGCCCGACTTCTTCCGCGAACTCAAGCATGGCCCCCATACTCAGCCCAAGAAAGACGCCCTCCGCGAACTGATCCTGGGGATGCGCAAGCAGAACCTCTCCATCTACGACATCGAGAGCGCCCTCAAGACCCAGCAGACTCCCTTGAGTACCACTGCCATCTGGGAGATCTTGCACGAGGAAGGTTTCGCCCGCTTGCCTCGGCGCCAGGATGAAGAACGGCCGGCGACGCTTCATCCCACGGCCGCTGCCATCGCCGATTGCCGGGAGTTCTCTCTTGCCCCGCGCCGCTTCACGACTCAACTCGGCGGCCTGTTCTTGTTTCTACCCCTGCTGGTGGATTGCGACTTGCCCGGCCTGGTTCGACAGACCGGTTACCCCGGCAGCAATATGATCCCGGCCGCTCAAGCCTGGCTTTCCCTACTGGGACTGAAGCTCTGCAGCACCGAGCGCAAAAGCCATGTCATGGACCTGGTCTTCGATGAAGGACTGGCTCTGTTTGCGGGGCTCAACGTGGTGCCCAAGACGACCTACCTGGATACCTACTCGCATAGCTTTTCACCCAAAATCAACGAGAAGCTTCGCAAACTCTGGATCGGCGTTCTGCGGCAGAAGAAATTACTCAAGGGCGAGAGCTTCAATCTCGATTTCCACTCGATTCCGTTCTTCGGGGCCGACGAGTTTGTGGAGCGGCACTACCTCTCCAAACGCAGCCGCAGCCAAAAGTCGATTCTGGTTTTTCTGGCTCAGGATGCCGAGAGCCATGTATTCTGTTACTCCAAGGCCGATTTGCTCAAACAGGACCAAGCCGATGCGGTCCTGGATTTCGTCAAGTTTTGGAAGACGGCCTATGGTGAGCTGCCGCCCGAGTTGGTCTTCGACTCCAAGCTGACCACCTACGCCAAGCTGAACCGGCTGAACCAGATGGGCATCACCTTCATGACCCTGCGCCGCCGATCGCCAGCGATCTTGCGCGAGGTGGCCAACACGCCACGGTCAGCCTGGCGCACGGTACACCTGGATGTGCCGCACCGCATGTACCAGAACCCCAAAGTCGTCGACCAGCAGGTGAGCTTACGCGATTATGAGGGTCCTATTCGGCAAATGTTGATCACCGACTTGGGACATGAGGAGCCCACAGTCCTGCTCACCAACGATCTGCGCACCTCGGCGGCGAAACGCATTACCCGCTACGCGCAACGCATGCTCATCGAGAACGGGCTGGCCGACGCCGTCAAGTTCTTTCATCTGGACGCGTTGAGCTCGGCGGTCCGCCTGAAGATCGATTTCGACGTCACTCTCACCGAAGTCGCCAGCGGACTCTACCGAATGCTGGGCCGGCAACTGGCCGGATATGAATCGGCACAATCCCGCCAACTGTTCCGCCATTTCCTGAATACCCCAGCTGAGGTCGAGATCACCGACAAACGCATCGAAGTCACCCTACCCAAGCGAGCCCATAATCC